>NZ_JBIEIS010000007.1:0-394627 GCF_043496855.1 Nonomuraea sp. JJY05
CCACCGCCCCCTCCCGACGACCGGCCGCCGCGCGGCCGCCGCGGCGGCGGCAGCGGCGGTGGCCAGAACAAGATGCGCATCCTGGCCTGGGTCAGCATCGGTGTCACCACGGTCATGGTGGCCGGCGCGCTGACCGGCTACACGGTCTACCGCGACGCCTTCGGCAACATCAAGAAGAAGAGCGTCAACAGCGACATCATCAACCCCCGGCCCGTGGACACCGGCGCGCTCAACGTCCTGCTCGTCGGCTCCGACACCCGCGCGGGCAAGGGCAACGCGCAGTACGGCCAGAAGCTCGCCAGGACGGCCGACGCGGGCGGCAAGCGCACCGACACGATCATCCTCATGCACATCTCGCCCAACCGGGACAAGGCGCGGCTGATCAGCTTCCCGCGTGACTCGATGGTGCAGATCCCCAAGTGCAAGAACGAGACCACCAAGCAGGAGATGCCACCGCGCCGGGACATGATCAACTCGGCGTACAACTCCGGCGGCATCGCCTGCACGATCTCCACGATCGAGACCCTCACCGGCATCCGCGTCAACCACTTCGCCGAGGTCGACTTCAGCGGCTTCAAGAACATCGTGGACGCGCTCGGCGGCATCGAGATCTGCCTGAAGTCCGGCGTCAACGACAAGAACTCCAAGCTGGTCCTGCCGCCCGGCAAGAGCCTGCTCAACGGCGAGAAGGCCCTGGGCTACGTGCGCCTGCGCCACTACGGCGACGGCAGCGACATCCAGCGCATCAGGCGGCAGCAGATCTTCCTGAGCAAGGTCATCGCCAAGGCCACCAGCAGCGAGCTGCTCACCGACGTCGGCAAGCTCCGGGACTTCATCGCGGCCGCGGCCGGATCGGTCACCATGGACCCCGAGCTGGCCAACGACACCGAGCAGCTCATCGACATCGCGCTGAGCGCCAAGCAGCTGACGGCCGGCGGCGTCAAGCTGACGACGATCCCGTGGATCCCCGACCCCGAGGACAAGAACCGCGTGGTCTGGAAGCAGCCCGACGCCAACGAGCTGTTCACCTCGATCAAGACCGACACCGAGGTCGCCACGCCGGCCCCGTCCGCCAGCACCAGCACCAGCACCACCACCAAGCCCAAGGTCACGCTCAAGCCCGAGCAGGTGAAGGTCCAGGTCCTCAACGGCACCAAGACCTTCGGCAAGGCCCGCGAGGTCGCCGACCAGCTCGCCAAGGAGGGCTTCAACGTCGTCGGCGTCGGCAACTTCGAGGCCGCCGACGGCAAGAGCCTGCCGAAGACCGAGGTCCACTACGCCAAGACCATCGAGTCGGCGCCCGACCACGCCGGCACGCTGGCCGGGGCCGTCGTGCCCAAGCCCACCCCGGCGGCGGGCAAGGTCGCGGTCACCAACCCGGCGACGTACACGCCCGCGACAGCCCCCACGACCACCCCGCCGAAGGGCACTCCGGTGATCCAGCTGGTGGTGGGCGAGGACTTCGACTCGGTCAAGGTGACCAAGCTCCCCGACAGCGTCAACAACAGCACGATCACCGCCTCCGAGCAGAAGAACGCCTGCACCTGACGAGCCTCCAAGTTCCCTGTGGAATCGGGCATTCTCGCCTCGCTCGAGGGACAGGAGGCGCGTGGGCGGGATAGTCTGTTGCGGGTCGGCGACGCAGCGCGACCCGGAGCCGAGAGGCCATCCGTTGGTCGTGCTGCCGTCGTGTTCCCCGGCCCCGAGCGAAGCTGAGCGACTCCCCTGTGTCTGACACCAGATTCTCCCCACCGGTCACGACTCCGCGGAGCCCCGAGGAGGAGACCGGCGGCCCCGCCCAGACGGGAGCCCGCTGGCCGCTGCCGGAGGAGGCGTTCTGGAGCGAGGAGGCCGATCCGCACTGGATGGCCCCGGGAGAGCTGACCGAGCCGCAACCCGCCGTCAAGGACGACAAGCCGCCGGCGAAGGGTCCGGCCACGGCGGACGAGCCCGCGCAGGCGGCTGAGGAGCGGCGTCCCCGGCAACGTCCCAAGGCGACGGCGAAGGCCACGGCGAAGGCCACGGCGAAGGCCACGACGGACGACACGGCCCAGCAGCAACCGGAGCCGAAGCAGGAGCCCCAGCCGCCCAAGCGCAAGCGCGACCCGTACCTCGACAACGTCAAGTTCGTGCTGATCGCGCTGGTGGTCGTCGGCCACTCGCTGGTGCCGACGCTGTCGGCCGACTCCTCCAGGGCCCTGTACATCTTCATCTACACGTTCCACATGCCGCTGTTCGTGCTGATCAGTGGCTATTTGTCCAGAAATTTCTGGAACTCGAACGCCAAAACCAACAAACTGGTCGACACGTTCCTGGTCCCGTACGTGATCGTCGAGGTCGGCTACGCCCTGCTCCGCGTCTCGGTGGGCCAGAAGTGGAGCCTGACGATCATCGATCCGGCGTGGCTCAACTGGTACCTGCTGGCGCTGCTGTTCTGGCGGCTGTCCACACCGGTGTGGAAGCGGATGAAGTACCCCATCCCCGTGGCCATCGCCGTCTACCTGCTCGCCGGGTTCTCCCAGATCGAGGGCGACTTCAGCATGGACCGCTTCTTCGGTCTCATGCCGTTCTTCGTGATCGGCCTGGTGATGCAGCCGGAGCACTTCGAGATGCTCAACCGGCGGTGGATCAAGATCGTGTCGCTGCTCACGGTCCTCGGCGCGGCGGCGGTCGCGATCTACGTCGCCCCGAGGGCGCCGCTCGACCCGTTCTACTTCAAGGCCAGCTTCCAGGACCTCCACCTGTCGTGGTACATGGGCCTCGCCCTGCGGGCCGGGCTGCTGGTGTGCGCGCTGGCCATGTGCTTCGCCATCCTGGCGCTGGTGCCCCGGGGCGAGACGTGGTTCTCCGACCTCGGCACCCGCACGCTCTACTGCTACCTGCTCCACGGCATCCCCGTGCTGGTCGCCAAGGAGATGGGCTGGCTGGAGTTCCCGTGGCTGTTCGGGCCGCTCGGCGTGCTGGCGATCGCCTCCAGCGCCTTCGCGCTGGCGATCGTGCTGTGCCTGCCTGAGACCCGCACGGTCTTCAAGTGGGTGCTCGAACCCCGCCTGACCTGGCTCTATCGTCGCCCCTCACGAAGTTAAGCGACCGTTCTACTCACATTTACGCCTTTGACCTGGTAGGCGCGGAGCATCGACACATGCGCGCATGTGTCGCCCCGACCGTCCATCATCCCGAGGACGCCCGGATCATGCACCGGCAGATCAGGGCCCTGCTCGACGCCGGCCACGAGGTCACCTACGTCGCACCGTTCACGTACTTCAACGTGACCCCCGCCATGGGGATCACCGCGATCGACGTGGCGCGGCACGCCTCGTACGGCAGCGCCCGCGCGGCGCTGAGACGCGGCGTGAAGGGCGCGGACCTGCTGATCGTGCACGAATACCGACTGCTGCGCGCGCTGCCCTACAGGCGCCCTCCGGTCGTCTGGGACATACGCGAAGAGGTCTCCTCCAGGCGGCTGACCCGTGCGGGGAGACGCCACCGCCTGATCACCCCGGCGGTGGTTCCCGAGGCGACCCTGGTGTCGCCCGGTCCCCCTCCGCCCGGCGACACCAGGGTCGTGCACATCGGCCGCCTCTCGGCCGAGCGCGGCGTGTCGGAGCTGATCGGGCTGGCCGAACGGCTGGTCCCGCACGGCGTAAGACTCGACCTCATCGGCGCGGCGGCCCGCGACGTCCGCCCGCTGCTGCGCGACGCGCAGCGGGTCGGGCTGCTCGACTGGTTCGGGTACGTGCCCAACCGGCACGCGCTGCGCATGGCCGAGGGCGCGCTGGCCGGTCTTTCGCTGGCGGACGACACGGTGCGGACGGCGCCGACGAAGATCATGGACTACATGGGGCGCGGGCTGCCCGTCATCACGACTCCCCAGGGCTCGGCGCTGGTCGAGCGGACCGGGTGCGGGCTCGTGGTGCCGCTGGACGTGGACGCCGTGCTGAACGCCGTACTGGACCTGAAGGAGGACCCGGTGCGGCGGGCCCGGCTGGGCGCGCTGGGGCACGCGCAGGCGCGCCTGCACCACCACTGGCCGGACCACGCGGCGGCCTTCGTCGACCGCGCCGAGTCCTGGGCCGGCCTCCCCACCCACGCCCTGGCCGTCTGACCCGCGGACAGCCCTCCGAGAGCGCGGGCGACACGCCGGGGGCCGGGGTGCAGGGTGCCGCGGGGAGGCGGCGGGTGGGGCACCACGGAAGGACATCGGGGGTGGGAATGGCGACACGACCGACGGGTTGATGTACTGGGGCCATGGCAACGCATCTGATCCAGGGCCGGAGGGTGGCCATGCCGGTGCGGGTGCGGGACGCGGAGGTGTGCAGCGCCTTCTACGCGGTGCGCGCCGACGCCGCCAGGGCGGTGATCGCGTACTCCGGACTCGACGTGGCCGAGATCATGCCCGGCAAGGCCGTCTGCGTGCTGCTGTTCGTGGACTACCGCGACGGCGATCTGGACCCGTACCACGAGTTCGGCATGGCGTTCCTGGTGCGTCCCCCGGGCGTGTCCGGGTCCGGCGGGCTGTGGGACCTGCGCCAGGCCGGGGTGTTCGTGCACTGGCTGCCCGTGGACCAGCCGTTCACGCTGGAGGCCGGGCGCACGCTGTGGGGGTTCCCGAAGGAGCTGGCGGACATCGAGCTGCGGCTCGGCACGGCGTACAAACGGTGTGTCCTGCGCAGGGACGGCAGGCTGGTGCTGGACATCCTGATCAAGCCGGGCGTGCCCGCGCCGGGCGCCACGGTGATGGCGCCGCTCGACGCCTACACGCACCGGGACGGGATCACGCGGCGCGTGCCCTGGTCCGTACGGGCCCGCGGCGCCCGGATCCGCCCCAGCGGCGCGCTGATCCGCCTGGGCAACCATCCCATCGCCAAGGAGCTGAGCGAGCTGGGGCTGCCCAAACGGGCGATGTTCACCAGCACGATCTCGCGGGCCGCGATGACCTTCGGCGAGGCCGTCGAGGTCTGACGCCCCGATGGCCCGCCGCGGTCAGACGATCGGCGGGCGGCCCAGCTTGACCATGCGCCACGCCGTACGCCAGGCCATGGGCCGCCGCTCCCCCGCCGGGGTGCGCAGGCCCTCGAAGAACCCGCTGAACCACGCCTTGAGCGCCGGCCCGGCCCCGCGCTCGCGCACGAGGGTGAGGACGACCCAGTTGGTGAGGTAGAAGAACGCCAGCGGCCACGGCAGGTTGCGCCGCGCCAGCCAGACCCGGTTGCGCGCGTTGAGCCGATAGAACTCGACGTGCCGGGTCGGCGGGACCTGCGGGTGGTACATCACCGTCTCGGCGTCGTACTCGATCCGGTAGCCCTCGCCCAGGAGCCGCCAGGCCAGGTCGGTCTCCTCGTGGGCGTAGAAGAACCGCTCGGGCAGCCCGCCCACCTGGAGGAAGGCCGAGCGCCTGATGGCCGAGGCGCCGCCGAGGAACGTCGTGACCGGCGAGGAGCGCTGCGGGTCGCCCGCGCGCAGCCGGGGCACGTGGCGCCGCTGGCCGATGCCGCCGTCGGGGTCCATCACGCGGAAGGAGATCACCGCGAGGTCCGGCTCGGTGGCGAAGCGGTCGCGTACGTGCGCGACGACCTTCTGGTTGGCATACCAGCCGTCGTCGTCGAGGAACAGCACGACGTCTCCCGAGCACTCCTCCACGCCGCGGTTACGGCCTGCGGGAATGCCCGTGTTCTGGTCGAGCCGGATCGATTTCACGACCGCGGCCGACCCTTCGGGTGGCGTCGCCGACAATTCGGGCACATCTGCGCCGTTGCCGACGATCACCACCTCGACGTCGCCGTCGACCTGGTTGAGCGCGGACTCGACTGCCCGATTCAGCTCCGCGACCCGGTTACCCATGGTGAGGATGACGCACGAGATCTTCAACGAATCACTGTCCTGACGCGTTGAGAACACGGGCGGAGCATTCTTTCATGATCACCGAGTCTGCTGGTCTGCATGTATTGGAAAGGCTGGGGCTAAGCGTATCGGAACCAAGGATGAACCCCCACCGAACGGCGGACGTCCGATCTATACGACGGACGGGGAGCTCCTCCGGTTCCGACATCAGATCACGCCAGCCGCTTCGAGGCGATGATGCTTACCAAATGCAGGACAACCTGTAGGCATGCCGCTACGAAGCAGGCCACGATCAGGACCCGCGAGGCCGTCAGGTCACCGAGGATCAGATCGACGACGGCGGCCGCCAGCGCCAGCAGCGACAGCTCGATCGGCTGCACGATGCGGTGGAACTTCGTCGCCGACAGCACCCGCCGGCCCAAGCCCAGGAGCCCGGAGCGGAACTGCACCGCGGAGGCCTCCGTGGCGGCCGCCAGGCCGCCCTTGGCCCGCGCCACCTCCACCAGGTCCGTCTCGGCCTTGATGAGGATCGCGCCGAGCGCGGCGGCGAAGCCCAGCACGGTGTACCAGTCGGGCAGGACGGCCGACGCCCGCCAGCCCAGCCCGGCCAGCACCGCGGCCTCACAGAAGTAGGCCCCGACCCGGTCGAGGTAGACCCCCACCAGCGAGGTCTTCCCCGTCCAGCGGGCCAACTCGCCGTCGGAGCAGTCGAGCAGCAGGTAGACCTGCACCAGCAGGGCGGCGGCCACGGCGGCCCACAGGCCCGGCAGGGCGAGCACCACCCCGGCCAGGGCCCCGGCCACCGTCATCACCCAGGTGAGCTGGTTGGGCGTGACGGACGTCCTGGCGAAGAACCAGGTGACGTAGATGGACAACTGGCGCATGTAGAGCACGCCGGCCCAGTGCTCGCCGTTCCTGCGCTCGAGGTGGCCGGCGGGCTGGGCGACCCGCCGGATCTCAGCTACCGAAGGCCCGGACATAGTCCCCCACCCGATCGTGGATCTCGGAGTCCTGCATGCGCAGGTGCTCCAGGATCGTGTAGCGGCCGGGGCGGGTGGCCGGTGCCAGGGCGACGGCCTCGGCGAACTGCTGGCCGGTCAGCCCGATGTCGGCGGGCACGACGGGCAGCTTGTGCCGGCGCAGGCAGTCGACCACCTGCGTGACCCGGGCCTCGTCCTCCCTCAGGAAGAAGCAGAAGGCGGCACCGATCCCGGCGAGCTCGCCGTGGTTGGAGGTGCCGGGGAAAAGCTGGTCCACGGCATGAAGGATCTCATGATCTCCACCGCTCGCGGGCCGGGACGAGCCCGCGATCACCATGGACATGCCGGACAGGATGAGGGACTCGGCCAGCACGGTCAGGAACGCATCGGACTCGATGGAGTCGCCGCGGCCGATGAGCGCCTCGGCGGCCGTGCGGGACATCGAGCAGGCCAGCCCGTCGATGGGCTCGCCGCGCTCGGTGTTGCCGAGCTGCCAGTCCTCGATGGCCGACAGGTTGCTCACCACGTCGCCCACGCCCGCCCTGACCAGCGACTCCGGCGCGTTGTGCACGAAGTCGAGGTCGACCAGGATGGCCAGCGGCATCGGCACCCCGAACGAGCCCTTGCCACCCTCGTAGACCAGGGAGGCCGTGGGCGAGCAGATGCCGTCGTGGGAGAGGTTGGTGGCCACCGCGACCATGGGGATGCCGGCGAGCGAGGCGGCGTACTTGGTGGCGTCAATTGTCTTGCCGCCGCCGACGCCCACCACCACCTCGAAGGCGGCCTTGCGCAGGTCGGCGCCGAGTGAGACGGCCGCGTCGACCGAGCCGTCGGCCACCCGGAACACCTCGGCCTCGCCCAGCTGGGGTGTGATCAGGCTCTCGATGTGGTCGCCCTGCCCGCGGCCGACGGCCACCGCGACCCTGCCGGAGGTGGCCACCCGGCTGTCGGCCAGCAGGGCGCCGAGCTCGGCCACCGCGCCCCGCCTGACCTGCATGGTCAGCGGCGCCGGCAGCATCCTCGCTAGAAGCGGCATGCGCGCCCTCTCAGTAGCGGACGGCTATGGTACGAGCCTTCGCCAGGTCGTCGTGGTTGTCCACCTCGACCCAGTCGACCTCGCCGATGGGCGCGGCGTGGATGGCCTCGCCGCGCTCGACCATCTCCTGGTAGCCGTCCTCGTAGTAGAGCTGGGGGTCACGCTCGAAGGTCGTCTTGAGCGCGTCGGCCAGCCGGTCGGCCGCGCCGGGCCGGATGAGGGTGGCGCCGATGTACTCGCCGTAGGCCTCGGCCGGGTCCATCAGCTTGGTGATGCGCCGCAGCGAGCCCTCCGGCGAGAGCGTGACCTTCATCTCCTCGTCGGCGAGCTTCTTGACGTTGTCGACGGCCAGCAGGATGTCGCTCGTCTCGGGAGCGGACAGCAGCGTCTTCTCGACCGAGACCGGGTGCACGGTGTCGCCGTTGACCAGCAGCACGCCCTGGGAGAAGTAGTCGCGGGCGCACCACAGGGAGTAGGCGTTGTTCCACTCCTCGGCCTTGTCGTTGTGGACGAGGGTCAGCTTGACGCCGTGCCGCTGCTCCAGGGCCTCCTTGCGGTCGTGTACGGCCTGTGCCGCGTAACCGACGACGACCACGACCTCCCGCAGATCCACCTCGGCGAGGTTGCGCAGGGAGATGTCCATGATCGTGGTTTCGCCGTCGACCGGCACGAGCGCCTTCGGCAGCGTGTCGGTGTACGGCCGCAGACGTCGTCCGGCTCCAGCGGCCAGAACCATTCCCAGCAACGTGCACTCCTCAGTCGAGCATGTCTTCGTGAGCCCAAAGAGTATTCGTCTTTGGGCCCTGAGCGGGTAATCCGGCGTTAGTCTTGCGTTCCCATATCGGGTGTTTCCACCCCGGAACGGGGCGCGGCGAGCCAGCAGGTGAGGCTCTCCCAGCCGAAGAACGCCCACAGATAGAGGGCGAGCAGCAGATAGCCGCCGGTCAGCCAGCCCGTGAGGGCGACCAGCGAGACCACCATCATCCGGCCGTCCCAGCCGAGGCCGAAGGTGGACAGCCACGCCGGTGCGTACACGCGCTGCCGCAGCCGGTAAACAAGATCATAGTGGTGGAACGCCAGTGCGCCGAGCAGCAGGAAGATCACCACGGGGTGCACGTCGTGGGCGAACCCGCACGCCGCGACGAAGGTGTACTCGATGAGCCGCAGGATCGGCGGGACCAGCCAGTCGAACCTGCCGTCGTGCGCGTGCGTGCTGCCCGGACCGGCCAGCAGCAGCGTCACGGCGGGCGCGAACACCGCGAGCCCGTCCGTGCCCGCCACGCCGAGCAGCAGCAGCACGCCCGTGACGAACGTGCCCGCGATCACCGGCGGCAGGGGCGGGAGCTGCCCGGCCACGAGCAGGCCCATGGCGCGCGAGAGCGGGCCGTCGTCGCGGTAGGCCACGACCGTGCTGCTGGGGACGGGAGCCATGTGGATTGATGTCACCGTGCCGACCTCGCGATCCGTCCGGCGAGCTGATAGAGGGCCGCCACGCCGCCCCAGCAGAGCAGGGACAGGAACGTCACCCTGGCGTTCCAGCCCGCGGCGGTGACGGCGATCAGCGCGGTGCGCTCGCCGATGGGCAGCACGACGCTCTTCTTGAGCCAGCGGGCGATCGCGTCACGCTCCAGGCGCTGGGCGATCCCGAGCACGCCCCGTGCCCGGCTGCCGTCGGCCGACTCCAGGAGCGAGCGCGCGGGGCGCCCCCACTGCGCGCCGACCCGGGCGGCGTCGGTGAGGGCCCCCGCGTACGTCTGGTCGATGGCGTGCCGTGCCACCTGCAGGATCATGGTGGCCACGGCGAGCTGCCAGATGCCGGCGCCGGCGAAGCCCAGGGCCAGGCCCACATAGACGGCGTACTCCTTCAGCCGGTCGGCCATGCCGTCGGCCCACGCCCCCAGCGGCGAGAACGTGCGCGTGTAGCGGGCCAGCTGCCCGTCGAGGCAGTCGAGCGCGAACGACAGGTAGAACAGCAGCGCCCCGGCCAGCCGCCCGCCCTGGGTGCCCGCCGAGAACCAGACGGCCGCCAGCGCGGCCAGCCCGATCGAGATCCCGGTGACGGTGTTGGGGGCCAGCTTGAGCAGGACCGCCGGCTTGATCAGATGGCGTGTCCAGGTGGAGACGAAGAAGGTGGCGAAGAAGCCGTCGTCCGCCTTGATGGACAGGTCGAGCCTGACCTTGGCCTCGTCCACCTCGGCCAGCCTGGTGACGGCGGCGTCGGCGGCGTGCTGGCCGGTCACCCGGTCGGCGTGCAGCGGCCCGATCCCGGCCGCCCGCACCGACACGCCCGACCTGACCAGCCCGACCAGCAGCAGGTCGACGGCCTCGACGGGGGTGACCGGGCCCAGCTTGCCGGTGTCGGCCAGCTCCGCCAGCTCCTCCGCGATGTCCGCCAGCGCGCCCAGGTCGGCCTCGCCGGCCTTCAGCACGCCCCTGAACGTGGCGTTGGCCTCGGGGACCACGTGGAACGAACTGCCCGCGGCGACGATCTTGCCGCCTTCGACGCGGACGGGCGGTCGCATGGGCGCCGCGGCGGCGTCATGGGAGACCAGGGCCCCGCTGCCGCGCGCGGGGTGGTCGAGCAGCAGCGCCAGCGCCTCGGTATGCGCCACCAGGTCGGCGGGGAGCACGGCGACCGCGCCCGTCGAGATCCGGGCGATCTTGGCGACGCCTCTGAGGTCGGCTCCGAGGCCGCCACCCGGCGTCACCACCTGGATCTCCCGGACGGGCAGCGTGGCGAGCTGGTCGGTGACGCGGTCGAGCAAAGTGCCGTCGGAGCTGGAGAGCTTGCATGCCGGGGTCGTGGCGAGCAGGACGACCGAGGTGGCCGTGGTCTCGCGGGTCAATGAGTCGGGCAAAGCGCAGGTCTCCTCCCGGTCGCGCGGGAGCCGCGTGGCTTGGGGGTGCGTAGGCACAGCGTAGCGACAGGTCAAGGCGTAATCACGGAACAGGACCGTTACGCTGCCGATATGGATTCACGGTTGCGGTCGGTCGGGGTGCTTCTCGCGGGCGGCGTGGGGCAGCGGATCGGGCTGGACACGCCCAAACAGCTCATCGAGGTCGCGGGAAAGACGATCCTCGAGCATTCGCTGACGGTGTTCCAGAACGCGCCGGAGATCGACGAGATCGTGGTGCTGATGACGCCCGGCTACACCGACCGGGTCCGCGAGATCGTGGACAAGGGCGGCTACGACAAGGTCGGCAAGGTCGTGGAGGGGGGCGCCAGCCGTACCGAGAGCACCTGGCTGGCCCTGGGCGCGCTGGGCACCGAGGAGTGCAACGTGCTGCTGCACGACGCCGTACGCCCGCTCGTGGAGCCCCGGATCATCACCGAGTGCGTCAAGGCGCTGGAGACCCATTCGGCCGTCAACGTGGCGATCCCGAGCTCCGACACGGTCTTCGTGGCCGTGCCGGGCCCCGGCGGCGAGGTGATCGGCGACGTGCTGGACAGGTCGGTGCTGCGGCGCAGCCAGACGCCGCAGTGCTTCCGGCTCTCGGTGATCCGCGAGGCGTACGAGCGGGCGCTGGCCGACCCCGGGTTCGCCGGCCGCCCGGCCACCGACGACTGCGGCGTGGTGCTGCGCTACCTGCCCGACGTGCCGATCCACCTCGTGCCGGGCAGCGAGCACAACATCAAGGTCACCCACCCCCTCGACCTGCGGATCGCCGAGCTGCTGTTCCAGCTCGCCGCGACCCCGTCGATCTCCGACTTGCCCAGATAGGTCACAGACGTTCGCGTGGATGCCCCTTGACCTGAGAGTTGTTACTGTGCGATCACATGAGGAGACTCATCGTGATCGCGGCTCTGCTCGGCTGCTACCCCGCGCTGTTGTTGTCTGCCCTCTGGCCCGCGCCGGCGGTGTTCGGTACGGTCGCCGCGCTCTCCTATGCGGTGGAGTACGCGGCCTCACGCGCCGCCAGACCGCTGCCCGAGCTGCTCGGCAGGGTGCACCTCGGGGTCACGCTGCGTTTCGCCGCCAGGGAGACCATGGCGCTGCTGCTGGTGGCACGGATAGCGGGGGTGGACTCGCCGTGGTTCGTGGCGCTGGCGTCGGGCATCTTCGCGATCCACGTGGTGCGGGCCGGGCATACCGCGCTGGCGCTGCGGCTCAAGGGGATGCTCAGCCGGATGCCGGTGACCACCCGCAACCTCGACGTCTCGGCGCTGCGCATCCCGAAGATGCCGCCCCCGTTCCTGCGTGACAGCCGCAGCGTGCGCTTCCTCTACCTGGACGCGCTGCCGGTGATCGGCGCCGCCGTCGGCGCCGTGCCCGCCGCGATCGGCGCCGGTCTGGCGGTCCTGCTGGGCATCGCGGGGGCACTCGCGCTCATCCCGTACGTGCGCCGCGCCACGCCGCTCACCGACAAGGCCAGGGTGCTGGCCGTCGTGGGCGAGCAGGTCGAGAAGTACCGGCCCGAGGTCATCCTCTACTTCTCCGGCGCCACCGCGGCCGCCTACCAGGCCCGGATGTGGCTGCCCACGCTGGAGCGCATCAGCCGGCGGGCCATCGTCGTGCTGCGCGAGCGCGGTATGGCCAACCACCTCGACGCGACCACGCTGCCGATGCTGTGCATCCCGTCGGCGGCCGACCTGATGAGCTTCCGTGCCCTGTCCGGCGCCAAGCTCTGCCTGTACGTCTCCAACGTCGGCAGGAACGTCCACATGCTGCGCATCCCGACCCTGCGCAGCGCCTTCCTCAACCACGGCGACAGCGACAAGGAGGCGTCGTTCAACCCGTTCTCCCGGGTGTACGACGAGGTGTGGGTGGCCGGTCCCGCGGGCCGCGACCGCTACCGCCGGGCCAGGGTGGGCGTCAGGGACGAGAACATCCACGAGGTCGGCCGGCCGCAGCTCGAAGGCATCTCGACGGAGGGGCCGCAGCTGCCGTACCGCACCGTCCTGTACGCCCCCACCTGGGAGGGCTGGAACGACGACCTGTTCCACACGTCGCTGATCACCATGGGGCCGCGCATCGTGCGGGCGCTGCTCGACCACCGGCCGCGGGTGCGCGTGATCTACAAGCCGCACCCGCTGACCGGCCACCGCGACCGCAGCGCCACCCGCGCGCACCGGAAGATCGTGGCCATGATCGAGGCGGCCGAGCTGGCCAAGTCGAAGGCCAGGCACCCGTCGCGGGCGACCGGGGAGACGCCGCGGATCGAGCATCTGATCGTCACCGGCCCCGAGCCGCACCTGTACGACTGCTTCAACCAGTGCGACCTGCTGATCAGCGACATCTCCAGCGTCGTGGCCGACTTCCTGGCCGCCGAGAAGCCGTACGCGGTGACGAACGTCGCCGGCCTGGACGAGCGCGCCTTCCACGAGCGCTACCCGAGCACCGAGGCGGGCGTGCTGATCGGGGAGGACCTGGCCGGGCTCGCGGAGTTCCTCGACGGGGAGGACACGCTGGCCCGGGCCAGGATCAAGCTCAGGAGCCACCTGTTCGGGGCGGAGTATCCGGACGCGCTGACCCGCTTCGACGCCGCCGTCGAGCGGGTCTTCGCCGAGTCATGACCGGGGCGGCCTGGCCAGCTTCTTCGGGCTGGTGAGGAAGCCCCAGCCCCAGGAGCAGTGCATGGCGGCGTACACGATCGGCAGCCGCAGCCGCGCCCCCGGGGGCAGCCCGCTGCCCGTCACCGCGGAACCCGCCGCGATGGCGACCGCGTAGCCGCCGGGGACGATGAGCGCCCAGGGGAAGAACGGCGAGACGACCAGCCCCAGCAGCATGGCCAGCACCGCGGTGGGCGGCGCCAGATAGCGCAGGTTGATCGTGCCCTCGTGGGTGCGCGCGACCACCCGCCGCCACCTGCCGTAGTGGAAGTACTGCTTGGCCAGGGCCTTGACGTTGGGGCGGGGGCGGTAGGAGACCCGCATGCGCGGCTGGAACCAGACCAGGCCGCCGCTCTCGCGGATGCGGTGGTTCATCTCCCAGTCCTGCGCCCGCTGGAAGTGCTCGTCGTAGCCGCCCACCCGGTCGAGCGCCGAGCGGCGGAAGACGCCCAGGTAGACGGTGTCGGCGGGGCCCGCGGTGCCGCCCACGTGGAAGGCGGCGGCGCCCACGCCGATCTTGGACGTCATGGCGCAGGCGACGGCCTGCTCGAAGGGCGTGACGCCCTCGGCCGCCATGACGCCGCCCACGTTGTCGGCGCCGGTCTCGGCCAGCGTCTCGACGGCGACGCGCAGGTAGTCGGGGGGAAGCATGGCGTGCCCGTCGACCCGGGCGATGATGCCGTTGCGCGAGGCGGCGATGGCGGCGTTGAGCGCGTTGGGGGTGCGGCCCGTCGGGTTGGGCACGACCGTCACCCGCGGGTCGGCCGCCGCTATGGCGTCGGCGACCTCCTGGGTGCGGTCCTGGGACGGACCCACGGCGAGCACGACTTCGATCTCACCTGGGTAGCTCTGGGCGAGGACCTGGTCGACGGCCTCGCGAAGGTGCCGCTCCTCGTTGAGGACCGGCATGACGACGGAGATAGGGGGCCAGGCGCGCGTCTCCGCGGGGGCCTGCGGCGAGTCGGGGAACTGCTTCATGGCGGGGCTCACGCTACTGTACGACCAGGGGAGTCGGGCAATCGAAAGCCTGATCCTCCGGGTGACAAAAGGGGGACGGGATGCGCGACCCGGGCGAGGAGGACGGCGGTGTGCTCGTGGGCGGCGACGCCTACGGCGGCGTCAAGCTCGCGCCCACGCGTCCCCGCAGGCCGCTCAGGAGCGCCAAGGCCCGCCGTCGCAACGTCGTCATCGCCGGGTTCCTGTCCACCGGGGTCCTGGTCGCCACCGGCGTGGTGTGGGCGACCCCGCGCCAGATCGGTACCGTCGACGCCGGGGTGACCGTGCCGGCGGCCCGCGGCGCCGAGAACATCCTGCTGGTCGGCGTCGACAAGCGCGACGACCTCACCCGGCAGCAGCAGAACCGGCTCAAGCTGGGCCGCGAGTCCGGCCAGCGCACCGACACCATGATGGTCATCCACCTGTCGGAGGACCACAGGCGGGTCACCGTGGTGAGCCTGCCGCGCGACACCTGGACGACGATCCCCGGCAAGGGCGACCACAAGATCAATTCGGCGTACCAGTTCGGCGGGCCCAAGCTCGCCAAGGAGGCCGTCGAGGCGGCCACCGGGCTGCAGATCAACCGCTACATCGAGGTCAACATCCTCGGCTTCATCGACGTCGTCGACTCCCTCGGCGGCGTCACCGTCTGCACACCCGTGCCGATCAACGACCCCAAGACCGGGCTCAACCTGCCCGCCGGCACCCACCAGCTCGAGGGCGTGCAGGCGCTCGGCTACGCCCGCACCCGCGCCACCGCGCGCTCCGACCTCGACCGCATCGACCGGCAGCAGCAGGTCATCTCGGCCCTGCTCAACCGGGCGCTCAGCGCCGACACCCTGGCCAACCCGGCCAAGCTGGCCTCGTTCGTCAACTCCACGCTGAGCACGGTCAAGGTCGATCCCGACGACGGGCTCCTCGGCCTGGCCACCCAGCTGCGGGACGTCTCGCTCGACGACGTGCGCTTCGCCGAGGTGCCGCTGTCCAACGTCGACTTCAAGGCGCCCACGGGCGAGTCCGCGGTCCTGTGGGACAAGCCGGCCGCCCGCGACATGTTCGCGAAGATCAACGCGGACCAGGACCTGACCAAGCCCGCCGTCTCCCCCTCGCCCACCCCTTCGGTCAAGCCGTCGGCCATCCCGCCCGGCAGCATCACGGTCAAGGTCAAGAACGGCACGCTCATCACGGGCCTCGGCGCCCGCACCAAGGAGGGCCTGGTCGCGTACGGCTTCAAGGTCCCCGGCCAGCCCGGCAACACGACCAAGAAGGACTACAAGAAGACGCTCATCCATTACGGCGCGGGCCACGAGGCCGAGGCCAAGGTCGTGGCCGCCGCCATCCCGGGAGCCGAGCTCGACAAGACCGACGTCAAGGGCATCGAAGTGATCGTCGGCAGCGATCAGCCGAAGATCGCGAAATCCAAGTCGGCTTCCACGCCCTCGGCGAAACCGAGTGTTACTCCGACCACCAAAACGGCAATGCAGAACATATGTAAGAAACAGTAATAACAGTCGGCGGTTCGGCAGGTGAAGACCTCATGGTGGTCAGGTCGTGGCGGGAGGACCCCTGTACGGTGCTGCACGTCGCGGGCGACCTCGACGTGGCAGGCGCTCCCCGGCTGCGGGACGAGCTCGAACAGGCCATCGCCGCCGCCGACCCGCTCAACCTCGTCGTCGACCTGACCGAGGTGCCCTTCTGCGACTCGGTGGGCCTCGGCGTGCTGGTGGCCACGCTCAACCACGTCCGGCGCGTGAACGGCCGCCTGATCCTGGTGCTCGCCCCCGGCATGATCCGCCACCTGCTGACGATCACCAACCTCGACCGGCACTTCGAGACACGCGAGTCCCTCGGCGAGGCGCGCTCGGCCTTCGGCAGCGCCGCCTGACCTCGATCGGGACTCACCCGGGACGGTCCGACTGATCGCTTCCGTGCGAGAACATGGTCATATCATCACGGGCGCCCCTCGCCACGGCCGCGGCCGGGGAGAGCCCCTCAGGTGTGGAGGCCTTCACGTTGTTCGACCAGTTCCCCGAGCCGGGGCGCTCCCAGCTCGCGGCCGCCTTCGACGAGGGCAGGACCCGGCCTGAGTGGTGCTTCGTGGAGGGGCAGGTCCGCCTGGCGTTCTGGGCGTCCTTCCCCGGCTCGGCGCCGGTGACCATCTGGCAGTTCGACCCGGGCCCCGATCCGGTCGCCGCCGCGAAGGCGCTGCGCGACAGCCTGCGCACGATGGGACTGCGCAAGATAATCCACGACATTTCGCTCAAACCGGGGCTCGACCCCGTGGTCGACCGCGCCGTCGAGCACGAGGCCCTGACCCTGGCGGGGTTCGTCATGGAGGTCGAGCGGCTGGTGCTCGAATGGGTGGCGGGCAACGACGTCCCGCCCGACCCCGGCCGCCTGACGTACCGCCCCGCGCGCCGCATGGCCGAGGCCGAGGTGATCGACATCCTCGTACGCATCTCGGAGGGCTCGCTCGACCACGACACGCGGATCGAGGTGGCCACGTCGGGGGCCGAGCGGGAGGCCCGATGGATGTACGACGACCTGGTCAACCGCAAGGGCAAGCCCGACTGGTTCGTGATCGGCCACCTGGGCGACTCCCCCGTCGGCCTGGTGGCACCCGACGACCACTCGATCGCGTACATCGGCGTGGTGCCCGAGCACCGCGGTCACGGCTACGTCGACGACCTGCTGGCCAAGGGCACCCGCACGCTGGCCGAGGCGGGCGTGCAACGTATCGTCGCCGTCACGGACGTGGCGAACGTCCCGACCGCCGACGCCTTCCTGCGTGCTGAATACTCGGAGGTCGGCCGGTTGTTCCGCTATTACTGGAGGGCATCGTGAGACTCGGAGTCATGTTCGACCGGGAGCTTCCTCCCGAGCAGTTGATCCCGTTCGCCAAGGCGCTCGACGAGACGTCCGTGGACGACCTGTGGGTGGTGGAGGACCTGGGCTGGACCGGGGGCGTCTCGTCGGCCGCCACCGCGCTCGCCGTCACGTCCCGGCTGCGCGTCGGCATCGGCATCACGCCCGCTCCCCTGCGCAACCCGATGCTGCTGGCGATGGAGCTGGCCAACCTGGCCAGGGTGCATCCCGGGCGGCTGGCCGCCGGCATCGGGCACGGCGTGGGCGACTGGATGCGCCAGGTGGGCGCCGCCCCGTCGTCGCCGCTGGCGCTCCTGGAGGAGACGATCACGTCCGTGAGCGCGCTGCTGCGCGGCGAGACGGTCACCCTGCACGGCAGGTCCGTCCACCTGGACGGGGTGTCCCTGGTGCACCCGCCCGCCTCGCCCCCACCCGTGCTGGCCGGGGTGAAGGGGCCGCGCTCGCTGGCCCTGTCGGGCCGGGTCGCCCAGGGGACGATCATCCCCGAGGGCGTCGGGCCGGCGCAGCTGCCCGGGATCCTGGACCAGATCGGGGGCTCCGCGGATCACGAGCTCGTGGTCTTCTCCTTCCTCGACACCGACGGCGAGGTCCTGGAGAGCGCCCGTGCCATGGTGGAAGGGCAGGCCGGGTTCCTCGGGGTCGCGCCCGAGGAGGTGGCGATGGCGTCGGGGTCTCCTGAGGCCGCGGCCGAGCACGTCAAGGCGCTGTGGGCGGCCGGGGCCGCCACGGTGGCGGTGCGGCCGCTGGGCTCGGACCCGCTGCGGCACGTCACGGCCCTGCTGTCGGCCCTCTGACCCTCGTCCTCAGCCCTGACGCCCGTCCTCCGGCCTGACGCCCGCTCTCCGGCCTGACGCCCGTTCTGCGGGCCTGATGCTCGTTCTCTGGGCCTGATGCTCGTTCTCTGGGCCTGATGCTCGTTCTCTGGCCGAAAGGCCGATGGCGGGTCGCCCGCGTTCGGCCGGATGGTCGATGGCGGGCGGCGGGCGCTCGGCCACGATCGTCGTCATGAGCATCTCCATGAGGCGAGTCGTGGCGACAGGGGCGACGTTGGCGGCGGCGCTGGCGTTGACCGGCTGCAAGGTGGACCTGGACGCCAAGGAGGTCCGCACCGCGCAGGCGTTCCCGTTCACGGGCACCACGCTGAAGATCAGGGCCTCGCTGGGCGGCGTGCGCGTCCTGCCGGGCACCGGGGGCCGCGTCGAGGTCGAGCGGTGGGCACGCGGCAAGGCCGCCGACGACGGCAACGCCACCTGGTCCCTGCGGGAGGGCACCCTTCGCCTGAGCGCGGACTGCAGCGTGGTCTTCGGCGACTGCGGCGCCCGCTACCACGTCAAGGTCCCGCCCGGCGTGCCGCTGTCGATCGAGGCCGACGACGGCGTCATCCTGAACGGCCTCACCCAGGACGTCGACGTGGTCAGCCGGGACCGCATCCAGGTGTCCGGCGCCGCCGGAAAGCTGCGGCTGCGCAGCGAGGGCCCGATCACGGGTGAGGGGCTGAAGTCGCCGAGCGTCAGGTGCCGGACGTCGGACGGCGCGATCGACGTGTCGTTCGCCAGCCCGCCCAGCGCCCTCGACCTGAGCTCCAGCGACGGCCGGGTGACCGCCACCGTGCCCAGGGCGGCCTACGCGATCACCGCCCGCAGCACGGACGGCACCGAACGTTCGGAGCTCAAGCACGACGCCAAGAGCCCCAACACCATCAAGGCCCTGAGCGGCACCGGAGACGTCCGCATCCTCCAGGCCCGCTGACCACCGTTCACTGCCAGATGGCGGCGTAGAGCCCGTTCTCGGCGTTCACCTGGACCGGGGCCAGCCCCTTGGTCCTGAGGTCGTCGAACCGCTTCTGGTAGCCGGAGGAGGTCATGTCGATGTAGTGGGCCCAGGACTTGACGCCGTCCTTGCGCCACACCGCCGTGTACGTCCCGTCGGGCGCCACGGCCACCTTGACCGGCCGGAACCCCTGCTTCTTCTTGGCGTAGAACGCGGCCTCGTGCTGCTTCCTGGACTTGCCGTACGTGTAGTACCAGGCCCCGCCCGCGTTGACCGTCCACACGCCCACGTACCGCAGGTCGTCCGGGGTGCCGTACACGTCGACCGAGGTCAGCGCGAGCCCCTGGGCGGTGGCCCGCTTGTTGGCGGCGGCGAACTGGGCGGGGGTGAGGCCGGACCTGGCGAAGAACTTCCCGCGCCGCTTCTCGAAGACGGCCGTGAACACCGGCGCGTCGCCCGGCCCGGTGGCGGAGACGGAGACCGGCTGCGCCCCCTCCTTCAGCCCCTGGTCGAACCGCTGCTGGTACTCCTCGGCCGACATGCCCTGCCAGAGGCCCCAGTTGGCCGGCGAGCCGCCCTTGACCCACACGGCCGCGTACCGCTCCCCATCGGAGACGTTCACCGTGATCGGCCGGAAGCCCTGAGCCCTGAGCTGCTTGACCCGGGCCACGCTCTGCTCAGCGGTGAGGCCGTGGTAGGCGACCCAGGCCGGACGCGCCTGCGCGCCGGCCGCGGGCGCCACCACGGCCACCGGGACCGTCATTCCGATCAGCAAGGCCGCGATCTTGCTCGTGCTCCGCATGACCCTCCCATGCAGGATTCTTTACGAGTTCGTGGGATTGCGGACCGACCATAACAGCCTTTACTGACCAACCGCTGGCAGCTCCGCTCAGCCGACCTTCTCGAACGGGGTCGGCGTCTGGCCCGTCCAGAGGAAGAGCTGGGCGTGACTGGTGTGCTTGGTGACCCCGCCCTCGGTGACGGTCCCGGACTTGGAGACGTAGTAGCGGCCGCCGCCGAGCGAGATCAGGCCGTACTCGCCGCCGAACTCCCAGCCCCTGACCCCGGAGGCCTCATGCTGGAGCCCGCCCGGCGCCAGCGCGAGCAGCCGGCCCCGCTCGGGCTGCGGCTGCCCGACGATGTCGACCTCCGTGGGCCGCTCGCGGCCGTTCACCATGAAGAACGAGTAGTTGGGGAACTGCGGCTTCTTGCCCTTGTAGACGGCCATCATCCAGTTGCCCGTGAAGTCGTCGTACTCCAGGTTCTGCACGCCGTAGGTGGTGTTGCCGGTGTACGCGAAGTACTTGCCGTCTACCTGCTCCGGGCCGCTCCTGTGCGGGTCGCTCTCGGTGAGCGGCTTCTCGTACTTCTTCCACCGCTCGATGTCGTACTGGAGGAGAACCTGGTAGTCATTGTCGTTGCGCGTGGTGTTGGAGTAGATCCCGTACGCCACGGTCAGCAGCTGCTTGCCGTGCTTCTTGCCGAACTCGGGGCCGAAGGACACGCCGTCGATGCCGCTGCAGCCGTACCGGTGGTCGGGGGTGTTGCCCACGTTGCCGTCGAACTTGCCGTCGCCGTTCATGTCGGCGGCGTAGTCGGCGACGACCTCCTTGAGGTAGACCGTCTTGACGACGTCACTGGTCTGGGCGTCCATGCCCATGCTGGTGATGCGGTCGACGTCGAAGATCGCGATGTAGAACGACTCCTGCTCCTTGTACTCCAGGGAGCCGTACACCCGGCCGTCCTTGGCGTTGAAGTCCAGATCGCCGAGGTGCCCGGTGAAGCCCGTCACCGAGCCCACGGGGTTGCCCTTGAGGTCGGTCTTGACGAGGACGTTGGTGAAGGAGAAGTACATGTACCCCTTGCGCTCGTCTATGGCGATCCCCTGGACGTGCCCCTCGGTCCAGGCGCCGCCGTAGATCTCGTTCGGCAACTCGCGGTGGCGGTCGTCGGCGGTGGCGGGGGCGGCGAGCAGGCCGAGCGATGCGGTGGCGGCCACAGCGAGCGTCAGGACTTTGCGCATGTTTGCGGTACCCGTCTTCGGTTAGGGATCAGACCGAAACCTGACGGTATACCGACCGAATGTCGTTGTCTGACATATGCATGAACTGGCAGTGAAGTCAGCCCGAACTACCCATTCAGGGGCAATGCGCCTCGAAGCCTGACCGCGTCCCCTCAGGGGGTCGGGGGTTGCCCGGGGGTGTCGAGCGCGACCAGTTCGATCTCGAAGCCGTCCCTGTCCTCCAGGTATGCGGCGTAGTGATGCTCCCCGCCCGCGTACGGGTGGCGATCGGGGAACATCAACGTCCAGCCGTTCGCGGGCGCCTGCTCGGCCAACGCATCCACCTCGGCGCGGCTCCCCACGTGGAAGGCCAGATGGTTCAGCCCGGGGCGGCAGCGGTCGTGCCGGTCGGCGCTGAGCGCGGGCGACCGCTCGAGCACCAGGTACGTGGCCCCCAGCCGCCAGCTGCGGCCGTGCTCCCAGTCCTGGTGGAGGGTGTAGCCGAGCGCCTCCAGCAGCCACTGCCAGCTCGCGACGGCCCGCGGCAGGTCGGGCACCCAGATCTCGACGTGATGCAGCGTCCCGGTCGCCGGTTCTCCGCTCATTCCGTACATACCCCCTCGATCTCGACGGACCCCTGCGCCGCGGGCGGGTCACCGGCTCGATTCGACCGGGCGCACGGCCCGCCGCCCGCGTCGCCTCAGAGCTTGGAGATGTAGTACATGTTGCCGCCCGGCTGCAGGATCTTGGCCAGGACGGAGGCCTTGATGGTGTGGGTGCCGCCGGTCGGCTTCCACGGGTCGTACACGGTGACGGTGCCCACCGTCTTGTCGTAACCGTAGGCGATGATGGCGTGGCCGACGTTGGTGCCCTTGATCTTGCCCTTGTTCCAGGGCAGCTGCTCCATCCACACCGCCAGCACCGGCGCCCGGCGCAGATCCCCGATGTTCCCGGAGACCCGGTTCATCAGCACGACCGCGTTGCCGTCCGCGTCGGTGGGGCTCATGACCTTGTAGCCGCGCGGCTTGAGGTAGGCGTTGACCACCGGCAGCGCGTTCACGCCCTTGGTGCCGGCGGAGGCCGTGGTCTTCATCTTCTTGGCGAGGGTCGACTGGCTGACGTTGACGCCGAAGGTCGACAGGCTCATCGACGACGAGGCGGGGACGCAGAAGTAGTTGGTCTCCTGGCGCTGGCCCTTGAGGTTGAGCTGGTACTTCAGGGGCGTGAAGAGGCCCTTGGGCGTCGCGTTGGCGGGCGAGGTCGGGGCGGCGGCGGACGAGGGGGACGGGGTGGGAGCCGGGGTGCCGGGGGACGCGTAGGCCGGCGACGCGGCGGTGAAGCCCAGGACGCCCACGGTCACGGCTGCGGCAAGGGCGACGCCGGTGCCCGCTCTACGGTTCTTCACTTGATCACTCCACACATGTCACACAGAGATCTGACAGTAGTCAGGGACCGTAGTTGATCTGCCAAGAGTGTGCAAATGGTGGCTCATGGTGACATTGGGATAGACGGGGACATTCGCGAGATGGCCGGATGCGGACGCCGGTGACCGCCAACCCGGCGATCGCAGCAACCGTCCCACTGATGTCACGTTCCATCTCCAGCCATACGGAGCCCGCAGTGCTCAAGCGTCTTCTCGCGGCAATCGGCGTCGCGGCCGTGGTCCTGCCGTCAGCCGGTACGCCCGCTCAGGCCGCGACCCCGGCCGTCCAGATCGTCAAGGTGTATTACGACTCGCCGGGGTCCGACCGGGGCGGCAACGTCTCGCTCAACGGCGAATACGCGGTGCTGCGCAACATGAGCAGGCAAGGCATCCAGCTCGAGAACTGGATCCTGCGGGACGAGACCGGCTATAAATATCGATTTCCCAGGTTCACCCTCAAGCCCGGCAAATCAGTGACCGTACGCTCGGGCCAGGGGAGCAACACCTCGACCACCCTGTACTGGGATCGCAAATGGTACGTCTGGAACAACGACGGGGACACGGCCGGCCTCTACCGGAGCAGCGACCTCAAGAAGATCGACGGCTGCACCTGGGGACGCGGCGGCATCTCCACCGCCTGCCAGTAGGTCCTGACCGCGTCGGCGGGCACTGGCCAGAGGGCGGGCACATGGTGCGAGCTAGCCTGGCAAGGTGAGCATTACCGCTGGTAGCTACACGTTCGGACCCGATTCCGGCCGGCTCCTCATCCATACGACCCGCACCGGCCTGGGCGCGAAGGCGGGCCACGATCTCACCATCGAGGTCACCCGCTGGAGCGGCGACGCCACCATCGACCCCGCCACCCCGGCCGACTCCACGCTGACCGTCGAGGTCGACGCGGGGTCGCTCGAGGTCCGGACGGGGACGGGCGGCGTCAAGCCGCTCACGAACTCCGACCGCGAGGAGATCGAGCGAAACATCCGGGAGAAGATCCTGCACGCCGGCCGATATCCGGCCATCACCTACCGGGCGACCCGGGTCGACGGCACCGCGGAGTCGTTCCACATCGAGGGCGACCTCACCCTCGTCGGGGTCACCCGGGTGGTGACGGTCCAGGGCCTGTTCGCCAATGACCGCGTACGGGGCTCGGCGACCATCGTGCAGTCCCGGTGGGGGATCCGGCCTTATTCGGCGCTGTTCGGCGCGCTCAAGCTGAACGACGAGGTCGAGATACGGTTCGACCTCGGCCTGGCGCCCAAGGGCTGAGCTCCCGCCTGCCCGGCCTTGGCCGGACCCCTTGGGTAATAGGGCCGCGCCCTCCCAATGTCACAGCTCGGGCCCCTTGGCGCGAAGCGCTCCCATGCGAGGACCGCGCCTTTGGGGCCGGGATCGTCTCCCTGAGCAGATCGCGCTCTTCGGCGGGAGCGTGGAGGGAGAAGCTCATGTGTCAGATATCAGGAGGTCCGACCTTCTTGTTACTAGGCGGTACGGTTTGCGAAGAGGTGCAGGTGGCACGTACGAGGTAGCGAGGCCCGGTAGCATGCCTGCGCGATCGAAAGGAGCTCACTCGTGCCATATCGCCTCACGGTGATCGGGACCGGATACCTGGGCATCACCCATGCGGCGTGCATGGCTGATCTCGGATTCGACGTCCTGGGCCTTGATATCGACGCCGACAAGATCCGCAGACTCAATCAAGGGGAGCTCCCGATCCACGAGCCCGGGCTCGAACCCGTGCTCCGCCGTGGGCTCGAATCCGGCCGCCTTCGCTTCACCACCTCGTACGAGGAGGTCGCCGCCTTCGGCGACGTGCACTTCGTCTGTGTGGGCACTCCCCAGAAACGCGGCGAATATGCCGCGGACGTCACGTACATGGACAACGCGATCGAGTCCCTCGCCCCCTTCCTCGACCGCCAGTGCCTGGTCGTGGGCAAGTCCACCGTGCCCGTCGGCACCGCCGAGCGGCTCGCGGACAAGCTCACCCGCCTCGCGCCCGCCGGAGGGCAGGCCGAGCTGGCCTGGAACCCCGAGTTCCTGCGGGAGGGGTTCGCGGTCGAGGACACCTTGCACCCGGATCGCATCGTGCTCGGCGTTCGCACCGAGCGGGCGGAGAAGGTGCTGCGCGAGGTCTACGAGCCGCTGGGCGAGGTTCCGTTCGTGGTGACCGATTTCGCCACGTCCGAGCTGGTCAAGACGGCCGCGAACGCGTTCCTGGCCACCAAGATCTCGTTCATCAACGCGATGGCCGAGGTCTGCGAGGCCGCGCACGCCGACGTCAAGCAGCTGTCCGAGGCGCTGTCGTACGACGACAGGATCGGCGGGCGGTTCCTGAACGCGGGCCTCGGGTTCGGCGGCGGCTGCCTGCCCAAGGACATCAGGGCCTTCATGGCCCGGGCCGGGGAGCTGGGAGCGGACCAGGCGCTGACGTTCCTGCGCGAGGTGGACGCCATCAACATGCGGCGGCGCGCCCGCATGGTCGATCTGGCCAGGGAGCTGGCCGGAGGCTCGTTCCACGGATGCACCGTGGGCGTGCTGGGCGCCGCGTTCAAGCCCAACTCGGACGACATCCGCGACTCCCCCGCGCTGGACGTCGCCGTGACCATCGGCCACCAGGGCGGACAGGTCACCGTGTACGACCCCATCGCGCTCGGCAACGCCCGTAAGGCTCACCCCGAGCTGAACTATGGCGAATCAGCCGTGGACGCGGTGCGAGGAGCGCACGTGGTGCTGCTGCTCACCGAGTGGCAGGAGTTCGTGGAGCTCGACCCCGAGGAGCTGGGAGCCGTGGTGGCGACCCGGCGCATCGTGGACGGGCGTAATGCCCTCAATGCCGAGACGTGGCGGTCCGCCGGATGGCACTACCGCGCCCTCGGCCGCCCCTGACGAATCGTTCCCCCGCCTACGACAGCCCCCGGCCGCCGTAGGCGCACCCCCATCACGACCCGAGGTTCGCGGCCTCCGCGCGCAGCTTCTCGCCCTTGGCGTACGCCTGCTCCTTCAGCCGCTCCTGGAACTCCTCCATCCGCTCCCGCAACCCGGGGTCGGACACGGCGAGGATGCGTACGGCCAGCAGGCCTGCGTTGCGGGCCCCGCCGACCGCCACCGTCGCCACCGGCACCCCGGCGGGCATCTGGACGATCGACAGCAGCGAGTCCATCCCGTCGAGGTACTTCAGCGGCACCGGCACCCCGATCACCGGCAGCGGCGTGACGGAGGCCAGCATGCCGGGCAGGTGCGCGGCGCCCCCGGCCCCGGCGATGATCACCTGGAGGCCC
Source organism: Nonomuraea sp. JJY05 (assembly GCF_043496855.1). Lineage (NCBI taxonomy): Bacteria > Bacillati > Actinomycetota > Actinomycetes > Streptosporangiales > Streptosporangiaceae > Nonomuraea > Nonomuraea sp. JJY05. Next base: position 25,761 of record NZ_JBIEIS010000007.1, read on the forward strand.
CGGGAGGCGGCCTGGCGGCCGTAGTCGATCATCTCGGCCGGCATGCGGTGCGCCGAGACCACGTCGGCCTCGAAGGGCACGCCGAACTCGGCGACCGCCTCCGCGGCGGCCTTCATGACCGGCCAGTCGGAGTCGCTCCCCATCACGATTCCTACGGTCACGATGCCGCCTTCGCCGGCATCGGGAGTGCAGGGACGGTGCTTCGCTCTCTCACGTGTACTCCCCGGTGGTGAGGTAGACGGCGGCGTGGCGGGCGCGGGCGCGCACCTCGTCGAGGTTGGAGCCGAGGGCCGTCACGTGGCCGATCTTGCGGCCAGGGCGCACCTCTTTGCCGTAGAAGTGCAGCTTGATGCCCGGATCGTGGGCCAGCACGTGCTCGTAGCGCTTGAACAGGTCGGGCTCTTCGCCGCCGAGCAGGTTGGCCATGACGACGACCTGGGCGGTCATCTTGGGCGAGCCGAGCGGCAGGTCCAGCACCGCCCTCAGATGCTGCTCGAACTGCGACGTCGTCGAGCCCTCGATGGTCCAGTGGCCGCTGTTGTGCGGGCGCATGGCCAGCTCGTTGACCACGAGCCCGTTCGGCGTGTCGAAGAGCTCGACCGCGAGCAGCCCGGTCACGCCGAGCTCGTGGGCGATCTTCAGGCCGATGCGCTGCGCCTGCGCGGAGTACTCGGGGTCCAGCCCCGGCGCGGGCGCGATGACCTCGACGCAGATGCCGTCCTGCTGCACGGTCTCCACGACCGGGTAGCTGACGCCCTGCCCGTGCGGCGAGCGGGCGACCAGCACCGCCAGCTCCCGCTCGAACGGCACGAACGCCTCCGCGAGCAGCTCGACCCCGGTCGCGAACGCCTCCGCGACCTCCTCTGCCGACCGGCACACCCACACGCCGCGGCCGTCGTAGCCGCCGCGCACCGACTTCAGGACCATCGGCCAGCCGTGCTGCTCCGCGAAACGCGTGGCCTCTTCGGGCGACGACACGCGCGCCCACGCCGGGCACGGCACGCCGATCGCGGTCAGCCGCTCGCGCATGACGGCCTTGTCCTGGGCGTGCACGAGGGCGTCGGCCCCGGGATGCACGGCGTGGCCGGCCTCGGTCAGGGCCCGGATGTGCTCGGTGGGCACGTGCTCGTGGTCGAAGGTGATCGCGTCGCAGCCCTTGGCGAACTCGCGCAGATCATCCAGATCGCGGTAATCTCCGAGGCGCGTGTCGACGATCACGCGGGCGGCGCTCTCCTCCGGCGTGTTGGCCAGCACCCGCAGCTCGACGCCGAGCGCGATGGCCGGCGGCTGCGACATCCTGGCCAGCTGGCCTGCGCCGACGATGCCGACGACCGGCCCGATGGGGCTGTAGGAACTCACGCCAGGTGAGCTTACCGGGACGGAACGACTTTCCCGGACTCCCCCGGGCTGGGCGGCCGTTCCGGGTTGCCTTCGCAGGCACGACCGCCCAGCGCTCCGCTCCGCCCGCTATGCCGGTTCACGGGCGATGTGCAACGCAGCGTAATGCCCAACTGTCGTAAATGCCGGGCATAGGGCGATATTTCTAAGTGGTAAGTTCACCAGCCTGACGTCGGCCCTACATGGCGGCCGGTACGCTGAGTTGAGTCAGGCTCGCCGAGGGAAGGGACCGAGCAGAGACGTGGACTTCGTAAAGCGCCTCTACGAGCGGTTCTCCTCACTTGTGCACGAACTTGCCAAGTTCGGCAGCATCGGGGCCGTCGCCTTCCTGATCGACTTCGGCCTCCTCAACCTCTGCAACGTGGTGCTGGGATTCGGGCCGCTGACGTCCAAGGTGGTGGCGACGACGATCTCCACGACCTTCGCCTACATCGGCAACCGCTTCTGGACGTTCCGGGACCGCGACCAGAGCGGCCTGGGACGCGAATACTTCCTGTTCTTCCTGCTCAACGGCATCGCGCTGCTGTTCGGCATGCTGACGATCGGCTTCACCACCTACACGCTCGACCGGCACGACGCGCTCAGCATCAACATCGCCAACATCGTGGGCGTCGGGCTCGGCACGCTGTTCCGCTACTGGTCGTACAAGAAGTGGGTGTTCCTGGAGGCCACCGAGCCGATCCCGATGGAGCTGCCCGAGACCGGGGTCAAGCAGGACCGCTGACCACCCGCGTCCTGGCGCCGTCGTCCTCGGCGGGGCGCAGGAAGATGGCGAACGTCGCCGGGCGGCGCCGTACCAGTTCCAGCCTGCCGCCGTCGGCCGCGGCCAGCGCGCGGGCGAGCGTCAGCCCGAGACCGGTGCCTCCGCCGCCGCTGACGTTCCGCTCGAAGATCTTGGGGGCGATCTCGTCGGCGATGCCCGGACCCTCGTCCGCGACCTCGATCACCACGTAGTTGTCGCCGCTGGTCGAGGTGACGGTGACGTCGCCGCCGCCGTGGCGCAGGGAGTTCTCCAGCAGCGACGCGATCACCTGGCCGAAGCCGCCGGTGGTGGCCATCGCCTTCAGGCTGCGGGCGCCTTCGAGCCGAAGGGTACGCTCCGCCTCCCGGAACACCGGCTCCCACTCCCTGATCTGCTGGATGATCACGTCGTCGATGGAGACCGGCTCGGCCTGGGCGTGGCGCTGGCGCCGCGCCGCCGCCAGCAGCTCGTCGATCACGGCGGTGAGCCGCTCCGCCTGCACGATCGCCGCCTCCCCTTCCTCCCGGACGACCTCCGGCTCGTCCGCGGCGGACACGATCTCCTCCAGGCGCATGGTGAGACCGGTCAAGGGAGTGCGGAGCTGGTGGGAGGCGTCGGTGGCGAACTCCCGCTCGCGGGTGAGCAGGTCGGAGATGCGGGTGGCGCTGCGGTCGAGCACTTGGGCCACCCGGTCGAGCTCGGGGATGCCGTAACGGTGTTTGCTCGGCCGGGCGTCTCCGGAGCCCAGCCGCTCGGCGATCTTCGCCAGGTCCTGCAGAGGCAGCGTCAGCCGCCGGGACTGTACGACGGCCAGACTCACGGCCACGGCCAGGGCGGCGACCGCCAGGGCCACGATGAGCATAAGTCGAGCCCGTACGTCCTGTTCCACCTGGTCGCGATCGCGACTTATACGGACATAGACGCCGGTGTTGGTCTGCGCGTCCTCGGTCATCAGGTGACCGGACGGCGGTGCACTGCCGACCACGGTCACCCGCAAAGGAGTTCCGCGTTCCCAGATCTGGATGTACCTGCCGGGATACTTCTGCTCCAGTTGCTGGGGGTCGAGCGGCGTCTCCTGGACGCGAGCGTACTCGACCTCTCCCACGAGGCGCTTGGCCTCCGCCCCGAGCTCCTGAGCCGCCTCGTCGACGATCAGCCGGCTGACGACGACACCCAGGGGGACCCCCAGCAGCAGAACCGCGATGACCGCGACGACCAGGGTTGAGGAGAGCAGTCGGCGGCGCATCTCCTACTCGCGTTCGAACCGGAAGCCGACTCCCCGGACGGTCGTGATGTAACGCGGCTTCGCGGCGTCGTCGCCGAGTTTGCGGCGTAGCCAGGAGATGTGCATGTCGAGGGTCTTGGTCGAACCCCACCAGTTCGTGTCCCAGACCTCACGCATGATCTGCTCCCGCGTGACCACCTTCCCGGCGTCGCGAACGAGCACACGCAGCAGGTCGAATTCCTTCGTTGTCAGATGCAGCTCCTTTTCCCCCATCCACGCGCGGCGGGAGTCGGCGTCTATACGGACGCCCTGGACGACCGGAGTCTCGGAGGTGCCGCGCCGGAGCAGCGCCCGTACCCGGGCGAGCAGTTCGGCGAGCCTGAACGGCTTCGTCACGTAGTCGTCCGCCCCGGCGTCGAGGCCGACGACGGTGTCCACCTCGTCGACGCGAGCGGTGAGAATCAGGACCGGAGTGCCGTGGCCTTCGGCCCGGATGCGACGAGCCACCTCCAGACCATCCATTTCGGGCAGTCCAAGGTCAAGAACGATGAGATCGATGCCGCCCGACAGCGCCCTTTCCAGGGCTTGCGGGCCGTCGGGGCTCACCTCGACCTGATAGCCCTCACGGCGCAATGCACGCGCGAGCGGCTCGGAGATCGAGGTGTCATCCTCGGCGAGAAGTACGCAGGTCATGAAGCGATCGTAGGACCTTAAGCGATCGTTTCCCGGGCACAGCGCGCGGTTTGACTCGCAGTTGACCTATCCATTGACCTGGGCAAACGCGGCTAAATATCGGTTAGTCGGGATTAAATTACCGCGATTACCGGGGAACAAAAGCAATGGAGTCCCCGATCCTCCGCCGCCCGGAAAAAACATTGTTGTTAACGTTGTCCCCCGTGACTGATCTGACCCTCTGGTACGACCGGCCGGCCACCGACTGGGAGACGCAGGCGTTACCCATCGGGAACGGCGCGCTCGGGGCGATGGTGTTCGGCGGGACGGACACCGAGCGGCTGCAGTTCAACGAGAAGAGCCTGTGGACGGGCGGCCCGGGGTCGCGGGAGGGATACGACTTCGGCGACTGGGCCGCTCCCCGGCCGGACGCGATCGCCGAGGTCCAGGAGGCGCTGGATCGCGACGGGCGGATGGCGCCGGAGGATGTGGCGGCCGCGCTGGGGCAGCCGAAGTCGGGCTTCGGCGCGTACCAGCCCTTCGGCGACCTCTGGCTGGACCTGGCCGGGCGGCCCGGCTCCCCCGCCGGCTACCGCCGGGAGCTGAGCCTTGGCGAGGCCGTGGCCAGGGTGACGTACACGGCGGAGGGGGTGCGGCACTCGCGCGAGTACTTCGCCAGTCACCCCGGGAACGTCGTCGCCGAGCGGATCACGCTGCACGTGGGGCGCTCGGGCCCGATCACGGTACGGACGGCCCTCGCCGGACGCTGCCGGATCTCCGGCGACGTGCGCCCGCGCCGCTCCGGGGACACGCTGAGCTGGGACGCCGAGGCGGGGACGGCCTACACCATCCTCGGCCGCTAGAGCTCGGATCGTATCCTGGGCGGCATGTCATCGGAGATCAGCATCGGCCGGCTCGCCGAACTCACCGGGCTGAGCGTGCACACGCTGCGCTTCTACGAGCGTGAGGGCCTCCTGCTCAATCCCGTGCGCCGGGGGCCGGGCGGACGGCGGATCTACAGCGAAGCGGACGCGCACTGGCTGACCACGTGCATCATCCTGCGTGCCTCGGGGATGCCGTTGCCCGCGATCCGGGAGTACACCGACCTCGTCAGGAACGGGACCGGGAACGAGGCGGAGCGCCTCACCATCATGCTGGAGCACCGGGAGCGGGTGCTGCGCCAGATGAGCGATCTCAACCGCTGCCTGGACCTCATCTCCTACAAGGTCGGCGTGTACGAGGACATCATCTCCGAAACCACTGCATCCACCTGCTCGCCCCAGGGCTGAAGCCTCCCCGATCTCAACAAAACGGGTATCAGGCGCGTCTCAGTGATCAATACCTCAACGGAAAGGGTCATTGACGTGGTCGCCACCCCCACCAGAACGTTCGCCGTCGCCGCCACCGCCGCCCTGGCACTGTCCCTGGCAGCCGCCCCCGCCTCGGCAGGGGCCAGCGGGCGGCTGATGAACGGCGCCACCGACCTCTGCCTGGCCGTGGGCAAGAGCGAGGTGAAGGCCGGCAAGAAAGTCATCCAGTGGACCTGCTCCGACAACAAGGACCAGCAGTGGATCTACAAGGGGCGCAAGCTGGTCAACGCCAAGACCGGCATGTGCCTGGCGATCGCGCACGGCTCCACGGTCAAGGGCAAGTACGCGATCCAGTGGCCGTGCACCGACGGCGGGATCGAGCAGGAGTGGATCTACGACGACATGCAGCGCCTGCGCAACCGGGCCACCGGCCTGTGCCTGGCGGTCGGCAAGGGCGAGCGCAAGAAGGGTAAGTGGATCATCCAGTGGACGTGCAGGGGCACGGGGGAGCAGGCGTGGCTCTGGCGGTGACGCCAAGGCGCCCCGTCCGGGGACGGGGCGCCTTCGGTGCCTCAGTGCCGCTCAGTCGTCGGACGACGGCGGTTCGGCGTAGCGGGCCAGGTAGAGCTGCTCGCCCAGGCTGCGGATGAGGCTGAGCTCCGTCTCCAGATAGTCGATGTGCTCCTCCTCGTCCTCCAGGATCTCCTCGAAGATCCGGGCCGAGGTGATGTCGCCCTTCTCGCGCATGAGCGCGATCGCCGGGCGCAGGCGCTGCACGACTGAGAGCTCGACCTCGAGGTCCGCCCTGAGCTGCTCCTCCACGGTCTGCCCGATGTGCAGAGTGCCCAGGCGTTGATAGTTGGGCAGGCCCTCCAGGAAGAGGATGCGATCGGTCAGACGCTCCGCGTGGCGCATCTCGTCGATCGACTCCGCACGGGTGTGCTCGGCGAGTTTCGTGTAGCCCCAGTTCTCCTGCATCTTGGCGTGCAGGAAGTACTGGTTGATCGCGGTTAGCTCGGCGGTCAGCTGCTCGTTGAGCAGCTCGATGATCTGCTTGTCGCCCTGCATGGAACGGGCCCCTCGCTATGCGGTCGTCAGTTCTTCAGACCGTTTCAGGATTGCACAGATCTTCCGTACACATCGGGCACAGTCACCACCGGCACCAGTGGTGTCGCGGATCTGCTTGGCACTCTTGGCCCCGGAGGCGATGCAGTCGTGCACCTCGTTTTCCGTCACGGCACGACAAATGCACACGTACATCCGGGGACAGGCCTCTCGCAAGCGAAGTCGGGGGCGCCATAAGGTTAGGCACACCTAAGCTACCCCACTTCGGTAAGGCTTGCCTATGTTAGGTCGGCCACATCAGCCTATCCACGTGCTCATGGCCTCCACTCCTCCAGGTGGGGCGCCTCGGCGCCGATCGTGGTGGAGTCACCGTGTCCCGTATGTACGACGGTCTCCGGAGGCAGGGTCAGCAGCCGCTCCCTGATCGAGTCGATGATCGTGTCGAACGAGCTGTAGGACCGGCCGGTCGCCCCCGGGCCGCCCTTGAAGAGGGTGTCGCCGCTGAACAGGGCACCCAGGTCGGGGGCGTACAGGCACACCGCGCCGGGCGCGTGGCCGGGGGTGTGGACGACCTCCAGCGCGATGCCGCCGACCTCGATCTTCTCGCCGTCGGCCAGCGGCTCGTACGCCACCGCGTCCCCGTACTGCTGCTCCCACAGCACCTGGTCGGCGGGGTGCAGCCGGATGGGCGCCCCGGTGCGGTCTGCGAGGGGCTTGGCGGCGTTGATGTGGTCGTTGTGCGCGTGCGTGCAGACGATGGCCTTGACCGTGCGCCCGCCCACCCGCTCGGCGATCGGCGCGGCGTCGTGGGCGGCGTCGATGACGACGACCTCGCGGGCGTCGCCGATCAGCCAGACGTTGTTGTCGACGTCCCAGGTGCCGCCGTCCAGCGAGAACGTGCCCGAGGTGATGACCCTGTCGATCATCAGAACGTCACCACCGAACGCAGCACCTCGCCGCGGTGCATCTTCGCGAACGCCTCCTCGACCTGCCCGATCCCGATCGTCTCGGAGACGAACTTGTCGAGCGGCAGCCGGTTCTGCAGGAACAGGTCGATGAGCATCGGGAAGTCGCGGGAGGGCAGGCAGTCGCCGTACCAGGAGGACTTCAGCGCGCCACCGCGCCCGAAGACGTCGAGGAAGGGCAGCTCCAGCGTCATGTCAGGGGTGGGGACGCCGACCAGGACGACCGTGCCGGCCAGGTCGCGGGCGTAGAAGGCCTGCTTGTACGTCTCGGGGCGGCCCACCGCCTCGATGACCACGTCGGCGCCGAAGCCGCCGGTCAGGTCGCGGATCGCCTCGACCGGGTCGCTCTCGCGGGAGTTGACGGTGTGGGTGGCGCCGAAGTCGCGCGCCCAGCCCAGCTTGCGGTCGTCGACGTCGACGGCGATGACCTTCGCGGCCCCGGCCAGCGAGGCGCCGAGGATCGCGGCGTCGCCGACGCCGCCGCAGCCGATGACGGCGACCGAGTCGCCGCGCGTCACGCCGCCGGTGTTGATCGCGGCGCCGAGGCCCGCCATGACACCGCAGCCCAGCAGACCCGCCACCTGCGCGGGCGCCTCGGCGGAGACCTTAGTGCACTGGCCCGCGGCGACCAGCGTCTTCTCCAGGAACGCGCCGATGCCCAGCGCGGGCGACAGCACCGTGCCGTCCTTGAGCGTCATCTTCTGCGTGGCGTTGTGGGTGGCGAAGCAGTACCACGGGCGCCCGCGCAGGCACGCGCGGCACTGGCCGCACACCGCGCGCCAGTTGAGGATCACGAAGTCGCCGGGCTCGACCTCGGTGACGCCGGGGCCCACCGCCTCGACGACGCCCGCCGCCTCGTGGCCGAGCAGGAACGGGAAGTCGTCGTTGATCCCGCCCTCGCGATAGTGCAGGTCAGTGTGGCAGACCCCGCAGGCCTGCACGTTGACGACCGCCTCGCCGGGACCTGGGTCCGGCACCACGACCGTCTCGAGCGAAACTTCCTGGCCCTTGGCCCGGGCGACGACGCCCTGCACTTCGTACGGCATGCCAGCCATCTTGTGTCAGGAGGATGATCTCCGCAAGAGATAGGGCTGGACCACGCCGAGCCCTCTCGCGGGCCGGCGTCTGATCTTGTGCAGATCGAACCCTTCGAGCCCTTCGGCCAGCGCGGAATCGACCAGGATCGTGCCCGGCCGGGCGATGGCGGTGAGCCGGGCGGCCAGGTTGACGGTGGTGCCGAAGACGTCGCCCATGGTGGGCAGGACCGGCCCGTACGCCAGGCCGACGCGCAGCTCGACGCCCGACTCGGCCAGGTCGAGCGCGATCCCCGCCGCCTGGGCCGGGCTCGGGGCGGTGAACAGCACCTCGTCGCCCAGCGTCTTGACCAGCCGGGCGCCGTGGGAGGCGACCACGTCGGAGGCCCGCGCCTCGAACCCCTCGACCAGCTCGGCCAGCTCCTTCTCGTCGAGCTCGCGGCTGCGCCTGGTGAACGAGACCAGGTCCGCGAACCCCACCGCCATCGTCACCCGAGTCGGCACCAGCTCGTCGCTGCCGTCGGCGATGGCCAGCAGCCGGGTGCCGGCGGCGGCGAGCTGGGCCCGCCAGACGTGGACCAGCACCTGCTCGAAGTCGGGCATCAGCACCTGCGCCGCTCCCAGCACCTTGGCCAGGTCGTCCTCCGAGGGCTCCGGCGGCAGCATCGCGCCGATCATGATCTCGGCCTGCCACTGCGCCAGCCGGGCCGTGGTCTGGCCGAGCGCGCGGGCCATGCGGATGACGGTCTGCTCGTCGAGCAGGCCGCCGTCGAGCATCCGGCGCACCCTGCGCAGCGCCGCCACGTCGGCCTCGGTGAACGCCACGGCGTCGTCGGCCCGCTGGGCGAACCCGAGCGCGCGCCAGATGCGCTCGGCCAGCTCCTGCGACACCCCGGCCCTGGCCGTGACCTGCTCATTGGTGAAGCGGGCCGGCGAGCCGACGAGCAGGCGTTCGATCTCTTCGGCGGTCGGCCGGGCGGGCGGGCGGCTCACGCGTCAGCGGCCGTCGAGCTCGCCGTCGGAGGCGTCCTCGACAAGCCTGAACAGGTCGGTGCGGACGTCCTGGATCTTGGGGATGTCACGCAGCACGATCTCGCCCCGGTCCCCCGCCGACTCGACGGTCAGCGTGCCGCAGCCGAGCAGGCGCTCCGGGAACGTCTGGTCGGAGCTGACCGTGTTGACCTTGGTGATCGGGATCTCGTCGGTCGACTTGTTGAGCACGCCGGTGCTGATCGTGAAGCGGTGGGTGGTGAGCACGTAGCCGGTGTTGACCCACCGCAGGTAGGGGACGAGCGACCAGATCGTCAGCAGGATGAGGCCGATGACGACGACGGCGATCCTGGCGTAGAACGCGTATTCCCAGCCGCCGGGGATTAAGAACATCGCCGCGCCCGCGGCCACGACGACGAGGACCAGCGCGAGGAAGGGGAGCACGAGCCGCTTCCAATGGGGATGGAAGGACCGGATGCGCCGCTCACCCTGCGTCAGATGATGGTCGGGAAGGGTCATGGCCAAATCGTGCCACCATCGCCGCGCGGCGGCTATGCTCCCGGCGGATCAGGTCAGTCCGCCGGGCGGACGTGCACCACGTCGCCCGCGCTCAGCGTGTAGCGCTCCCCCTCCGACTCCACCTGCAGGTGACCGAACCGGTCGATCCCCGTGGCCGTTCCGGTGACCGCCTGCCGGCCCGGCAGCTCGACCCTGACCTGCCGCCCGACCGTGGCGCTGGCCGCCAGGTACGCCGGGCGCAGCCCGCACGCCTCGGCGTCGCCCTTCGCGTCGGTCCACTCCCTGTAGTGGCTCTCGACCTCCCTGAGCACGCTCCTGAGCAGCGGGTCGCGGTCGAGGCAGGCCGCCTGCTCGATGCCCAGCGACGTGGCCGTCTCGACGGGCAGCTCCTCCGGCCTGAGCGAGACGTTCAGGCCCATGCCGACGACGACGCCGTCCTCCGCCCGCTCGGCCAGGATCCCGGCCAGCTTGCGCTCGCCGATCAGCAGGTCGTTGGGCCATTTGACGCGTACGTCCACCTCGGCCAGGCGGCGCAGGGCGGAGGCGGCGGCGACGCCGTACAGGAGTGTCAGCCAGCCCTGTGCGGTGGCCGGCACGTCCGGTTTGAGGAGGATGGAGAAGGTCAGGCCCGAGCGCGGCGGCGCCGTCCAGGTGCGGCCCAGCCGGCCGCGGCCCGCCAGCTGCGACTCCGCCACCAGCACCGTCCCCTCCGGGGCTCCGGCGTGGGCGGCCTCGGCCAGGTCGGCGTTGGTGGAGCCGGTGCTCTCCACGACGGTGATGCCGGTCCACAGCGAGCCGGGGCGGACCAGCGCGCGGTTGAGCGCCACCTCGGAGAGCGGCGGCCGGTCGAGGTCGGAGTAACGCGAGTCGGGCATCCCTCTATCTTTGCAGCCAGGAGGAAAATGGAGAGTTGGCATCTTGCCCTCCCTGAGGGGGAGGGGGTTCCAACCGTCACCAGTCGGCCTTCCTGCTTCACCGCCGGTCGCCCGCCCGAGAGGACTCTCGCTGAGGTCTTACACCAGCTCCACAGGCGTTTCAGCTCTCCGCCAGCCCGGCGGCGAGCACGTTTTTCGCGGCATTGACGTCCCGGTCATGCACCACGCCGCAGGCACACACCCACTCCCGGATGTTCAGCGGCATCGTGTCCTGCAGTGCCCCGCACACCGAGCACAGCTTGCTGGACGGGAACCAGCGATCCACCACCACCAGCGTGCGCCCATACCAGGCGGCCTTGTACTCCAGCATGAAACGCAGCTCCCGCCACGAGGCGTCGGAGACGGCCCGCGCCAGCGAACGGTTCTTGACCATGTTGCGGACGGTCAGGTCCTCTACGGCGATCACTTGGTTCTCGCGAACAAGCCGTGTGGTGACCTTGTGCAGGTGATCCCGCCTGCGATCGGCGATGCGAGCATAGACCCGGGCGACGCGAATCCGAGCTTTGGCCCGGTTTGCGCTGCCCTTGACCTTGCGGGCAAGCGCCCGCTGGGCCGTGGCCAGCTTACGCCGGTCGGCCCGCTCATGCCTCGGGTTGACGATCTTCTCGCCGGTGGAGAGCGTGGCCAGAGCCGTGATGCCCGCATCCACCCCGACCGACCGAGCGGCAGGAACCAGCGGGGCGATCTCCTCCTCCACCAGCAGGGACACGAACCAGCGCCCAGCCGCGTCCCTGGACACGGTCACCGTGGACGGCTTCGCACCTTGCGGCAGTGGGCGCGACCACACGATGTTCAACGGAGCGTCCATCTTGGCCAGAGTCAACCAGCCATCGCGCCAGCGGAAGGCCGAGCGGGTGTACTCCGCCGACAACCGCGACTTCTTCTTACTCTTGAAAGCGGGGTATTTGGCCCGCCTGGCGAAGAAGTTCGCGAACGCCGCCTGAAGGTGGCGCAGCGCCTACTGCAACGGGACGCAAGAGACCTGCGACAGGAAGTCGTAGTCGCCGCTGCGCTTCCACTCAGTCAGCCGCGCCGACGACTCCACATAGGAGACACGACGCCCTTCCAGGGTGTAGGCGCGAGTGCGCTCCTGCAACGCCTTGTTGTAGACAAGGCGGACGCAGCCGAACGTCCGGGCAAGCTCGTCGGCCTGGTCCGGAGTCGGGTAGAAGCGGTACCTGTAGGCCCGCTTCACGACCTGCGCCATGCCTCACATCATAACGCGAGATCGGCTAATTATCGTGTGTGTGTTCGAATCAGCGGTCCACCTGATGGCGAATCGCCTATCCCTGTCCTGCCCCGCAGGGGTCCGATTTCTCCCCGCCTAAGGGTGAGGATCTCCTTGGAGGTTTTCGATGAGCAAGCTCCTGGATCCGCGTAACTGGGCCTCTTGGCGACCGTTCGGCATCGGGCTGCGCAAGCCGAACAACTACCTGGAGCTGTGGAAGGCGTTCAGGTCGGTCAAGGGCAACCGGGGTTACGCGTGGCGGATACTCAACCAGGGCACCTGTGACGGGTGCGCGCTGGGCACCCACGGCATGCGCGACTGGACGATGGACGAGATCCATCTCTGCAACATCAGGCTGCGGCTGCTGCCGCTGAACACCATGCCCGCCCTGGACCCCACTCTTTTGCGGGATATTTCTGGACTTGTCGGTAAGAAGAGCGCCGAGCTTCGCGAGCTGGGGCGCCTGCCGTACCCCATGCTGCGCCGCGCGGGCGAGCCGGGCTTCACCCGGATCTCCTGGGACGAGGCGCTGGGCGTGGCCGCGGAGGGCCTGCGTGACGCCCGCTTCGGCGCCTACCTGACCAGCCGCGGCGTGCCCAACGAAAACTACTACGCGGCCCAGAAGGCCGTGCGCGCGCTCGGCACCAACAGCGTCGACAACGCCGCCAGGATCTGCCACTCGCCCTCCACGGTCGCGCTCAAGCAGACCGTCGGCGCGGCGGCCACGACCTGCTCGTACGCCGACTGGATCGGCTCCGATCTGATCGTCTTCATCGGCTCCAACCCGTCCAACAACCAGCCGGTCGCGATGAAGTACCTCTACCACGCCAAGAAGGCCGGCACCCGGATCGCGATGGTCAACGCCTATCGCGAGCCCGGCATGGACAAGTACTGGGTGCCGTCGAACGCCGAGTCCGCCCTGTTCGGCACGAAGATCACCGACGAGTTCTTCGGCGTGAACGTGGGCGGCGACATCGGCTTCCTCAACGGCGTGCTCAAGCACCTGATCGAGAACGACTGGGTGGACAAGGAGTTCGTCGGCCAGCGGACCACGGGCTTCGAGGAGCTGTGCGGGGAGCTCGCAGGGCAGTCGTGGGAGGAGCTGGAGGCGCTGTCCGGGGCCACCCGCGACGACATGCTCCGCCTGGCCACGCTGCTGGGCGAGGCCAGGTCGGCGGTGCTCGTGTGGTCGATGGGCGTCACGCAGCACACTTACGGCGAGGACAACGTCCGCTCGATCGTGAACCTGGCGCTGGCCAGGGGCTTCGTCGGTCGCGACAAGTGCGGGCTGATGCCGATCCGGGGGCACAGCGGCGTGCAGGGCGGGGCCGAGATGGGCGCGTACGCGACCGGCCTGCCCGGCGGGCTGCCGATCACGCCAGAGAACGCCGCAAAATTTACGGAGATGTGGGGGTTCGAGGTCCCGGCCACGCCCGGACTGACCGCGACCGACATGATCGACGCGGCCCACCGCGGCGACCTCGACGCCCTGGTGTCCAGCGGCGGCAACTTCCTGGAGGTCCTGCCCGACCCGGCCTACTGCCGCGAGGCCCTGTCGCGGCTGCGGCTGCGGGTGCACATCGACATCGTGCTGTCCTCGCAGATGCTGGTGCCGAGCGAGGGCGACGTGCTGCTGCTGCCCGCGCAGACCCGCTACGAGATGGTCGGCGGCGTTACCGAGACCTCCACCGAGCGCCGGATCATCTTCTCCCCCGAGGTCGAGGGGCCGCGCATCGGCGAGGCGTGGCCGGAGTGGAAGATCTTCACGGAGCTGGCCGCCCGCACAAACCCCGAAATTTCGGCAAAAGTCACCTTTACCGGCACGCCGCAGATCCGGGCCGAGATCGAGCGCGCCGTCCCCTTCTACCGCGGCATCGCGGACCTGCGGAAGTTCGGCGACAACGTCCAGTACGGCGGCCGCCACCTGTTCGCCGACGGCCGCTTCCAGACCCCCGACGGGCTGGGCCGCTTCAGCGCCGTCCGGCCTCCCGTGCTGAAGCGCCCCGACGGCTCCTTCATGGTGGCCACCAGGCGCGGCAAACAGTTCAACAGCATGGTCCACGAGCGCCGCGACGGCTTCAACGGCGCGATGCGCGAGGCCGTGCTGATGAGCGCGTACGACGCCGACCGCCTGGGCCTGCCCGACGGCGCCCCGGTCGAGCTGCGCTCCGGCGAGCGCGCCTACCGCGGCAAGATCCTGCGGGCTCCCCTCATGCCGGGCAACCTGCAGATCCACTGGCCGGAGGGCAACGTCCTGCTGGACGAGTCCCGCCGCTCCCCGGACGCGCGGATCCCCGACTACAACGCCCTCGTCACCGTGCGGCCGCTTTGACATCCTCCCTCGCCCAAAGCAAAGGCGGGGGATTCCAACCCGTCTCACGTGGAGAGGAGGACAGGTTGAGGTTCGCGGTGCACCGGCCCGGCAACCCGTGGCCCTTCCCGCGCAGACACGGCATGCCCTGCCGCCAACTGGATGTTCCTGGCCGCGTTCACATCTGCGTTGCCAGCGTATCCGCAGGATCGGCAGCGGAAGACGGCTTGGCTCTCGCGCGCCTTCGCGTCTACGATCCCGCACGCCGAGCACCGCTGACTCGTGAACGCGGGATTGACCCTCCCTACCCGGCCGGGAGCCTTCTGCTCCAGCCGCTCAACCAATCGCCCCCACCCCGCAGCCAGAATCGACCGGTTCAGCCCTGCCTTCTGGCGGACGCCACGACCCGGCGCGGCCAACGTGCCTTTGGCCGACCGGACCATGTTGCCGATCTTCAGTTCCTCGACGAGGATCATGTCGAACCGGCGGGCAAGACTGGTCGAGGTCTTCTCCACCCAGTCCGCGCGGCGGTCGCCCTCTCGCGCCTTCAGCTTGGCGATCGCGTGTTTGACTCTGCCGTGCCGGTGCGACCCGCGCCTGGCCCGAGCCAGCTTGCGCAGCAGCCGCCGAAGGCGCACGCTTTCCGCCTTTCGCAATCCGGGCGCCATGAGCATCTCACCCGTGGACAGCGCCGCCGAGACGGTCACACCCCGATCCAACCCCACCACCTCGCCGGTGCCAGGCGCGGGGAGCGGCTCGGGAACGGCAGCGAAGGCGACATGCCAGCGGCCTGCCGCGTCGCGGTTGATCCGATAGGACTTCACGCCTTCCGGCACGCACCGGGACCAGCGGAAGCGGACCCACCCCACCTTGGGAACCTTCGCCTCGCCCACCCGGCGGGAGATGCGCCGCACATCGCCCGCCTTGACGGCGACAACACGGAACCCCTCGCTCCGTCCACGCTTGCGCCAGGTTGGGCGACGGTGTGTGCCACCAAAGAAGTTGGCCATGGCCTGAGCGAAGTCCTTCAGCGCCTGCTGCTGTACCGTGACCGACCCACCGCGCAACCAGTCACACTCCGCCCGCGCGTGGGTGAGCTGGCGGCACTGCTCGGCGAACCCTGGCGCGCTCTTCCTGCCCGGCCGCCAATGAGCATGCTGCTCCACGGCCAAATTCCACACAAACCGGGCATGGGCGCAATGCTCCAACAGCGCCGCTTCCTGGGCGGGCGTGGGATGGAGCCGGTAACGGGACACGCCGATCAACTTACCGACCGTCACCGACAAAACCGGGAGACCGCAATGCCGGACCATGCCGCGTTTCCTCCCTGCCCGGATGGACAGGACATGCACTCTGTAGGCGCCTTGTGAACACCCGTCCTGGGCCCACCACGCGCATCAGGATCGTGGAGCTGTCCGGCGCCTCCTCCAGGGAGCGGCGCGACTACCTGGCCACCGAGGAGCCGCTGGAGATCCGGCTCACCGCGCCCGACGGCACGCGCAAGACCGTGGCCATCACCATGCGCACCCCCGGGCACGACTTCGAGCTGGCCGCCGGGTTCCTGCACGGCGAGGGGCTGGCCGGTCCCGGCGACATCGCCGCCATCGCGTACTGCACCGATGAGGACCTCCCGCCCGAGGCCCGCTACAACACGGTGACCGTGCGCCTGCGCGGCCCCATTCCCGACCTGCCCGCGCTGGATCGCCACTTCCTCACCTCCAGCGCGTGCGGCGTCTGCGGCTCGGCCAGCCTGGAGGCCCTGCACGACCGCTGCAAGCCTGTCCCCAGGGGCCTGCTCGCCCTCACCCCCGAACTCCTGTACGGGCTGCCGGAGGCGCTGCGCGCCGCCCAGGGCGGGTTCGGCAAGACCGGCGGCCTGCACGCGGCCGGGCTGTTCTCGGCCACGGGAACACTGGTGGCGGTGCGGGAGGACGTGGGACGCCACAACGCGGTCGACAAGCTGGTCGGCTGGGCAGGGCTGAGCGAGCGGCTGCCGCTGGCCGAGCACGTGCTCATGGTCAGCGGGCGGGCCAGCTACGAAATCATGCAGAAGGCACTGGCCGCCGGGATCCCGGCGGTGTGCGCGGTCTCGGCGCCGTCGTCGCTCGCGGTGGAGCTGGCCAGGGAGTTCGGCATCACGCTCGTGGGGTTCCTGCGCGGAGAGCGCTGCAACATCTATGCGGGACCGGAGCGGATAGCTATGGAATGAAGCATTCCGTTCTGCTATTCTGGAACAGAACAAACCGTTCCGCATGTTCCGGGAGTCCGTCATGAGCATCAGCCCCTTCCGCGTCGAGATCCCCCAGTCCGACCTCGACGACCTCCAGGCCCGTCTCGCCCTGACCCGCTTCACCCACGAGATCCCCGGCTCCGACCAGGGCGTCAGCGTCGAGCGGGTCAAGCGCCTGGTCGGCTACTGGCGTGACGGCTTCGACTGGCGCGCGCAGGAGGCCAGGCTCAACGCCCACCCGCAGTTCACCACCGAGATCGACGGGCAGAACATCCACTTCATCCACGTGCGCAACGACAACCCCGACGCCCTGGCGCTGATCCTCACCCACGGCTGGCCCGGCTCGATCGCCGAGTACCTCAACGCCATCGAGCCCCTGTCCCGCCACTTCCACCTGGTCATCCCGTCGGTCCCCGGCTACGGCTTCTCCGGCCCCGCCAACGAGCTGGGCTGGAACAACCAGCGCATCGCCAGGGCGTGGGCCGAGCTGATGGCCCGTCTCGGCTACACCCGCTACGGCGCGGTCGGCAACGACGGCGGCTCGATGATCTCGCCCGAGGTCGGCAGGATCGACCCGGACCACGTCGTGGGCGTGCACGTCACGCAGCTGTTCTCCTTCCCCTCCGGCGACCCGGCCGAGTTCGCCGGGCTGAGCGAGGAGGAGCAGGCGGGGCTGGCCGTGCTCGACTGGTTCTGGAAGGAGAAGGGCGCGTTCAACGTGCTGCACTCGCAGCAGCCGCAGACCCTCGCCCACGCCCTGGCCGACTCCCCCGCCGGGCTCCTGGGCTGGCTCGCCCAGCTCTTCGACGAGGACCTGGACGACGACTTCGTGCTCACCAGCGCCGCGATCTACTGGTTCACCGGGACCGCCGGCTCGGCGATCCGGCAGTACTGGGAGAACGCCCGCATGGAGCAGCCCAAGGAGCCCACCACCGTGCCGACCGCGCTGGCGATGGGCGAGGGCGACTTCAAGTCGATCCGCCGCTTCGCCGAGCGCGACCACGCCAACATCGTCTCCTGGAAGACGCTGCCGGCTCCGGCGCACGGCCACTACACCGCGCACACGGCGACGGAGGCCCTCACGTCCGACGTCATCGCCTTCTTCGAGGGCCTCCGCTAGACCGCCGGCTCAGCCGGTGTTCTGCAGGCCGGCGGCGACGCCGTTGACCGACAGGAGCAGGAGCGTGGACAGGCGTTCGCGCTCCTGCTCCGACGGGTTGCCGGTGCGCAGCGCGCGCAGGGCCCGCAGCTGGAGGTGGGAGAGCGCGTCCACGTACGGGTCGCGGAGCTGGACGGCGCGCGAGAGCACCTTCCGGTTCTCCAGCAGCCGCGTGTGGCCGGTGACCCGCAGCACCAGGTCGCGGGTCCGGTCGTACTCCTCCATTACCTGCCGGGCGAAGTCCTCCCGGCCGCCCAGCGCCAGGTAGCGCTTGGCGATCGAGCGGTCGGTCTTGGCCAGCGACATCTCGGCGTTGTCCAGCATCGCGTTGAACAGCGGCCACTCCGCGTACGCCGCCCGCAGCTCCTCCAGGGAGCCGACCGAGGCCAGGCCGGTGCCCAGGCCGTACCAGCCGGGCAGGTTGACCCGCGTCTGCGCCCACGCGAACACCCACGGGATCGCCCGCAGGTCGTCGAGCGAGCGCGGAGCGCCGAGCCCGCGGCGCGCCGGGCGCGAGCCCAGGCGCAGCGTGCCGATCTCCTCCAGCGGGCTGACCAGGCCGAACCACTCGGGGAAGCCCGGCGCCTCGGTCAACGCGCGGTAGGCCTGCTCCGACGCCGTGGCCACCTGCTCGGCCAGGCCCCGGAAACGCTCGGCGGCGGCCGCCGTGCGGGCGCCGACCATGGGCGAGGAGGCCATCAGCACGGCGTTGGCCACCTGCTCCAGGTGCCGGCGGGCGATGGCGATGTGGCCGTAGCGGGCGAAGATGACCTCACCCTGCTCGGTGACCTTGAACCGGCCGGCGACCGAGCCCGGCGCCTGGGCCAGCACCGCGCGGTTGGCCGGACCGCCACCGCGGCCCAGCGCGCCGCCGCGGCCGTGGAACATCCGCAGCTTCACGTCGTGCTTGGCGGCCCAGGCCGTCAGCTCCTCCTGCGCCTCGTAGAGCCGGAGCGTGGCGGCCGCGGGGCCGAGCTCCTTGGCCGAGTCGGAGTAGCCCAGCATGATCTCCATGCGCCGCCCGGTGGCCTCCAGGCGCTCCCGCATCGCCGGGATCTCGAGCATCCCGGTCAGCACCTCCGGCGAATTGGCCAGGTCCTGGCCCGACTCGAACAGCGGCACCACGTCGAGCACCGGCGCCCGCTCGCCGAGCGCGTGCCTGGCCAGCTCGTAGACGGCCGCGATGTCGTCGGCCGAGCGGGTGAAGGAGACCACGTAGCGGGAGCAGGCCGTGACCCCGAACCGCTCCTGGATCCAGGCGATCACCCGGATCGTGGCCAGCACCTCCTCGGTGCGCTCCGACAGCTCGCCGCCGGCCCTGATCTCCTCCAGGGCGGCCGCGTGCACCTGGGAGTGCTGGCGCACCTCCAGCTCGGCCAGGTGGAAGCCGAACGTCTCGACCTGCCAGATGAGGTGCTGCAGCTCCCCGTACGCCTGCCGCGGCGCCGAGGCGGCCAGCGACTCCTGCGCCAGGCGGAGGTCGTCCAGCAGCTCGGCCGGCGCGCGGTAGGCCAGGTCGAGGTCGCGGCGGCGGGTCGCGGCGATGCGCGCGGCCACGAACAGCAGCCACTGCCGGTGCGGCTCGCGCGGCGAGCGGGTGGCCAGCTCGGAGACCACGTCGGGGTAGGCGTCCACGGCCTCGGACAGCGCCGACTTGAGCGCGGACGAGGGCGCGGCGAGCTGGACCGAGGCGGTCAGCGTGCGGGCGATGCGCGTGCAGGCGGTCTCCAGGGCCGTCAGCACGTGCTCGGACTGGATCTGGATGGTCTCGCGGGTGACCCTGGCCGTGACGTTGGGGTTGCCGTCGCGGTCGCCGCCGATCCAGCTGCCGTACCGGATGAACGGCCTGGCCTGCGGCGGGCGCGTGCCGGTGCGCTCGTCGAGCGCGGCGTCCAGCGAGCGGTAGACCTGCGGCACCATGCGGAACAGCGTCTCGTCGAAGGCGGCCATCGCGGTGCGCACCTCGTCGAGCGGGTCGAGCTTGGTCGAGCGGAGCTGGGCCGTGCGCCACAGGAGGTCGATCTCCTCCAGCATGCGGCGCTTGTTCTCGGCGCGCTCGCTGGCGCCGCGGCCGGGTGAGTTGTACTCGGTGAGCTGGCCGCTGATGCGCTGGATGGCGGTGACGACCGCGCGCCTGCGTGCCTCGGTGGGGTGCGCGGTGAGCACCGGGTGCAGCTCCAGGCCCCCCAGCAGCTCGGTCACCCGCTCGTGACCCAGCTCCTGTACGGCCTGGGCCAGCGACTCCCGCTGGACCCTGCCCTCGGCGTCCCGCTCGCGTAGTGTGCGGATCCGGTAGTGTTCCTCGGCCAGGTTGGCCAGGTGGAAATAGCAGGTGAACGCGCGGGCGACCGCCACGGCCCGCTCGATCTCCCATTCGGCGACCATGGCGGTGATCTCGTCGGCCGAGACCTCGCCCTTACGTGCTGCGATGACGGCCTTGCGCAGCCGTTCGACGTCGGCCAGCAGGTCTTCGCCACCCTGTTCGGCGAGCACCTGGCCGAGCAGTTTGCCGAGCAGGCGCACATCGTGGCGTAGCTCGTCCGGCATCTCGGTAACGGCGGCGCTGCGACGCTCGAGCCCCTGGTCAATCATGTTTCGAAGGGTATCGAGTCGCTCCGGGAAGCCGTAGACCGGTCTCGCCCATTGGACTAGACCACTCAACTACCTTTGGAAACAGCCTCCAGCAGCTCCGGCATCCGGGCGAATCCGATCCTGGCGGCCAGGCGCCTGCCGAGCGCCTCCGCCAGCAGCCCGTAGAAGGGCGCGATCGCGCACACCCAGAACCAGCCGAACGCCAGCGGCACCACGAACGGCAGCGACAGCAGCGCGATGCCGAGCGTGGCCCCCATCGCGGAGGAGAACGCCTGGCCGCCCTGCCCCGGCGCGGCGCCGCTGAAGGCGTTCATCCGCTCGGGCACGGTGTACGGGATCGCCACGCTCGTCACCGACCCGACGCCGAGCCCGATGCCGAGCGCGCCCCACCCGGCCAGCGCCGCCGGGAGGATCATGCCGGGATGGCCGGTGAACAGGCCGGTGGCCACGGCGATCACGGTGAGCAGCGGCACGGCGATCAGCGCGTTGGCCAGGTGGCGCCCGGCCAGGTCGGTGGCCACCCCGCGCTCGGAGCCGAACACCACGGCGTTCATCCACAACGAGCGGCCGTCGATGCCGAACGCGTTGCCCGACTGCAGCGCGATCATCAGGGCGCCGACGCAGGTGAGGACGATCGGCACGCCCTCCGCGCCGCCCGTGCTCCTGCTCAGCGAGAACGCCAGCACCGCGGTGACCACGATCGCGCTGAACCAGCCCACGCGGGACCTGGGCTCGCGCCTGATGTACTTCAGCTCCTTCGTCACCACGGCCGCCAGCGGACCGTCCGGCAGGAACCTGTCGACCAGACCGCTCTCCTTGCGCACGGACGCGGCCTGGGTGGAGACGTCGGGCGTCACCAGGGCCCGGCCCAGCGCCTTGATCCACAGCAGGCCGAGCACCACCACGATCACGGCCACCAGCGCGAGCTCGGCCAGCCCGGCCAGGCCACCGTCGGCCATCGCGTGCGCGGCCATGCCCGGCGGGGTCCACCTGAGCACGCCCGCCAGCTGGCGCAGCATGGCCCCGGGATCGTCGAGGCCGCGGTTCATCACGAGGTTGGGCAGCTGCGCGAGCACCACCACCAGCAACGCGGCCACGGCCAGCACGTCACGGCCCCGCCGGGTGCGCAGCGCGCTGGACAGCGAGGTGGTGATCAGCCGCGACGTCACCACGCACAGCGCGACCTGCAGCAGCACGGCCGGCACCCCGAGCAGCACGCCGCCGGCGCCCGTCGCCAGACCCACCAGCGCGCCGGTCGTGACGATCAGCATGGCGGCCGGCCAGACCCCGGTCACGGACGCGGTGAACATGCCGACCGCGAGCTGCCCGGTGCGCAGCGGCAGGAGGGACAGCTTCGCCGGGTCGAGCGTGTCGTCCAGGCCGAAGGCCATCAGCGGCACGATCATCCAGCCGATGAGGAAGGACGTGAACGCGACGATCACCAGGTCGGCGGCGACGTCGTGGGGCGCCAGCCGCAGCAGGCTCATCAGGAAGAAGCCGAGCACGGCCAGGCCGGTGGCGATGAGCAGGGTGAAGACGAAGCCGAGCTTGCGCTGGAGGTCTCCGCGCAGGTTTCCGGCCAGCAGCCGGAGCTTGAGCTGCGCGAACAGGGCCACGGTGGTCAACGGGACTCCTCGGGTGCTCCGGGGCTCACGGGTGTCACCTGGGGTTGGCGCCGAGCCACGTGAGGCCCTCGCCGTTGTCGCGCGAGCCGCCGACCAGCTCCAGGAACGCCTGGTTGAGGCTGCGCCCGCCGCGTACGTCCGCCAGCGGCCCCTGCGCCACGATGTGGCCCGCGCTCATCACCGACACCCAGTCGCACAGCCGCTCGACCAGGTCCATCACGTGACTGGAGAAGATCACCGTCGAGCCGGACGAAGTGAAGCGCCGCAGCACGTCGGTGAGCGTGTTGGCGCTGACCGGGTCGACGCCCTCGAACGGCTCGTCGAGGAACAGCACGGACGGGTTGTGCAGCAGCGCGGCGGCCAGGCCGATCTTCTTGCGCATGCCGGTGGAGTAGTCGACGACGAGTTTGTCGGCGGCGGCGGTCAGGTCCATCACGGCCAGCAGTTCGCCCGCGCGCCGCTCGACGTCGGCCTTGGGGATGCCGCGCAGCCGGCCGTTGTAGAGGAGCAGCTCGCGGCCCGACAGCCGCTCGAACAGGCGCAGCCCCTCCGGCAGCACCCCGATGCGCGTCTTGACCTCCACGGGGTCGCGCCACACGTGGAACCCGTCGACCTCGGCCGTGCCGCCGTCGGGACGGAGCAGCCCGGTGATCATGCTGAGCGTGGTCGTCTTGCCCGCGCCGTTGGGCCCGACCAGGCCCGCGAAGCTCCCCGACGGCACCACGAGGTCGACGCCCGCCACCGCGACCTGCGGCCCGTAGCGCTTGAACAGCCCCTGCGTGCGAACCGCGTCCGTCATGGATCCACTCTAGGAGGAAGGACTAGCCTTGCGCGCATGAGCACAGCTGCCGAGGAGATGCCGGACAAGCCAGACATCCATACCACCGCCGGGAAGATCGCCGACCTGGAGCGGCGGCTCGACGAGGCCGCGCACGCGGGCTCCGCGGCGGCCGTGGACAAGCAGCACGCCAAGGGCAAGATGACCGCCAGGGAGCGGGTGCTCGCGCTGCTGGACGAGGGCTCGTTCGTGGAGTTCGACGAGTTCGCCAGGCACCGGTCGACGATGTTCGGGCTGGAGAGGCGGCGGCCGTACGGCGACGGCGTCATCACCGGGCACGGCACGATCGACGGCCGGCAGGTGTGCGTGTTCTCGCAGGACGTGACGGTGTTCGGCGGCTCGCTCGGCGAGGTGTACGGCGAGAAGATCGTCAAGGTGCTCGACCTGGCGATCAAGACCGGGTGCCCGATCATCGGCATCAACGAGGGCGGCGGCGCGCGCATCCAGGAAGGCGTGGTCGCGCTCGGCCTCTACGCGGAGATCTTCAAGCGCAACGTGCACGCCTCCGGCGTGATCCCGCAGATCTCGCTCATCATGGGCGCCGCGGCCGGCGGGCACGTCTACTCTCCCGCGCTGACCGACTTCGTGGTGATGGTGGACCAGACGTCCCAGATGTTCATCACCGGGCCCGACGTGATCAAGACGGTGACGGGCGAGGAGGTCACGTTCGAGGAGCTCGGCGGGGCGCACACGCACAACACGAAGTCGGGCGTGGCCCACTACCAGGCCGCCGACGAGGACGACGCGCTGGAGTACGTCAAGGCGCTGCTGTCGTACCTGCCGTCCAACAACCTGGACGAGGCCCCCGTCTTCGAGCCCGCCATCGATCTGGAGCCCGATCCGGAGCTCGACGAGCTGATCCCCGACTCGGCCAACCAGCCGTACGACATGCACCGGGTCATCGAGCACGTGCTGGACGACGGGGAGTTCCTGGAGGTCCACGCGCTGTTCGCGCCGAACATCGTGGTCGGGTACGGCCGGGTGGACGGCCAGCCGGTCGGGGTCGTGGCCAACCAGCCCATGCATTTCGCCGGATGTCTGGATATCAACGCATCGGAGAAGGCCGCCCGATTTATTCGAACATGTGATGCCTTTAATATTCCGATACTGACATTTGTGGATGTCCCGGGATTCCTTCCAGGGACCGATCAGGAATGGAACGGAATCATCCGCCGGGGCGCCAAGCTCCTCTACGCCTACGCCGAGGCCACGGTGCCGCTGATCACGGTGATCACCCGCAAGGCGTACGGCGGCGCGTACGACGTCATGGGCTCCAAGCACCTCGGCGCGGACATCAACCTGGCCTGGCCGACCGCCCAGATCGCGGTCATGGGAGCCCAGGGCGCGGTCAACATCCTCTACCGGCGCGAACTCGCCGCCTCCGACGACCCCGAGGCCGAGCGCGCCCGGCTCGTCACCGAGTACGAGGACACGCTGGCCAATCCGTACATCGCGGCCGAGCGCGGCTACGTGGACGCGGTGATCCGGCCGTCCGAGACCCGGGTCCAGGTCGTCAGGGCGCTGCGGGCCCTCAGGAACAAGCGGGCGACGCTCCCGCCGAAGAAGCATGGGAACATCCCGCTGTGACGTCAGATCTGAGAATTGTCCGGGGGGACGCCACGCCCGAGGAGATCGCGGCGTTGGTGGCCGTACTCGCCGCGCGACAGACCTCGCACGCAGAACCCGCGGCGCCACCGGAGCCGCGTCGCCAAACATGGCGAAACCCCGCCAGAGGTATGCGTAAGCCTGTCGTCCCAGGGAAGTCGGCTTGGCGGATGAGCGCTCTACCCTAGATAGATCCTGGGAATCGGGTGTCAAGTTCCCCGGGAGTTGGGACTATCTAGAGAAAGTAGGCGTATATAGTCAGCCGATCAACTAACACCGCGGCCTGGAGGACGACATGGCCATCCCAGACCTCATGCCGCATCCTGTGGCAGCCAAGTACGCCGTCCTAGTGGATGTCGGTTATCTGTACGCGGCGGCGGGTGAAGTGCTGCTCGGTGCGAAGGAACGCAAGGAATATCGGGTGGCCGCCGATGAGCTCATCCAGAGTCTACAGAAACATGCAGAGGAACGTACTTCCGGCGAACTTCTGCGGATCTATTGGTATGACGCCGCCCGTGACCGTGTGCCCACCGTCGACCAGCGGGTCATCGCCCAGCTCCCGTGGGTCAAGGTGCGGCTTGGCAACCTGAACGCCCGTGGCCAGCAGAAGGGCGTGGACGCGCAGATCAGGAGCGATCTGGAGGCGCTGGCCCGACATCATGCGGTCACCGACACGATCCTGCTGGCAGGCGATGAGGACATGGTTCCGGCGGTCGAGGCGGCGCAGGCGTACGGGGTGCGCATCCACCTTTGGGGCGTCGAGCCGCCGTACGGCACCAACCAGGCCGAACGCCTGGTGTGGGAGTCCGACACCGTGGAAGTGATCTCCGCTGATTTCCTGAGGCCCTTTTTCAGCCGTGCTCCCCAGCCCGTCCCGGTCACCCCGCCGGCCGCGGCTCCGTCGCCCGCCCAGGTCTTCGCCGGGCGCACGCCGGTCAAGCCGCACGCCAAGCCCGGCCAGGTGGCCAAGCTCGGCCCGAGCCGTCCGCGCGTGGAGGACGTGGGCGAGCACGTGGCACAGAAGTGGATCCTGACCCGTGGCCGCGACAACATCCGCGACCTGCTGCCCGGCCCCATCCTGCCGACCGTGATCGACACCGAGCTGCTGATCGAGGCGGAGAAGGAGCTCGGTCACTCGCTGCGCCCCTACCCGGAGGCGCGGGTGTGGCTGCGTGACGGCTTCTGGGCCCGGGTCTACCGGGAGTTCGACCTGGGGGTGGGCGTCTCGTCCAAGTAGCCGCGGCCCGGGTGTCCGATTTCCGCCGGTCACCCGGCTCGGCCTGCTGACCTGCCGTCCGACGCTCACGTCCGATTTCCGCCAGTCAGCGCCTTCCGGGAGCGCCTAGTGTCGGAGGCATGTCACCACTCCAGCTCGACTTCGACTCCTGCTACCGGGCCGTCAGCGCCCGGGACGCCCGGTTCGACGGGCGTTTCTACACGGCGGTGACGACGACGCGCATCTACTGCCGTCCGATCTGTCCGGCGCGTACGCCGTCGTCGAGGAACGTGCGCTTCTACCGGCACGCGACCTCGGCCGAGGCCGCGGGGTTCCGGCCGTGCAAGCGGTGCCGTCCGGAGCTCTCGCCCGGCGACCCGGGCTGGGACGTGCGCGGCGACCTGGTCGGCCGGGCGCTGCGGCTGATCGACGACGGCGCGGCGGACGAGCAGGGCGTGGCGGGGCTGGCCGAGCGGCTGCACATCACCGAGCGGCACCTGCACCGGCTGTTCGTCGCCGAGCTGGGCGTCGGGCCGCTGGCGGTCGCCCGGACCAAGCGGCTGCTGCTGGCCAAGCAGCTGCTGACGGAGACGGGGCTGCCGGTCACGGAGGTGGCGTTCGCCGCGGGGTTCGGGAGCGTGCGGCAGTTCAACGCGACGATGCGGGAGACGTACGGCTTCACGCCCAGCGAGCTGCGGGCCACGGCGGGGCCACGGGTCTCGGACGCGACGCTGCGGCTGCGGCTGCACCGGCGCGAGCCGTACGACGTGGAGGGGGTCTTCGCGTTCCTGGCGGCCCGCGCCATCCCGGGGCTGGAGGTGGCGGACCGGACGTCGTACGAGCGAGCCGTACCAGGTGGGACGATCACGCTCACACCACGACGGGACCACATAGCCCTGGACGTGGTGATGGACGACACGCGGCAGCTCGCCCGCGTCGTGGCGCGCTGCCGCCGCCTCCTCGACCTCGACGCCGACCCCTCCGCCATTTCGGAGATCCTTGAGCAGACCTCGCTCGGGCCCCTGGTGACGGCCCGTCCCGGACTGCGGGTGCCGGGCGCGTTCGACGGCTTCGAGCTGGCCGTACGCGCGGTGGTCGGCCAGCAGATCTCGGTGGCCGGCGCCCGCACCCTCCTCGGCCGCATCGTCGCCAAGGCCCCCGGCCCCCTCTTCCCCACTCCGGCCGAACTCCTGGAGACGGACCTGACCGGCCTGGGCCTGACCAACCGCCGGATCGACACGCTCAAGCACCTGGCCGGCCACCTGGTGGAGGGCCGCCTGGACCTCGACGGCGGCCAGGACCCCGCCGAGGCGGTGTCGGACCTGCTCGAGGTCCCGGGCATCGGCCCGTGGACGGCCAGCTACATCGCGCTCCGGGCGCTGCGCGACCCGGACGCGTGGCCCACGGGCGACCTCGTGCTCAAGAAGCGCATGGCCGCCCTGGGCATCCCCGACGACCACATCGAGCGGTGGCGGCCCTGGCGGGCCTACGCCGCCCTGCACCTCTGGAGCTCATCATGATCGCTGCCCAGCTCATCCCGACCCCGGTGGGGCCGCTGTCGCTGCTGTCCCGCGAGGGAGTGGTGGTGGCGGCCGGCTTCACCGCCGACCCGACGGAGATGTTCGTACGCCTCACGCCCGAGCTGCAGTCGGAGGGGCTGGAGGTCGTGGACGACCTCGGGGCCGCCTCCGCGGCGGTCCGGGCGTACCTGGCCGGGGATCTGGACGCCCTGGACGCCGTCCCGGTCGCCCAGCCGGGTTCGGCCACCCGCAAGCGGCTCCATGCCGCGTTGCGCGAGGTCAAGGCGGGGACCACGGTCTCGTACGCGGAGCTGGCCGAGCGGGCGGGCATGCCCAGGACGGCCGCCCGGGCGGCCGGCTCGGCCTGCGCCCAGAACCTCATCGCGCCCTTCGTGCCCTGCCACCGGGTGCTGCCCAGCGGCGGAGGCTACGGCGGCTACTACTACGGCGTGCCGGTCAAGGAGTGGCTGATCGCCCACGAGTCCCGCACTCTCTAGGTGGCGGGCACCAGGCGGCGGGCCTGGAGGCCCGCCGCCCCCGCCACGGCCAGCCCGGCCAGGCCCAGCAGGGCCGCGGTCCAGGCGGGCGCCGTGTAGCCGAAGCCGGCGTCGATGGTGAGGCCGGCCACGAAGGAGCCGATCGCGTTGCCCAGGTTGAAGGCCCCGATGTTGGCCGCGGAGGCGAGCGTGGGAGCGCCGGCGGCGGCGTCCAGGACGCGGGTCTGCAGGGGCGGGACCGTGGCGAAGGCGGCCACGCCGAACAGCGTGATGGCGACCACGAAGGCCGGCCGGCTGCCCGCCACCAGGGCCACCGCCACGGCCAGCAGGGTGAGCAGGGCGACCGAGCCGTAGATGCTGGGCATGACCGCGCGGTCCGCCAGCCTGCCGCCGATCAGGTTGCCCACCACGAGGCCGACCCCGAACAGGGCCATGACCACGGGCACGGCACCGGGCGAGAAGCCGCCCACGCCGGTCATGATGGGCGCGATGAACGTGATGACGGCGAAGACCGGGGCGAAGCCGAAGACGGTCATCCCGAGGGCCAGCCAGACGCCGGCCTTGCGGAACGTCGCCAGCTCCCGCACGACGCTCCCGGTCGGGCGCGGCTGCCGGGGGACGAGGGCGACGACGCCGGCGAGACCGGCCACGCCGATCGCCACCACGACCCAGAACGTGGCCCGCCAGCCGAACGCCTGGCCGATCCAGGTGCCCAGGGGCACGCCCAGGACGTTGGCGAGCGTGAGGCCGGTGAACATCATGGCGATGGCGCTGGCCCGCTTCTGCGGCGCCACCAGGTCGGCGGCCACCACGGAGCCGACCCCGAAGTACGCGCCGTGCGCGAAGGCCGACAGGAACCGGCCGGCCATCAGCACCCCGTACGAGGGCGCCAGCGCCGACAGCAGGTTCCCGACGATGAACAGCACCATCAGCGACAACAGCATGGTCTTGCGCGACAGGCGCCCGCCGAGCATGGTCAGCGGCGGCCCGCCCACCGCCACACCCAGCGCGTAGCCGGACACGAGCAGGCCGGCGGCCGGGATGGTCACGTGGAAGTCGGCCGCCACCTCGGGCAGCAGCCCGTTGATGATGAACTCCGTGGTTCCGATGCCGAAGGCGCTGATCGCGAGGGCGAACAGGGCGAGAGGCATAGACTACTCCTCAGACGACGTTAGTAAGCGCGGACATTATTTGCACACGCCGACTAAGTGACCATACAAGGATATTGCGGAGGCTGTCACATGCCCCTCGCCGATGACGCCGTGGAGGCGCGCGCCCAGGGCTGGCGCACCCTCGCGGCGCTGCACGCGAAAATCGAGGACAGGCTGGAGAAATCACTCCAGAAGGAGCACTCGCTCAGTGTGAGCGAATACACAGTGCTGGACGTGCTGGCCCGGCAGGACGGCTGGCACATGCGGATGCAGCAGCTCGCCAGGGCCGTCGTGCTCAGCCAGAGCGCCACGACCAGGCTGGTTACGCGCCTGGAGAACCGCGGCCTGCTCAGGCGCTACCTGTGCGAGGACGACAGGCGCGGGATCTACTCGGAGGTCACGCAGGCCGGGTTCGAGCTGCTCGAACGGGCCCGCCCCACGCACGACGGCGTACTGAAGGAAGTGCTCGACGAGGCGGCCGAACTGCCCGAGCTGGCCCCGCTGGTGGCGGTGGTCCGGGCCTGAGCGGTCTCACGGCTTGACGTTGCTCTGGATCTCGCCGACCGGCACGTCGCGGCTGGCCCCGACCTGTACGGGCGCGAACTGGAACGGCACCACGTTGTCGGCCACCTGGACCGGCCAGACGGTGGTGACGGTCAGCGTGTACTTCTCGCGCGGCTGGTCGATCGCCGAGCGCAGGTAACGCACGCCGCAGGTGAACTGGGCGCCCTTCTCGTACGGCTTCCCGGACGGCCCGCAGCCCTCCTCGTGCACCTCGGCCCGGTCCTTCGTCGTACCCGGATCGATCTTGATGTCCTGGAGCGTCGCCACCAGGGTCACGCTCATGACGCCGGGGATCGACGCCGTGACCGTGCGGCGCGGCCGGCCGACGTTCTCCAGCCAGACGAAGGTCGGGAGGTTGACGAAGCTCTTGGCGTCGGGGTTCAGCTTGACCGTGGGCTCAGGGACGGTCAGCGCGGCCCTGGCGATCTGCGCCAGCTGCTCGATCGTGATCCCGGACGGCGGCGTGGTGTTCGGGGGCATGAAGATGAACAGCTCGAGGCCGCCCCAGCAGGCGGCGCCGTTCGGATCGGCCTTGTTGTAGGCGGGCACCCACCACCGGCCCGGCTTGCCGAGCTTGTCCTTGAACTGCTGGATGAAGGCTCGGAAGCTCTCCTCGTCGATGCGCGCCCGGTTGGCCGGGTCGCGGCCTTCGGTGTGCAGCCGGAACATCTCCTCGGCGTTCAGGCTGGGCTCGTACCAGCAGGGACGCGGGATGCGATAGCCGTCGCCCGTGCCGCCCTTGCCGTCACCGGTGATCTTGATGGTGCTGGCCTCCAGGCTCAGGGTCGTCGTCCGCCCGCGCTGGTTGCCGTTGACATCGACGTCGCGGGGCCCCGGGGTTGGAGCGGCCAGCAGCGGCACCGCGAGCAGTACCGCGAGCAAAGGTTTCATCGGGTGCATCTCTCTGTGGAGGTGATGTAGGACCTGATGCGCCACACCCCGTCGTCCCCGCGATGGGCGACCACGCTCTGGCCGTAGGGGGTGCGCAGCCAATCGGGTTGGGGGGCGACGGCCTTCCCGGTACGGGAGGAGATCATCCGCACATCCGACTCGTCCACGCATGCGTTGATCTGAGCGCCCTTGCCCATGCGGGCGCTGACCCGCAGGTCGTAGAGCCGGCCCGTCCCGCGCATCGAGCGCTCCTCGTCGACGAACTGGTTCACCCACTCCGTCGCCTGCTCCTCGGCCTTGATCTCGAGATTGCGCCGGTAGCCGCGGGTCCCTTCGACGACCGCCTGGCGGGTGCCCACGTACTGGTCGACGATGACCTTCAGCAGCGGGTCGGGATTCGCCGGCCACTCCACCCGCACGCGCAGGCCGTCGCTGATGGCGATGCTCTGGGGTCCGGTCGGCAGCGGCTCCTCCGGGTGGGTGGCTTTGACGGAGGGCTTCGCCGGGGTGGGCTCCGCCGCGGGCGTGTACGGGCGCTCGGCCTGCCCGCAGCCCGCCAGGACGATCATCAGCAGCACCACGACTCGTCTCATGCCGACGACTCCCTCACCACATGGATGCGCCACGTGGGCAGCAGTTCCTCGATCAGTGCCTCGGTCTCCGGGGCCATCCCGCCGCCGTACGGGTGCGAGGCCGCCCGGCGGGTCAGCCCCTCGACGACGGCGCGCAGCCGTACGACGTCCTCGGTGGCGTGCGTGGCCCGCAGCAGGTCGCGCCAGAGGCCCTCGTCGTCGACCGCCAGCAGCAGGGCCGCGCGTACGGCGGCCACCGCGGCGT
The DNA here is from genome assembly GCF_043496855.1 of Nonomuraea sp. JJY05. Classification (NCBI taxonomy): domain Bacteria; kingdom Bacillati; phylum Actinomycetota; class Actinomycetes; order Streptosporangiales; family Streptosporangiaceae; genus Nonomuraea; species Nonomuraea sp. JJY05. The sequence continues at coordinate 56,880 of NZ_JBIEIS010000007.1, forward strand.
CCGGCTGCCCGTGCGCGAGCCGCAGCTCGCAGAGCTGGTGGGCCGCGTCGGCCACCTCGGCGGCCACGTCGTACTCCAGGTCCTCGGCCGCGAGCCAGGCGTACCTGCCCGGCTGGCGGCCGCTCAGCAGCGGGCCCCTGACCAGGCCGAGCGCCTTCTCCAGCAGGACGGCCCGGGCCGTCGGATCGTCGTGCGAGCGGCGTACGAGCTCGCGGAACAGCGCCCAGTCCGTACGCACCTCGGGCCCCAGGCTGATCCGGCCGGCCTCGTCGGTGTGCAGGTGTTCGCGGCCGAGCCATTCGGCGACCCTGGCGATCGTGGCGTCCCTGACCATGTCCTGCACGCCGCGCGGCCAGAGCACCCCGCCCAGCACCGAGGGATGCACGCCCCCGGGATGCGTGGCCAGGTAGACCAGCAGCTCCGCGGCCAGCGCCAGCCGGCCCTCCTCCAGAGGTCGCAGGCCGGTGACCTCGATGGGGCCGAGCATCCTGATCTCGACGGCGGGCGGGTGCAGCCCCGCCAGCGGCTCGGCCTCGGGGAGGGCCTCGCCGTCGACCCGGGAGGCCGTGCGGAACAGGTCGATCAGAGCCTGGTAGTGGCGGCGGGGCAGGAGCTGGGCCTGCACGTCGAAGCCCAGCTCGGCGATCCTGGCCCGGCCGTCGTCGCCGATCTCCAGCGTCCAGGTGGCGTGCGGGACCTCGCCCGCCAGCACGTAACCAGCGGTGTCCCGGCGGGCCAGCAGCGCCAGGCGCCGGGCCTCCTCGTGCGTGGGCGCGACCGCGGACAGCAGGTAGTGGGCGTCGCGCGGGCTGCCGGTGATGCGCCCGGTCAGCACCTCCCTGCGCGGCGCGGCGATCGCCTCCAGCTCGGGCAGCACCTCGGCCAGTCCGCCGACGGCCCTGATGCGGTCGGGCGCGATGGCGGTCAGCTCCTCGCCGAAGCCGACGAGCGTGATGCGCATGCGGTCGGACCAGCGATTGGTGGCCAGCTCGACGGCGAGGGCGGCCAGCGCGGCCGTGGTCTGCGGGCCGCGCACGTTGATCAGGCCTTGCGCGGCCTCCAGGTCGATGAGCACGCGGCCGCCGGCGTCGGTGCCGATGGAGACCAGCCCGGGGTACGGCGCCCCGCCCGCCTGCTCTTCCAAGAGGCGGCCCTCGTGGGCGGGCAGCCGCCACACCTGGCCGCCGTCCTGGGCCGTCCACGGCGCCGGCGCGTCGCCGTCCGGCGGGTGGATCCACAGGTCGAGCGTGCGGGCCGACAGGTGCGCCCCGTACACGGGGGGCGGCGTGCGGTTCTGGGCGGCCAGCTCGGCGCCGAACAGCCGCAGGCCGATGTCGAGGATGCGGGCGCCCGGCGCGTCGCCGCCCAGCCGCAACGCGACCTCGGCCTGGGCGGCGTCGTCGCGCGGGCGTGCGATCCGGCGGCCGAACACCCTGCGCCAGAGCTGCTCGCGGCGCCGCCTGGCCAGCACGACCAGCAGGCCCGCGGCGGCCAGCGAGGCCGTGGCGAGGTAGTCGGTCAGGTCGGCCGTCTGGCTCTGCCGGATGGTGGCCTGCGGCCGGTCGGGCTGCTGTTGCTGCTCCGGCTGGCGATGCTTGGCCTCGACCTTCTTCTCGGCGTGGCCGGTCTTGGAGTCGGCGTGCCGGTCCGCGTGCTGACCCACCGAGGCCCTGCCGGGGTGCTCGCGCAGGGTCTGCTCGCGGGGCTGGTCGACGGGGACGATGTGGGCGTGCCTGGCGTCGTCCGGCATGTCGAGCACCCAGCCGGGCCTGATCAGGTCGGCCATGCGCAGGCGGGAGCCGTCCGGCTGCTCCTTCGCCTGATTAAGCCGGTAAATTTCGGGATATCGGCGGCCGTCGCCGAGGCACTTCTCGGCGATCTCCCACAGGCTCTCGTGGTGCCGGCCGTGCGGGGGCTGCACCACGTACACCTTCTTGGTCTTGTGCGTGTCGAGAGTCGTCTTCTCGACGATCGGCGCGGAGTACGCGACCGCCGTCACCGGCGTGGCGGCCGGCGTGGGCGCCAGCTTGGCCAGCGGCACGACCATCGCACCCGCCGTGAACAGCAGCAGCACCGCCCCGACGAGCTTGTTGGCCAGCGCCTGCGTGCCTCCGGAGAGCGGCACGCGGGCCGGCATGCCGACCCTGCGCACGCCCGCGTACACCTCGACCAGCACGCACACGAACAGCTGGAACCAGGCCAGCCACACCAGCAGCACCAGCACGGCCACGACGGTGCTCGGGCCGACGCGGCTGGTGAGCAGGTCGAGGTCGAGCAGCTCGGGCGCGATCGGCGGCCCCACGAACGTGAGCAGCGCGTACGGCACCCCGCCCACGAGCGCGACCAGCACGATCAGCGATCCGATGCCGGCGAGCACGTCTCCGGCGCTGCGCCTGGCCTTGGCGCGCACGGGCGTGTGACGTCCGTGTGGGCGCGCGGGCTCTCGCGTCGGCATCGTCTCTCCCTTCCGCCGTCCAGGGTCGTGCTCGTACGCTCGCCGATCCATCGACCGGTGAGTTTCGGTCTATCTCGCTTCGGGCGCGGCGACGGCACGGCCGGTCATCTCGGTGCCGGGGAAGCCGATCGCGCTCAGGAAGAACGCCTTCCAGGGCACCGACACGGTGACCGTCACCTGCGCCTGTCCCTGGCCGACGGCGCACTCGCCGCGGGTCACGCCCTCGCCGCCCTGCGCGGCGACGATCTCGTCGGCCCTGGCGCACACCTGGTCCTCGCCGAGCAGCCGGGTCTGGCCGGTGGAGCGCAGGTGGTCGACGTCGATCTCGTCGGCGCCGGCCCGCGCGGCCTGCTCGGCCACGTCGGCCGCGCGCAGCCGCGCGTTGATCGCCGCGCCGCCGTCCACGAGGAGCCCGGCCAGCAGGAACACGACGACGGAGAACAGCACGGTGAACACCGACATCGACCCCCGCTCGCTCATTCGACCCTCCTGAACTGCTCGATCGGTACCACCGCAGTGCCGGTCATCCGCTTGACGCCGCCGAACCCCAGGAAGCCGAGGTCCAGCTCGCAGCTCACCTCGGCCTGCACCTGGCCGCCCTGCTCCCACGCGGAGCCGTCCAGCGAGACGGACGGGGACCCGCAGGGGCCGGTCAGCGTGCTGTCGGCGATGGCCTTGGCCGCGGCCTCGGCGTCGTCGAGCGTGCGCTGCACCGACGCGGCCCGGGCCGCGTCCCTGGCCGCCCCGTTGACGCGCCCCTGCGACTCCACCAGCACCCCCGCTCCCGCAAGGAACATGAGGAACAGCAGGAAGAGCGGGGCCAGCATCACGGTCTCCACGGCCATGGAGCCGCGCTCCGCCCGCCTCATGAGCAGTCCCCGCCGCCGTTGTCCGGGCGGAAGCACTCGACCGGCCCGCCCGCGGTGGCGGTGATCGTGAACGTCAGCTCGGGCAGCAGCGGGATGACCTGTACGGCGCTGCCGGTCACGGTGACGAAGCGCTCGTCCGGTTCCTTCTCGGACGTCGTGGCCGTGGCGCCCTGCAGCAGCTTCGGACCGACGGCCCGGATGATGTCGGTGGCCTTCGCGGTGGCCTGGCCCGGCCAGTCACCGGAGTCGAACGGCGCCGCCCTGGCCACCCGCGCACCCTCCTGGGCGGCGGCCTCCGCGACCTGACGGGCGTGGAACCAGAGCGCGACCTGCACGATGAGCAGCGCGACCGCCAGGATGACCGGCATGAGGAGGGCCAGCTCGATCACCGTCGCGCCCCGCTCGTCCCCTTTACGGGTTGCCACCGGTGTCGCCGCCACCGCCGAAGGTGCCCGTGAGGTCGCTCTGCTTCTGCTCGACCAGCGTCTTGATCAAGGTCGCCAAACCGAGCGCGACACCGGCGATGATGGCCGTGATGATCACCCATTCGACGGCCGAGGCCCCGCGCGTGGGGGCGGTGCGGGCGCGATGGACGCGGACGCTCAGGTACGCGGTGAGGTAAACGATCCAGGGATGGTTCATCAGGACCCCAACATCTTCATAGCGGCGGGAAAACTGAGAAAGATCACGAAACCGGCGCAGAGCAGCAGCTGGGCCACGAGCATCGACTGCGACCGCTCGCCGGCCCTGCCCTCGATCTCCGCCAGCTCCCGGCGGCGCAGCGTCGCGGCCCTCGCCGTCAGCGACGCGCGTACTTTGGCGCCGTCGTCGGCCACCAGGCCGAGCGCGGCGGACAGGTCGCGCAGCTCGTCGATGTTGAGCTCCTCGCCGAGCTGGCCGAGCGCCTGCCACGGGGTGATGCCGACGATCCTGGCGCCGCTGAGCGCGTCCCTGATGCGGCCCATCGCCCAGTTGGGCTGCTCGCCGCTGACCGAGACGGCCATCATGAGGGCCTCGGGGACGCCGCGGCCGCCGGCCAGGTTCATGGAGACGAGGTCGAGGAACGCGCCGACCACATGGCGGAAGTCGCGCCGCCTGGCCGCCGCGTCCTTGCGGACCTGGAGGTCGGGCAGGAAGAAGAACAGCAGCGCGACGAGCACGGCGGCCCAGAACGGGATGGCGAGCGAGGTGCCCCACTCCATGAGCACCAGCCAGCCGAGCAGCAGCGGGAAGGCCAGCAGGCCGCTGGCCGCCAGCAGCACCTTGCCGGCCAGGAACGCCTCGAACGAGCGGCCGAGCAGCGCCAGGTCCGCCTTGATCGACCTGACCTCCCAGCCGCGGGCCGCGTACAGGCGGGCCAGGCGCGCGCCCAGGCCGCGACGGAACGCGCTGACCTCCTCCTCGGGCAGCAGGAGCTGGATGCTCGGGCCGCCCGCGTCCTCGCGCACGGCGTCGAGCGCGAGCAGCCGCGCCACCAGCCCAGGGCGGGCCGGGAAGAGCGCCCGCAGCAGCACGAACAGGCCGAGCCCTAATACGGCCCCGCCCAGCGCGCCCTCAACCATTGCCGCCGCCTCCTCCCATGAGCAGCCGGGTCGGCTTGTCGAACCTGGCCAGCCGCCTCATCCAGGCGAACCCGGCCCCGAACAGCCCCGCGACGACCACGAGCACGGCCTGGCCGAGCAGGCCCTCGTACTCGGCCACGTAGGAGGGGTTGAACAGGATGAGGAGCCCGGCGAAGACGAGCGCGGTGATCACCACGATCTGGACGCTGCGCCTGGTCGAGCGGCGTTCGGCCTCGACGCGGCGGCGCATGTCGAGCTCCTCGCGGGCCGAGACGGCCAGCGCGCCCAGCACGTCGCGCAGGCCGGGGCCGCGCAGCCGGGAGTTGAGGATGAGCGCGGCCACCACGAGGTCGGCCGACGGGTCGTCGAGCTCGTCGGCGAACAACGCCAGGGCCTCCGGCAGCGCCATCCTCGTGTGCAGCCGGTCGATCATGGCGCGCAGGTGGGGCCTGAGCGTCGGCGCGGCGGCCCTGATGGACGACGGGATGGCCTGTTCGAGCCCGGCCGCGCCGGCGATCGTGTCGCGCAGGGACTCGGTCCAGGCGGCGAGCCCTTCGAGCCGGCGCATGGCGGCGCGCTCCTCGGCGGCCCCGCCCGACAGGCCGCGCCAGGCGAACACGAGCAGCACCGTGCCCACCGCCATGACCGGCCAGCCGGTGATGATCAGGACGAGTCCGGCCGCCACCGCGGCTATCGCGGTGCGCGTGGTCAGCATCTTGACCAGGTGGCGCTTGGGCTGGGGCGGGCGGGGGCGCATGCCGTACAAGGAGATGAAGAACAGGAACAGGCCGCCGCCTATGACCGCTCCGGCCAGCAGCGCGAACGGGTTGAAGAGCACCTCGTCACCACCCCCCCGGCAGGTAGCCGTGGGCGGCGAGCTCGTCCAGGCAGGAGACCGGCGCGTGCGGGACGGCGGTGCCGTCGGGGCCCGGCACGAACACCTCGCTCGACAGGACGCGGCCGTCGCAGCCGTTGACCTCGCGGATGCTGGAGACGTAGCGGCGCAGGGTGCCGCCGACGTTGTAGTCGTTGCGCTTCGTGATGAAGACGACGAAGTCGATGGCGCCCGCGATGAGCATGTGGGTCGCGTCGATCGGCAGGCGCTCGCCGGCCTGCAGGGCGTAGGTGGAGATGCGGTTGAAGACCTCCATGCTGGAGTTGGCGTGGATGGTCGACAGGGAGCCGTCGTTGCCCTGGGTCATCGCGTTGAGCATGGTGACGATCTCGTCGCCGAGGACCTCGCCGACGATGACGCGGCTGGGGTTCATGCGGAGGGAGCGTCTGACCAGCTCGGCCATGGAGATCTCGCCCTGGCCCTCGGAGTTGGGCAGGCGCTGCTCGAAGGCCACGACGTTGGGGTGGAGCTCAGGGAACTGGTCGAGGCCCAGCTCCAGGGCGCGTTCGACGGTGATGAGGCGCTCGCTGGGCTGGATCTCGTTGGCCAGGGCGCGGAGCAGGGTGGTCTTGCCGGCGTTGGTGGATCCGGCGATCATGATGTTCTTGCGGGCGGCGACGGCGGCCGTCAGGAACCTGGATACGTCCCGACTTATCGTGCCGTTGCCCGCCAAGTCGGGCAGGAAGACCTTGCCGAGGCGGGCGCGGCGGATCGACACCGCCGGCCTGACGGTGACGTCCATGACGGCGCTCAGCCTGGAGCCGTCGGGCAGGCGCAGGTCGAGCTGCGGGTTGGCGGTGTCGAACGGCCTGCTCGACAGGCCCGAGTACGCCGCCAGGATCTGGATGAGCTCGATCAGCTCGTCGTCGGACTCGGCGACCGGGTCGTGCATGAGCTCCTGGCCGTCGGCGTAGCTGACGAACACCCTGTCGCAGCCGTTGATGTCGATGTTCTCGACCTGGGGGTCGTCGAGCAGCGGCTGCAGCCTGCCCACGCCGAACAGCGCGGCGTGGATGCCGGCCGCGAGCGCCTCCTCCTCCTCGACCGTGGGGGGCGTGCGGCCGAGGCCGATCTCGTTGCGGGCGTGCTCCTCCAGGACCTGGGAGATCAGCGCCCGGGCGAACTGGCGCTCGTCCTCCCCCGTCATCGGGGGCAGGCCGTTGGCCTGGTCGAGCCGGCGCTGGTGGGCCAGGCGGTCGCCGACCTCCTGGCGGAAGCGCTTGACGAGCGAGTGGTCGATCATCGGTGACTCACCAGCCTCCCCGCCAGGTCTCTCGCGGTGCGGATGAGAAGGGAGCGGTCGAGCCGTCCGCCCCACTGGCCGCGCAGCAGCTCGGCGCCCTTGGGGTCGTGGGCGAGGCCGTACACGTACTGGACGGCCGGGCCGACGATCCTGCGTACGTCGTCGATGGAGGCGCGGTAGTTACGCGGGTCGGCGATCACGGCGACGCCGTGCGCCTTGGTGATCTGGAGGCGTTCGCGCAGGTGGGCGACGTGGTCGAGGGTGGCTCTGGTGAGCAGCACGACCTGCTCGGCCTCGGCGAGCAGGTCGCCGAGCTGCGCGTGCGCGCCGAGGCGGCCGCAGTCGGCGATCACGTCGGCGTTCGGGATGCCGGCGAGCGCCCTGCCCAGCGGGCCCCACAGCCACGTGAGCCCGGCGGCCTGCTCGCCGTGCGTGAGGCCGACCAGCACGTCGAGCCCCCCGACGATCTTCTGCGTGTGCTGGTGGATCTGGGCGGGCTCCAGCCCGCGCCGCGCCGTGGCGCCGAGGGTGAGCAGGCCCTTGCCGGGGTTCAGCACGCCGCCGTCGGCGGCCGGGAGCCGGTAGGCGAGGTCGCCGCCCGCGGGGTCGCATTCGGCCAGCAGCACGGGGCGCGGCCACACCGCCGCCAGGGCGGTCGCCGCCGTCGTCACACCCGGCGCGCCTTTGTCGGCCGCCAGTACGATCAGCGCCACGTCAGCGTGCCCCCGGTAGCTCGGCCACCGCGATCTCACCGCTGGAGGCGAACGCCACTATTTCCGGCGACGCCGATGACTCCACTATTACCGTGATCTGGCCGGAATTCGCCGTCCTGGACCTGTCGCCCACCGAGAACACGAGAGCGCTTTCCGCCAGTACCCGCGTTTGTCCCTGACCCGAACGGCTCGGCACATATATCACCTGGACCCGGTCACCCGCCTCCACTCCGGCGGGCATTTGCCCCGGCTTGAGAGCCAACCCGACGGTCGCCTTTCCCGGGCCGAGCTCGCTGCTCTGCTTGACTCCCATCCGGCTCGTGAACAGCGTGCCGGGCAGGACCGTGACGGTCGCGAAGCTGTTCTCCACCTTGCCCCGCTCCGACCAGCTCACGTAGTCGATGCCGCTGTCGGCCGCGATCTGGACCTCTTCCAGCACCTGCTCGGTGAACTTCTGACCTGCGCCGACCTGCTGGGTCACCCGGATCGCGGAGACGCGGTCGCCGCTGCGCAGCACGAGCAGGGTCGTGGCCAGCGCGCCGCCCAGAATCAGCAGAACGGCAAGGGCCGCGAGGGCCGGTTTGCGTTCCCGAGGTGGCACGGGGAGCTTGCGCGAGGCCGGGCCGGACAACCCCGCCGCCGCGTTGACGGCAGGCTTTTCACTGGTCCTCATGGGTGGGGGGCTCCCAATTGAATCGTGGAATTGCCGCCATTATGTGGGGCGGGGAGGGGGCGCGGGGGCGGAATGCGAGGACCCATGCTTGTTTCGCAGGTGACGGGGCGCCAATACCGAAGAATCGATGCCGGTTCTTTCTACCGAGTTGACGACCAACCATTTCTCCGGCTAGCCACCACCCCAATAACACCGGCCCCAATATTCACCCCTTTTACACCTGCCACCACAAACCCCCACCCATCCGACCTCAGCCCACCGTCACCGCCACGCCCTCCCACCGACACCCCAGCCTGCGACCTTTACCCCCTCCACGCATGCGCCTTCACCGGCACTCCCTCCGGCACTCAGCCGCTCATCCCAAGCCCCTCAACCCAGAGCGTCACTGAGCACCCAGCCGCAACCACCACCCGCACGCCACCCCACCAGCGCCGCGTCGGCGAGACGACGCACGGCGCAGCCCGGCGCAACGCGCACGACGCCCAGCCAGCCGCCCTAGCCCACAGCCGCCAACCCCGCACCGCCAACCGCCTATCTGCCCCACCGCCGCACCGCCCAGCACAGCGCCAGCCACCGCAGCGCCGTCCCCCAGCACCTCCGCCATCAAGCTCCTAGCCGCCGCCACCCAACCAGCGCCGCGTCGGCGAGACGACGCTCGGTCCAGTCCGGCGCAATGCGCACGGAGCCCAGCCCAGCCAAATCCCCTTACGCCACCTCCGCCATCAATCCCCAGCCCCCAACCCCACCCGGCGTGCCCCACCCCCAACAACCGCCAATCGACCAGTCGTGCCCATCGCGTGGACGCAACGCCCCGTCACCTAACCAAACGGACACCAATGCCATACACCCCGCCCCCACACCCCCCACCCCGCCGATTAGCCGCCCACCCCCGCCAAAGAGCGCAGACCGGTTATCCACAGCCATCGGGAGCCCCAACGGCCGCTCATCCCCAGCCCCAGCCAGCCATGCCATTGCCGTCAACCAACCCGCCTAGCCTCGCTTCGGGCGCTACCTTTGGGCGCCCGAGATCCGAGCGAGGAGACGGCATCATGCGGATCATGCTCACCGTGCTCGGCGGGCAGGGCGACCGTGACGTCGTGATCGACGGCGACGACGGCGCCACAGTGGCGAGGGTGAGCGAGGCGCTCAACGATCACGGGCCGCTGGCGAAGGTCGTCCGCCTGCCCAGAGCACGAGCCCCCTACGGAATGTCGGCCCCCCAGGACACCGGCGCCCACGTGCCGCACCCCCGCCGACCGGAGCGCATCGCGACACAGGCGGTCACAGCGCAGCCGAGCGCCCCAGGTGCAGGGGCGGCGCCGGTCCTGTGGCGTGACGGCCGCCCGCTCGACCCCCGCGCCAGGGCCACCGCCGTGCTGCGCGACGGCGACAAGATCACTCTGGACCCGGCGCTCGCCCGCGAAACCCTCATCGAGGAGCCGGGCGGCGTGGCCGAGGTGCGCGTGGTGGGCGGCCCCGCGGCCGGCGCCGTACACCGGCTCGGCCTGGGCGTGCACGTCATCGGCTCCGACCCGATGTGCGCCATCACCACCGCCGACCCCGCCCTCGCCCCGGAAGCGGTGACCGTACGCGTGACGCCGGACGCGATCACCATCGAGCGCGCCTGGCGGCAGCCCGGCGAGGCCCCCAGGCTCAAGCTCAAGGGCAGGTGGGCCGAGGAGGTCGCCGAGCTCACGGCCCGGGTCGCGGAGCGGGAGGCGGCCGAGCTGGCCGCCGACTACGGCGAGGTGCCCGAGCTCGACGGCCGTCCGCTCACGGAGCAGACCGAATGGCCCGACCAGGCCGTGCTCACGTGTGGTTCGTCGGTGTTCGTGCTGACGTCGATCGAGCCCAAGGACGCGCATCTGGCGCCCAGGAGCGAGGGCGGCGTGTCCTACAACCGCCCGCCCAGGCTGCGGCGCCCGGAGCCCGAGCGCAAGTTCGTCAAACCCAAGGAGCCCTCCAGGAACGAAGGCCTGCGCCTCCAATTGCTCGCCGCCCTCCTTCCCGCCGTGCTCGGCGTGACGCTCGCGTTCGCCCTGAAGCAGCCGTACTACCTGCTCGTCGCCCTCATGACCCCGGTCATCATGATCGGCCAGTGGTGGAGCGACCGCCGCCACGGCAAGAAGCAGCACAAGAAGGCGCTCAAGGAATACCAAGAGCAGCTCCAGGCGTACGACGAGGACGTCGAGCGGGCGAGGGTGGCGGACGAGGCGGCCCGCAGGTCGGACGCGCCCGACCCGGCGCAGGTGCTGCTCACCGCCACGGGGCCGCGCAGGCGGCTGTGGGAGCGCAGGATTCACGACAACGACTCGCTCCGGCTCAGGGTCGGGCTCGCCGACCTGCCCGCCAATCTGGAGCTCTCGGAGGAGCAGGGCGGTCCCATCGATCCGCCGATGTGCCGCTCCGTTCCGGTGGCGCTGCCCATGCGCAGGCTGGGCGTGGCGGGCGTCACGGGCCCGCGCGCCGCGGCGACCAGCCTCGCGAGCTGGCTGATCGCCCAGGCCGCGACCCTGCACAGCCCCCGTGACCTGGCCATCGTGATCGTCTCCGCGCACGCCGACGGCGAGCACCGCTGGGGCTGGATGCGCTGGCTCCCGCACTGTACGCCGCGCGCGGGCGAGGAGTGCGTGACGCTGGTCGGCACCGACCCCGAGTCGGCCGCCCGCCGCGTCTCCGAGCTCGCCGCCCTCATCGACGAACGCCAGAACACCGCGATCCCCGAGCTGGGCAAGATCCCCACCGGCTGGGACGACCTCGGGGGCCCGGAGAAGCCCACCTTCTCCTCCTACGACGTGCGCCCCTACGACGTCCTGGTGATCCTCGACGGCGCCCAGGTGCTGCGCGGCCTGCCGAACATGCCGCAGGTGCTGCGCCAGGGCCCGCGTTCAGGGGTGTTCACGCTCGCCATCGACGACGACCAGCGGCTGCTGCCCGAGGAGTGCCAGACCGTGGCCGCATGCGGCGCCGACGGTCTCGTACGCCTGCGCGGCGGTGGCCTCGACGTCATCGGCCCGATCCTGGGCGACCTCGTCTCCCCCACCTGGTCCGACCGGCTGGCCAGAGCCCTGTCCCCGATCCGCGACGTGAGCAGGGACGACCCGTCCGGCAACCTCCCCGACGCCGTCCGCCTGCTCGACCTGATGCACCTGCCCAACCCGTCCGGACGTGAGCTGGCCGGGCGATGGCGTGCCCAGGGCTCCACGAGCGCGCTGATCGGCATCGGCCCAGAGGGCCCGTTCTCGGTGGACCTCAGGCTCGACGGCCCCCATGGCCTGATCGCCGGCACCACGGGTGCGGGCAAGTCGGAGCTGCTGCAGACGCTGATCTGCTCGCTGGCGGTGGCCAACCGGCCCGACCAGCTGACGTTCGTGCTGATCGACTACAAGGGCGGCGCGGCCTTCAAGGAGTGTGTACGCCTGCCGCACACGGTCGGCATGGTCAGCGACCTCGACGGCCACCTGACCCAGCGGGCCCTCGACTCGCTGGCGGCCGAGATCCGCCGGAGAGAGCGCCTGCTGGCAGCGGCCGGGGCCAAGGACATCGAGGACTACACGGGCACGGGCATGCCACGCCTGGTGTTGATCATCGACGAGTTCGCCGCGCTGGTGGCCGAGTTGCCCGACTTCGTCACGGGTCTGGTCGACATCGCCCGCCGTGGCCGTTCCCTGGGCATCCACCTCATCCTGGCCACGCAACGTCCTGCCGGCGTCGTCACGGCCGACATCCAGGCGAACACGTCGTTGCGCATCGCCCTGCGCGTGACCGAGCCCGCCGAATCGTCCGACGTCATCGACCTCCCGGACGCCGCCCACATCTCCAAGTCGACGCCCGGCCGCTGCTACGTCCGTTCCGGCGTGGGCGCCGCGACCGCCGTACAGACGGCCAGAGTCGGAGGCCGCAGCCCCGCGCCAGGTCCGGCCGGCCCGCTCGCCGGGATGGGCACCGCCATGAGGGTGCTCGACGTGAGCTGGCGCTCGTTGGGCAAACCCCTGCCGCCCCCTCCGGAGCCGGAGGAGGACTTGACGGTCACCGACCTCACCCTGGTCGCCGACGCCCTCATCGAGGCCACCCACCTGGCCGCGGTCCCCGTCCAGCCGAGCCCCTGGCTCGATCCCCTCCCCACCCTCTTCGTCCTGGACCTGCCGGCCCTCTCCCCGTCACCGCCGGCACCCGCGCCAATCACCTCCTCGCCTTCCGGCAACCCGGCATCCCCTGCAACCACATCCCCGCCTTCCAGGCACCCAGCGTCCCCTGCAACCGCATCCTCGCCTTCCGGGGACCCAGCGTCCCCTGCAACCGCATCCTCACTTTCCGCCGACTCCGGCTCTCGGACACGGCAGCCGACCCCTCCCACCACCCCGCCAAAGGACACTTCCAGGCAGATTCCAGGCATCGCCGCCCGCCCCCATGACCCCCTCCAGGTCTCAGTCAAGGGCTCGCTCCAACCTTCCCTCGGCCTCCCCGGACACCCACCCATGGGTCAGTCCGCACCCCTTCACCCGGCAGCCCCCGCCCATCTCCATCCGCCATCGAGTCACCGCTCCTCCGAAGGCGCGAACGGCCCTCTGCCGGGCAGCGCAATACCTGACCACCTCCACGGCATGGCATCCCCCTCGGGTGCGTTCGCCGAGGTGCCACCGCTGCCTTACGGCCTGACCGACCGTCCTTGGGCGCAGGACCGGTGCCCTCTGGCGCTGGACCTGCCCCACGGAGGCCACCTGCTCATCGCGGGGGCCGCCCGCTCCGGCAGATCGACGGCACTGCGCACGATCGCGGGCTCCATCGCCGCCCAGGCCTCCCCCGAAGACGTCCACGTCCACGCGGTCGACTGCGGCTCCGGGGCGCTCCTGCCCCTGGTCACGATGCCCCACTGCGGCGCCGTCGTGACCCGCGACCAGATCGACCGCGTCGAACGCCTGCTCACCCGCCTGCGTGCCGAGGTCGGCCGCCGCCAGCAGCTCCTGGCCGAGGCCGGGCACGCCTCCCTGGCCGAATACCGCCAAGCGGGCCACCGCCTCCCCTGGCTGGTGTTCATGCTCGATCGCTGGGAGGGCTTCGTCGCCGCCTTCGAGAGCTACGACTACGGCCGCCTGATCGAGTCGCTGCTCCAGCTCATGCGCGAAGGCCCGGCGGTGGGGTTCAGGGCCGTGGTCACCAGCGACCGGTCGGGCCTGCTCGGCCAGGTCTCGACGGTCTTCGACGACCGCCTGCTCCTGCGCCTCTCGGACTCCTCCGACTACGGCCTGGCGGGCTTCCCCCTCAAGGGCCTGCCCGCGACGATGCCACCCGGCCGAGCCCTCTCGATAGGCGAGCACGGCATCGTGGAGCACCACATCGCGCTGCTCTCCGCCGACCCGTCGGGCCCGGCCCAGGTCGCCGCGTTCCAATCCCTGGCCCGCACGTCGATGGCACGTTCGGAGAGCTCCCTACGGGGTTCCGGTCCCGCTCACGGGCGGCCCGCGAGCGCCGGCCAGGGCGGCTGGCTGTGGAAGGGCGAGCCGCCCTTGCGGGTGGACGCCCTCCCCATGCGCATCACGGCGTCCCAGGCGCTCGCCCTGGACGCGACGTTCACGCCCCCGTCCCCGTTGTGGGCACTGATCGGTGCCGGCGGCGACGCCCTGGCGCCGCTCGGGCTCGATTTGCTCGCCCACGGGCCCGGCGGCGTGATCGCCGGCCCGTCCCGCTCCGGTCGCTCGTCCGTCCTGCTGACCGCCGCCCATTCGCTCATCGCCCGGGGCACGCCCGTCATCGCGGTCGCGCCCCGACGCAGCCCGTTAAGGGAGCTGGACGGGGCACTGGCGGTGCTGGACGGCAACGCGACCAACCTGCCGGAGCTGGTCGCGGAGCTGCAGCAGTACGTGGTGCTGGTGGACGACGCCGAGTTGATCAACGCGGACGGTCCGCTGGGGGTGGCGCTGGAGGAGGTGCTCCGGTCGGGCCGGGACGGCGATCACGGCCTGCTGATCGCCGGCGCGACCGGGGACCTGGCCGTCGCCTACCGCGGGTTCGTCGCCGAGACGCGCAAGGCCCGAACCGGGGTGCTCCTGGCCGTCCAGAGCCAGGCCGACGGCGACATCTTCTCGATCCGCCTACCCCGCGGAACGGTCGGCGGCCCCCCTGGCCGAGGCTTCCTGGTGAGAACGGGCAACATCACCCCCATCCAAGCGGCCCTTCCCGACCACGGCTGACGTACGACGGCCGGGCAACCAGCCCTACCACCCTCGGGACCACCGGCTACGAGACTGAACCCCCGTGCCCGTGGGACCTGCCGTTACAGACATCCGCCTTGAAAACCCATGGTCGTAGTGCCCGGCGTGATGGTGGTGCTCCGCGAGCGGAGTCCTTGCGATGCCGGGGATGCGCCCGCCCCCTCGGCGGGTGGGGCGTGGGGGTGTACCCGAACGCTTGGCGGGGTGAACTGTGGGGGCCGGGGGTGGGTCAGGGCATGGCGACTGGCGGCGCTGGGCGGACACGGGAGGTCGGTCGGGGAGCGCCTGTCGGTGGAGACGTGCCGGCGTGGGGGTGGGGCAGGGCACGTCGACTGGCGTGGCTGCGCGGGCACGGGAGGTCGGTCAAGGCTCATCGGCCGGCGGAGCTGGGCGGACATGGGAGGTCGGTCAGGGACCGTCGGACAGTGGAGTCGTGCCGGCGTGAGGGTGGGTCAAGCACGTTGGCTGGCAGGGGCTGCGCGGGCACGGGAGGTCGGTCAGGGAGCGTCGGCCGGCGGAGCTAGGTGGACACGGGAGATCGGTCAGGAGGCATCGGTCGGTGGAGTCGTGCCGGCGCGGGGGTGGGTCAGGGCTCGTCGGCGGGGAGGGTGAAGAGGCGGACGTAGATGGGGCGGGCATCCGGAGGGGCGTCCTCTGGACGGTGGCTGTATTTGAGGAGCAACGCGATGTACGCGTTGTAGAACTCGTTCAGCTCCTCCTTCGTCATGCGGGCCAGACCCCTTGAGCCCTTCGCCCAGTCGGGGTCGGCGCGGTAGGCGGCTGGGAAGCGTTCCATGAGGGCGCGGTCCTCCTCGAACCCGATCCTCAGGAACTCGCCCAGTACCGCGCGGTCCTCCGGTGCCAGTTGGTCGGGAGTGGGGAAGCGCATGTCCCTGGGGATCTCGGCGCGGCGCCACCAGCGTTCGCGACCGGACGAGCGTTCGGGGATCTCCTCGATGAAGCCGTACTTCTCCAGCTGGCGCAGGTGGTAGCTCGTGGTGCCGGTCTTGGCACCGAGCAGCTCGCCCAACGTGGTGGAGGTGGCGGCGCCGTGGATGTTGAGGTGGGTCAGCATGCGGCGGCGCATGGGGTGGGCCAGGGCCTTGAGCCTGTCCGGGTCGTCGAGGATGAACGGCTCGTCGTCACGCTTCGTCTCGTCCTCCTTCATGAGGAGGAGGGTAGTCCTCGCGAACGATATCTGCAGACTTCCCTTTGCCGAGAGTTCTCTGCAGAGTACCTTCGGCAATATGCGAAAGATTCTGGCGGCCGTCGCCGCCACCCTTCTGGCGGCTGGACCCTCTGGTGGTTCTTCACTGCTCGGCGCTTCCGTGGGACTCGCTGCGTCCAGCTCTCCTTCGGTGCCCTTAGCGGACGGATTCTCGGCCGGACACGTCGGCGGACAGGACGTTCGGCAGCAGGGACTCGGGGCCGGGCAGCTCGAAGGTCATGTCCGGCAACTCGGGGGTGGTGCCGGGCAGCTCGGGGGTGGTGCCGGGCAGCTCGGAGGTGGTGCCGGGCAGCTCGGGGATGGTGCCGGGCAGCTCGGGGGTGGTGGCGGGGCGGGCTTCGGAGCTGGGTCCGGTGAGGGAATTGAGGTACCCGACGACTTGGCTGCCGCCGAGGTGAGCTTTCGAGGGAGCGGTGGGCTGGTGCTGCACGGCAGCGTGATCAGTCCGGTGCGGGCACGGAGCGGGCGGGCCGGGGTTGTGCTGGTGCACGGGGCAGGGGCCGGGACGAAACGGGACAAGCTGCTGGGCGAGGCTGTGGCGTTCGCCCGCCAAGGGCTGTCAGTGCTGATCTACGACAAGCGTTCCGAGGGGTATTCGCTGTTCGAAAGGTCGTACTCGCAACTGGCCGACGACGCCCTGGGGGCCGTGCAGACGCTGCGGCGGCAACCGGGGATCGATCCGGCGAAGGTCGGGATCTGGGGCCTCAGCGAGGGCGGATGGGTGGCGCCGCTGGCTGCGTCGCGATCCGCGGACATCTCGTTCGTGATCCTGGTGGGCGCCAACGCGCTGCAGCCGCTGCGGCAGCAGACCTGGGCGGTGGCGGCCGGGTTACGGAAGGCGGGGGTACGCGGGTCCTTCGTCGATCGGGCCGAGCCCACGATGTACCGGGTGATCGCGGATGGCGGGATGTTTCCCGAGCCCTACTACGATCCGGAACCGGTCATCGCGAGCGTACGGCAGCCCGTGCTCGGCATCTGGGGCGTACGCGATCTGCTGACGCCGCCCCGGGAGACGCCGCCCATCTTCGCCAAAGCCCTGGAGAAGGGAGGAAACCGGCAGTACACGTTCCGGTTCTTCGCGGATGCCGATCATGCTGCCCATCGGACGCCCGATGGTGGCGTCACGCGGTTGCCCGAGCTCGCTCCTGGTTATGCGGAGCTGGTCGGCAGTTGGGTGAGAGAGGCGACTTCGGGGCGGGCGCCAGTGGCACAGGTGACAGGGCCTGCGCCGGTCCAGGCGGACGACACTGTGGCGGTGCCGCCTGCCGAGTGGTGGGAGTCGGCGGGCGTTCAGGGGGCTGCGCTGGTGTTGTTCCTGGTGGCGTTCGGGGGCTATCCGGTGGTGGCTTTGGTACGCCGGGTCCGGCGGCGCGGTGGGGTGCCGCCTGTCGACCGGGCGAAGCAGGGCAGGGCGGCGCGTGTCGACAGGACCGGGCAGGGCGAGGCGGCGCGTGTGGACCGGGCGGAGCAGGACGAGGCAGCGCCCGTCACAGGGGTGGGGAAGGGCAAGGCAGCGCCCGTCTCAGGGATGGGGGAAGGTGGAGCGGCGCCCGCCATAGGGGCGGGGAAGGGCGGAGCGGCGCCCGTCAAGGGGGCGTGGCTGGTCAGTGCCGGTGGGCTTGCGGTGGTCGTCGGTGGGTTCTTCTACATGTTCTACTCGATCATGACCGGGGGGAAGCTGGCTTCGCCGGGGCCTCTGGTGGCGGAGCGACCGCTCATCTGGCTTGCGCTCCAGGCTCTTGCGATCGCGACCGTTGTGAGCACCGTCTTGACCTGCGTACGGTGGCGCCGGTCCGCTCCGGCCGGCGAGAAGGTGCGCGTCGGGCTGCTGATGGTGGGCGGCGTCGTGTTCGTCCCGTGGGCGCTGTACTGGGGGTTGCTCCTTCCATAGAGGCGGGGTGCTGGGGTTCGGCTTGGGCCTTGCGAAGCGGTGTTCGCGTGACCCGACGTGCGAGGGACGGAGGTAGGCGACCTGAGGTATGGGAGACGTGGTCGGCCGGGCGGCGCTGGTTCAAGAGTGGCGAGGCGAGGCGAAGCGAGGCGATGAGGCTGGAGGCAACGGGTCGAGCGTGGTTCGCGGGGGGGCGCACTGGGGTGAGGCTGGAGGCAGGCAGCGAGCAGGGGCTGATTGGCTGGAAGGGCTGCCAACGTTAGAAGCGCTGGGCCGCCCGGTGGTTGAGAGGCTGGGGTGGATGGAGGGTTCAGATCTGGGCTGGCCGGTGGTTGAGGGGGCTGGGATGGATGGGCACGCTAAGCCCCGGGCCCCGCGGTGGTCGGGAGGCTGGGGTGGACGGGCGGGCTAACCCCTGGGCCCCGCGGTGGTCGAAAGGTCTGGGATGGATGAGCGGGTAAAGCCCCGGCCGGGCGGTGGTTGAGAGGGCTGGGGTGGGTTGGTGGGTGGAAGCTGGGGGAGTTGGTGAAGGGATGAGATCGGTGGGGAATTGGGGGGATTGGGGCGGGTGGGGTTTGAGGCGTTTATGCTGATGCGCGGATTCTGACGCGGGGAGGCGCTGTGCAGACCAAGAAGGACCTCTATCAGGCACACCGCTTGATGCAGCAGAGGCTTGGCATGGCGCTCCTGCAGGCCGAGCCCGACGTCCCCGAGTCCCCCATGCGCCGGCAGAACGTCGCCACGTTCGGCGGGATCCTGATCGGGGTCCTGGTGATGGCGGTGTTCGGGATCTGGGGGCTGGTGCGGCCCGGGAATGCGACCAAGCTGACCGACCCGGGGCAGTTGCTGGTCGAGGAGGAGAGCGGGGCCAAGTTCATCTACAGCCAGCAGCAGCGCCGGCTGCTGCCGGTGGCGAACTACGCGTCGGCCAGGCTCGTGCTGGACGCCGGGGAGATCACGACCCGGAGCGTGAGCGCCGCCTCGCTGGCCGGGTACGCCCGAGGGCCGCTCATCGGGATCTCCGGGGCGCCCGACTCGCTGCCCGACCGGAAGAAGCTGGTCAAGGCGCCGTGGTCGGTGTGCGTGGTGGAAGGGCCCGACAACACGGGCGGGCGCAAGCCGTACACGACCCTAATCGGGGGGACGGACATCGGCGGGAGGCCCGTGGGCGGGGACGCGATGGTGGTCTCCGACGGGGAGCAGAACTGGGTGATCTGGGGTAATCGCCGCATGCGCGTCAACCAGCACGGCGTGCGGGCGCTCAACGCGCAGCCCAGGAAGGTGCCGGCGGCGTGGCTGACCGCGCTGCCCGTCGGGCACGACTTCAAGGGCCCGAACGTGGCGAACCTCGGCAGGAAGGTTCGGGCCAACGGGAAGGTCACGGCGGTGGTGGGGCAGGTGTTCGTGGTCCCGGCCATGCCGGGCACGGCCCCACGGTGGTACGTGCTGCTCAACGACGGTCTGGCGCCCATCACCGCCGTCCAGGCCAGGCTGCTGCTGGAGGACCCGAACATCAAGAAGGCGTACGGCAACCGGGTCGCACGGGAGATCCAGATCGACGCGGCCTCGGCCAACGCGTCGCCCTCGCGCCAGAACGTCATGGACCCCACCCTGCCGACGACCATGCCCAAGGTGATCAACGTGTCCGGCTCGACGCCGCTCTGCTCGGTGTATCCGAACACGGCGGCCGGCTCGGTGGTGGCCAAGGTGACGGTCGGGAGCAGGGTCGCGATTCCGACGCCGTCGAGCTCAGGCGTACGGGACCGCTTCGACCAGGTGCTGCTCCCGCCGGGCAGCGCCGTGGTGGCCGGGGTGCTGCCCGGTGAGGGCCAGCTCGGCGCGGTGGCGAGTTCGCTTGCGCTGATCAGCGACCAAGGGGTGCGGTATCAGATCCCGTCGGTTGAGGTGCTGGCGAAGCTGGGCTACGACGCCGCGGACATCGCGCCCGTGCCGACGAGCATCATGCACGCGATCCCGCAGGGGCCGGCGCTGGACCCTGCCGCGGCCATGGTGCCTTTGGCGGTCGGCAGCCGATAGTCAGCGATGGGCAGATGGGGAGATGGTCAACGATAGGCAGCGATAGACAGCGATAGGCAGTCCGCCGAACACGACGGCTGCCGACGTGTTCGGGCGATCAGTCGTCTGGCCGATATTCCGGGTGGCGGGCGATAGTCCGGGTGGCGGACGGCTGTGCGGGTGGCGGGCGATAGTCCGGGTGGCGGACGGCTGTGCGCGTGGCGGGCGATAGTCCCGGTGGCGGGTGGCGGGTGGCGGGTGGCGGGCGGCTGTGCGGTGTACGGGCCCCAGGGCCGGCGTATGGGCCTTTGGGCCGGCGTACAGGGCCTCTGGGGCGGCGTACGGGCCGCCCGTGCCGGGTCGGCGGGCGCGGGGCGGCGCCCGGCATCGGTCTTAGAAGCCGAACTCCGGGATCATCCCGTCGTCCACGTTGGGCATCTGCGGTGTCGGGTTCTTGACCATGTCCGCCTTGGAGGGGTCCCAGATGACGCTGGCGTCGACCAGGTTCGGCGTGCCGGTGGACGGCATGGCCTTCAGGAACGGCAGGTCCTTGGTGAACTGGCTGTACGCCGTCGCCGCCAGCCCCATGTAGACGGTGACCTTCGCGACGAGCTTCCAATGACTCTTGAAGCTGGCCAGCATGGACTTGTAGACGCTCTGCACCGTCTTGATGGCCGTCACCTGCGCCTGGACGTTGGCCGGCGTCGCATACGTTATCGCCACGAACGCCGCCAGAGTTCCCATGAGAGTGCTGACGATCATGCAGAGCTGCGCCAGGAAGTGGTACGCGGCGGCGGAGCACTTGAGGGTGTCCCCGCAGGCGACGCGGGTGTTGTCGAGCTTTTCCAACTGCCCGTCGAGCTCCAGGACCTTCTGCGTGAACGACGAGTAACCCTGGCCGGCCCATTCGCCGGCGTCGCCGATCTCCTTGACCAGCCGCTTCAGCTCGCCGCGCAGATAGCTGAGATCACTGGCCTGGGACGAGGACGCCGTCATGGGCACATTCCACGTCTGCTGCGCGGGCTTCGCGCCCGCGGCCATCGGGGGGTGCCACCCCTTCTGGTCGTTCTGCGAGATGTTGACCGGCGTCTTGTCGTTCCACTGATCCCCTGCCCGGTCCTGCTCCCCCGGGTCGGCGAGCACCAGGCTCATGAGCCCGAGAATGGGCAGCGCGTACGGAATGATGGCCGTCGCGGCCGCCGTGACCGACCAGGCACGCTTGAAGAGCTCGTAATCCTCCTCGTAAGCCACCTTCTCGCCTATTCCTCCCTGCCGAGCACCGCCGGCGTGATGTCCTCGTCCGTCTCCCAGACCGCCTCGTCCTCGCCGAGGTGGGGACCGCGCTCGCGGTCCTTGTCCTCCTGGCCGGCTCCGCCGCCCATCCCGGGGGTCATGGGGTAGAGCGGCATCCCGCTGTTCAACGCGCGGGCGATGCTGCCCGGCGTGCCCGGGCCGCCCGTACCTGGCGTGCCGCCGCCACCGAGGGATCCCATCCCGCTCTCCGGTACGCCGACCGACGTGCGCGGTATGGAGGCGCGCGGGTCGTACCCCGGCGTGCCGGGGATCTGCGGCGTGGTCGAGGTGGGCAGGCTGGGGTTGAGACCTTCCAGGTTGGTCTTGGGCGTCTGGTTGAGGTCGCTCAGGTCGGGGGTCTTGATGTCCGGCTGCTTGAGGTCGGGCTGGTTGAGGTTGGGCTGGTTGAGGTTGGGCTG
The DNA here is from genome assembly GCF_043496855.1 of Nonomuraea sp. JJY05. Classification (NCBI taxonomy): domain Bacteria; kingdom Bacillati; phylum Actinomycetota; class Actinomycetes; order Streptosporangiales; family Streptosporangiaceae; genus Nonomuraea; species Nonomuraea sp. JJY05. The sequence continues at coordinate 78,349 of NZ_JBIEIS010000007.1, forward strand.
ATCGGTCTTCGGCTGGTCGATGTTGGGCTGGTCGATGTCCGGCTGATTGATGTCGGACCCCGGGATGTCCGGCTTCGGGATGTCCGGCTTCGGGATGTCCGGCGGCTTCAGGTCATCCGCCGAAGGCTTGTCGATCTTCAGATCGTCGGGGTTGACGCCCTTGGGCAGGCCCCCGCCCAGGTCCGGGCCCTTGGGCAGGCTGCCGCCGCCCATCGGTCCCAGCCCACTGGGCCCGCCGGGGCCGTTCTTGCCGGCCTTGCTGGCCTCCTCGGCCTCCTTGGTGTTGGCGACCGCGTCGGAGAGTGCCTGCTTCCACGAGTCCAGCACGTCCTTGGCCTGCTTCAACGCCTCGACGGCGTTGTCGCGGACCGAACGATGGGCCACGTTGAGCCCGCCGCCGATCAGGCCGAAGGTGAACTGGTGCATGTCGATGGCGCCGGTCTTCTGACTCATCGAGGTCAGGTCGTCGCCGTAGCTGCTCACGTTCTTCCCCAGCGTCGTGACGCTGGAGTACTTCATCGAGAAGTCCGGGTCCTTGGAGCGCGGGTCGACGGTCGCGCCGAGCCCGTTGAGCCCGCTCAGGGCGCTCGAGTAGGGATTGCTCTCGTCGGCCACGTGCCCCCCTTGTCACGATCGGCCCATACGTTACGCCAGTCACACAGGTGCCGTACAGGCAGATACGGCCTGTCAGTACTCAGCAGGAGCAAAGCCCCAAATGCGTACATTCTGTCAATACACCCACCATCCGCCCCGATGATATGGAAAATTAACGTGATCACATGCGACGCTAGTGGTTGATGTTCACTAATGTGACCAAACGGGCCGACTTCAGTAGTCGGCTGGAGTCAGCCGACCCAGCAAGGGAGGGACTGTGGGGGCACAACCGCAGACTCAAGTAAGTGAAGCCGATCTCAAGGCTGCGATCACCCTCATCGAGGACGCCGCCGAGCGCCTGCGCGGCATCCAGCTGAACCTGGACCAGGCCGGCGTCAGCCTCAAGCACCACTGGGTGGGCCAGTCGGAGGCCGCGTTCGACGCCGTCCACAAGAAGTGGCACGAGCGGATGGACGTCATCCTGGGCAGCCTGCGCCGCCTGGCGGAGAACATCGGGACGAGCAACACGAACTACGCCTCGTTCAACCAGGAGCGCACCGAGGCGATCAACCAGATCGCCAACCTGATCAACGCCGCGCCGCTGTCGCGCTGATCAGCGCCGCACCGGTTACGAGGACCAGCTAGCAGAGGAGGCCGCGATGCCCGCGGACGACATCTTCGATATCACAAAGGTCAACTACGCCGGCCTCGGCGAGGGCGAGGACGCCTTCGCCAGGGCGTTCAACGACATGGTCACCACCCTGGACACCCTGGAGCGGGACCTGCTGGCCAAGAGCGCGATCTGGCAGGGCCAGACCAAGACCGTCTTCGACGAGGTCCGGCAGCTCTGGGAGCGCGAGGCCAACGACATGTCGCAGTTCATCGACCTGATGAAGAAGAACATCAACATCACGAACATGAACATGCAGCAGGTCGAGAAGATCAACTCCCAGATCTTCGACGGCAGGTAAGGCGTAGCGCGGGGGCCGACACCAGAGGGGGAACATGGGCAGCGACAACGGCGGAGTAGAGCTCAGCCGGAGGGCGATCAAGGCGGCCAAGACGGACCTGGAAGAGGCCCTCGCCATGCTGGACCCTGGCCATCAGGCCGGCAAGTCGGGCGGCGGCGCCGTGCAGGCCATCTTCACCGGCTCCAGTCCCGTCGAGACGCTGAGCGGCGACTATGACGCCCTGGGCGGCTTCTGGCCGGCGGCCATGGGTTTCCGGCAGAGCACCACCAACGCCATCACCACCGTCACCAGCACCTACTCGAACATCACCGGCCAGGTGGCGAACGTCATCGGCCTGCTCGATCAGGCGTTGCAGAACTACGACGGCGTCGAAGTGGACGGCGAGGGCAGGTCGAAGGTGATGCGGGTCTGATGGCCGAGTACCAGGCGCCCATCAGGGGCGAAATCGGCAGCATCGAGTTCGAGGGCGCGACGCTCGATCTGCTCCGCGACACGCTGGCCAAGAACAAGCCCCAGCTCGTCGGCCAGGCCGCGGCCGAGTTCCTCGAAGCCAAGGTACGGCTCGACAATCTCGTCGATGTGATCGACAAGCACCTGCGGGAGCTGGACAAGTACTGGACCGCGGGCGAGGACGCCAAGACCGTCAAAGCGCAGCTGCGCAAGCTGCGGAAGGCGGCGGCCGACATCTCGACCACGATCAGCGACCAGCCCGTCGATCCGAAGAACCCCCCGAAGAACCCGCACGGTGTCGCCCCCGCGCTCATCGTCCACGCCCGGACGTTGCAGGTGGCCAAGGGAGACGTGCCCGACAACCCCGGCAGCGACATCGACTTCGGGGAGGCCGCCGTCACCGGCGGCGTGGCCGGGGCCGCCATCGGCTCCTTCTTCGGCGGGGTGGGAGCCGTGCCGGGTGTGGTGATCGGCGCCGGCGTGGGCCTCCTCGTCGGCGGCATCACCCGCTTCATCAGCGACATCCCGTTCGTGAACCTCTGGGGAGACTCCAAGGAGGAGAAGGACAGGAAGAAGGCCGCCGAGGCCATCAAGCTGCTGAGCCAGGACACCAAGCTCAACAACGACGTGTTCCCCACCGAGCTCAGGACCGACATCCCGCAGTTCATGGCGCTCTCGCCGAACGTTCCCACCGGCCCGTTCGGCGGGAAGACCGGGATCGGCGGCAGCATCCCGGCCGGCCTCAACCAGCCGTACGACCCGACCGCCGGCCTGGACGGCCTGAACCAGGACGGCCTGCAGGACCCGAGCCGGCACCAGATCCCCGGCATCGACGCCACGACCGGCCCGACGAGCACGTTCCCCAACGGCACGGGGATCGGGAACGTGGGCTCGGGAATCGGGAACGGCCAGAACGGGATCGGAGCCAACGGCCAGAACGGCGCCGGCAACAACCCCGGCCTGACCGACCCGTCCAGCGCCCTGAACGCGAATGCGAACGCGAACCCGAACCTGAACGGCTCCCAGGGCCCGAACGCCGGGGCCCCGACGACGTCCCTTGCCGGGATGCCCGATCCGTCCCTGTCCGGCCCGTCCACCAGCCTGCCCACCACAGGCATCGGCAGCCCGTACGGCGGCCCCGGCACGGGCGGAAGCGGCTTCGGCGCGGGCGCGGGCGCGGGTAACGGCGTGAGCGCGGCCGGCCTGCGTGGCCTGGGCAGCGGCTCCGCCATGGTCCCCGCGGTCCCGCTGACCGGCGGCCAGGGCAGCGGCCAGGAGCGGCAGGAGAGGGAGCGGACCACGTTCCTCCTGGAGGACGAGGACCTCTTCAGAAGCGACGTGACAACGACCAACCACCTCATCAACGGTGACTCGAAAGGCAAGGCGTGAGCGTTCCGAAGGACAACGACTCGCCGCCCCCGGGACTGGAGCTCGCCAAGGACTTCCCCGGGCTCAGCGGGAACGACAACCGCGGACCGTACGCGGATCACGAGGCGATCAGGGACGTCGTCTCGCGGCTGCTCAAGAACCTGGGCGGCGTGAACGGCAACCCGCAGCCGTCGATGAGCGCCACCTGGAGCGGCCCCGGCACGGTCGGCGAGGTGCAGGGGCTGGGCAACGTCGGACCGGAGGCCACCGGCAAGTGGGAGGTGGCCAGCAACTTCGGCGCCAACTTCGAGTCGGCGTACAAGGTGTTCGGCGAGAGCTACAGCCAGCTCATCGACTACATCGAGAAGTGGGCCGAGGCGGTCGAACGGGCCGTCTCCAACTACGAAAAAGGGCACCGGGACAGCAGTGCGTGAGATACCGGCAGGGATGGCGTAGATGGGTGACGAGTGGAAGCCGATCAGGCTCTATGACTACCTCGGCAACAGCAAGCCGGGCATCTTCGTCACCAGGGCCCAGGTCGTCTCCTATTTGAAGGCCACCGACCCGGACCGCATCGAGAGCGCCGGGAACAGCTACATCAAGGCGGCCGAGCTGGTCCACGGCAAGAGCGGGCTTGAGGGCACGCTCATGAAGGCCGCCGAGGAGCTCGCGGAGGTCTGGCGCGGCGACGGCGCCACGACGGCGCTGGAGGCGCTGCGGCTGCTGCACGCGAGCGCCGCCGCGCTCGGCGACGCCATGGAGAAGACCGGCAAGCCGATGGTCGAGTACGCCCAGCAGCTCAGGACGTCCAAGACGACCATGCCCGGGCCCACCGCCCTCAGCACCACGACCAATGTCGACAACGAGCCCTCGACGAACCTCAACCCGCAGTTGGGGACCGCCGGGTATCTGGTGGACGTGGCGGCCCGGAACCATCTGGAGCAGCTGAACAACAAGATCAACGATCTGAACGCGCGGATGGCCGACGGCCTGGCGTTCAAGCTGCCCGAGATCCAGCCCATGGTGGTGGAGACCCAGAAGCAGGACCACCTCGACCCCGGCAGCGGCACCAACACGCCGTCGGGCGAGACGAGGTACTGGACCGGCGACGGCACGGGCGACGGCTCGAAGGGCTCGACCGGCACCGACGGCACCACCGGCACCGGTCGTGACGGCGCCGACGGCTCCAACGGCTCCGACGGCAAGGGCGACCAGAACCCCGGCAAGGACCAGGACCCGGGGCGGGACGATCCGGGCCAGGACCCGGGCAAGGGACAGGACGACCCGTCCACGGGAGACCCGTCCGACCCCCAGCAGCCCGGCACCGGCACGGGCACCGGCGGCTCGCCGCAGAAGCCCGGGGACCAGGACCAGAGCGTGCCTCCGGTGATCGGCGCCGACCCGCCGAAGACCCAGCTCGCCGACGCCGGCAACCCGACTTACCCGACCACCACCACGCCGACCACGGGTTACCCGCAGCAGTCCACACCCAACCTGCTCACCAACCCGCCCACCACGCAGATGCCGACGAGCACCCCGTTCTCCCCTGTTCCGGGGCAGAGCACCGGCGGGCCCGGCACCTGGTACGGCATGGGCGGCTCGGGAGCGGGGGCCGCGCCGGCGGTGCTCCGCGGCGGGGCGGGGGCCTCGGGTCCGGGGCTCATGGCGTACCCGCCGGGAGGCATGGGCGCGGGCGGCGACCAGCGCAGCGAGCGCGACCGCGAGATCTACGACCCCGAAGGGGACATCTGGTCCTCCACACACCAGATCAGCCCCGACCGCATCGGCTGACAGAACAACGAAAAGCCCGGCTCACACCCACGTGAGCCGGGCTTTTTCAGCCCTCCATGCGCTGCCGGATCCTGTCCAGCTCTCCCATGAGGTCCTCGTACGTGCGGTTGTAGGCCGCCTCGGCCTGCCGTACCAGCTCCAGGCCGCCCTCGGAGTCCTGGGCGAAGCGCATGGGGTTGTTCTCCTCGCCGAAGACGTTCCCCATCTCCTCCGAGATCCGCCGCTGCAGGTCGGCGTTGGCCTCCGCGATGACGGCCTTGATGCGCTCGGCCAGCTCGGCCGAGTTGAGCCGCATGGCCTTGGGGTGCAGGACGAGCTCCTTGAGCCCCGTGCTGCCGAACTCGGCCATGACGAACCCGTCCTCGTCCTGGGCCTGGCCCGTCAGATCCTGCAGGACCCGCTGCAACTCGCCGGCCCGCGCCATCTGCTGGTCGGCGTTGCTGAGGATCCGGTTGATGTCCAGCGCACCGAAATCCCGCTCGATCATCCCTCATACCCCACAAGACACAGAAGCCGCTTTTCTCCCACCCTATCCATCAGGGCGTGGAGATCTCCCGTTTCGGCTCGATCCAGTCGAAGTCCTGGTAGCGCGGGGGCAGCCCGTTGTTCTTGGCGGGCTCCGCGAAGGAGGGGTACTTCTTGGCGTCGATCTCGATCGACTTGAAGTCGACCGCGGCCTCGCCGCCCGGCGTGATGTAGTTCCACTGGTGGTTCCTCTTCACCATGGTCGACAGCACCTCGCCGCCCTCCTTCAGGGTGCTGGCCAGCGAGGTGGCCAGGAAGAGCGTGGCGATGTTGACCTCGGCGGTGATGTACTTCTCCATCAGCACCCCCCACACCGAGCTCTGCGGCACCCGCTGCAGCGCCTTGGCGGCGAGAAGCAGGCCGATGGCGGCGGCCGACGTGCGCAGGACCCAGGTCCAGAAGCTCCGGTAGGACGCCGCGACCTCGTCGAGCGAGCTGCCGCCCGTGTTCAGGACGTTGCGCAGCACCTCCGACTCGCGCTGGAAGGTCCACAGCACCCGGTCGAACTCGTCGCGGTCCATCGCGATCCAGCCGTCCTTGGCCGTGTCGCGCAGCTGCGGGAGCAGGTTCTTCATCCCGCCGTCGAGCCGCTGGGCCATGCCGCTCTGCCAGACGCTGACCGCCTGGGCCATGCCCGGCTCGTTGGCGAGCATCCCGCCGCAGATGGCGATGGCGGGAGACAGCCCCAGGGCGAGCCTGCCCGCCCTTTTCAGCATGTTGAGCGCCTTCTCCCCCAGTGACGGCAAGGCCGGGCGGGCCGCGTTCATCTCGGGAGCCGGGCCGAACTTCCCTGCGCCCAAGTTCGCGCGCGAGGCGCCATTGGCAGCGTAGTTCTGGGGGGTGTGGGTTACGGGCTGATTCGGTGGAGGGTAGGCGTAGGGGTTGCCGGGAACGGGCCTGGGCTGCGTATACGGCTGGTACGGGCGCGGGCTGGTGGGCGTCGTGGAGTAGGGATTCGGGGTGGCGTACGGGTTGGAGTAGGGATTGGCCGGCACCGGCTGGGCGGGCGCCGGGGGCCGGGTGTGCGCCCAGGGGTCCGGGGCAGCCGGCTGCGGCGGCGGGGTGCCCATCAGCCGCGGTACCTCACGATGCTGGCCTCCTCGGCCGCGCGCCAGTTGCGCCTGGCCCGCTCCAGAGCCCCCGACCAGCTCTCCACGGCGTCCTCCATTTCGGTGAACGTGGTGTCCGCCCAGCGGCGGAACTCCTCGTACGCGCCGCCGATCATCACGCCGCCGATCGCCCCGAAGCCGAGCCCGCCCACGGCCGTGTACGAGATGAGCCCGTGGATGAACTCCACATTCGGGTGCAGCTCCTCGTCGACGCGCTTTCGCGTGTGCGCGATGGTGGAGGAGGTGACGTAGATCTCTTGCCCGGATTTACCCTGTTGTTGCCCCACAAATCGGCATTCTTGTCCACATATCGCTACTAAGCGGCTCACTTGCTCCGATCTTCATGATCGATTCAGCGGCTCGCCAGCCTGCGATCGCCTCCAGTTAACCCTGCGCCGATGGCGTGGCGTGTCATGGACTACACCGAGGACGACGTGGACAGACTCCTGCGGGACAACGAGCGGGAGCTCACGCGCCTGGCCGCGGCCGCCGCCGAGCTGCGGCTGATCACCGGCAAGGGGGAGAGCCGCAGCGGCATGACCAGCGCGGTCGTGGACGCCGACGGCCGGCTCCAGAGCGTGGTCTTCTCGCCGCGCGTGCTGCGCCTGGACGTGAGAACCCTGGCGGAAGAGGTCGTCCAGGCGGTGCGCCAGGCGCAGGAGGACCAGGGACGCCAGGCCCACGAGCTGCTGGCCGTGCCGCAGTCGCAGATCGTCGGGCTGGAGGAGATCCAGCGGCAGTTCGCCGAGTTCCAGGACAGGTTCGGCGCGGAGACGGCCGAACGGAACGACCGGCTCCGGCGGCTCGGCGAGCGGGACCCCCGCGACTTCTGACCCGCCGGGCCGGGCCGCTTCGGCGGCGGTGCAATTCGGCCGGCCCGACAGGACACGGACCGCTTCGGCGGCGGTCCAAGGCGGTCAGCCCGACAGGCCGCGGATCCAGGTGTAGACGTCGAGGACGCCGAGCGCCAGCGGGAAGAGCGCGATCAGCAGGATGACGTCCACCACCTCGCCCGCGCGCCCCCAGAACGGCGAGAGCCGCCCGGTCGGCAGCCACAGGCCGAGCCCGACGACCAGCATCGCCAGCCAGAGCACGCCCATCACGACGGCCGCGGCGGCCACCGTGCCCGCGCCCGCGCTCAGCTCGATCCCCACCGCGATCAGCCCGGCCAGGCCCGTGCCCAGCAGCCAGAGCCGCTGGCCGAGGCCGTGGAAGACGCGGGCGCGCAGCAGCAGCACCAGGGAGAGCACGACGGCCATCGAGACCGCCATCCAGGTCGGCGTGGTGACCAGGAAGGCCATCGCGCCGATGGCGGTGAGCACGATGCCGACGACCATGCCGGTGGCGTACCGGCGGGCCTGCGCGGTGCGGGCCAGGACGCCCTCGCTGTCCAGCCGCTGGTTGTCGGCCCGCAGTTCCTCGGCGTTGGTGGGCAGGGCCGGCAGCGGCACCCTGGCGATCCTGAACGACAGCGTGGGGATCAGCGGGCTGAGCGCGATCAGGATCGTGACCGTCATCGACGCCACGCCCGCCGGGGGCAGGTCGAACACCATGACGGTGGCGGACGCGAGCGCCCCCGCCACGGTCGCGATGGACGTGCCGAGGAAGCCCGCCACGCCGTCGGCCACCACCGTGCCCCCGATGGTGGCCACCAGCGCGGTGCAGGTCAGCGCGGCCAGCAGGTGCGGGGCGCCGAGCCCGCCCACGGAGGAGCCGCTGACCAGGCCGTACAGGCCGGCCAGGAACGCGTACGGCAGCGCCGCGTAGCCGATCAGCGCGCCCGCGGAGGAGTCGCCGACGGCCCTGGACAGGGCCGCGCTGACGCCGATCAGCAGCAGCGCGAGCATGCCCGCGACCACGGTCACGCCCAGCGGCGCGCTCCCGGACAGCACCAGCGCGGGCGCGCCGAGCGCGAGCATGATGGCCGCGGCGCCCGCACCCATGGCCCGGGTGTGGCGGGCCTCCCATTTGCCCGAGCTCTCCTTGACGCCCGTGGCGACCACGTCGGCCACGTCGTCGAACAGCGCGGGCGGCAGCGTGAGCTCGCTCGGCCGCAGGTAGAGCAATTCGCCGTCCAGGACGCCCAGGGACGCGAGCGTCTGCCCGAGGTCGAACGGCGCGCCGCCGAGCCGCTGGAGCACCCAGCCGGGCGGTCCGGCCGCGTCGCCGCCGGCCTCGCCGACCGCGCGCAGCAGTCCGGGCAGCACGTGCGGGAGCGGGATGTCGGCAGGCAACGCCAGATCGACCCGGCGGCGCGGGGCCACGATCGTGACGTGGCACAACGGCGCCACCGGCGCGCGCATCTGCGGCTGAGCGCCTGGATGCGTCGGCGGCAGCCCGGGCGGCCCCGGCGGCATCGGCCGCATGGGCTGCATCGGCTGGTGGGCGAGCGAGGTCACGGCCACTCCAGGTCTGACTGACTAAATCCGACATGCCGAACATATAGGGATGGCACGTCTGGTAAGAAAGTGTTCCAGGTGACAGGAGGGTTGTCCCGTCAGTGAGCATTGTTGTTGTTCGGCGCCCGGAACGCCGTCCCAGCCCCCAGCCACCGCGTGGGGAAATCCTGCTGGAGTCTCCGCCGGAGATCCCCGAGCTGCAGCCCGCCGGGATGACCGGCGTCCTCATGTACGTCCCCATGCTGGCAGGCGCGGCGGCCATGGGGCTGATGTTCACCGCGGGCGGTAACGCCAATCCCATCATGTACGTGGCCAGCGGCCTGTTCGCGGTCTCGATGCTGGGCATGACGGTCGGCCAGTTCGGCCGCAACGCGGGCGAGCGCAAGAACCGGCTCAACGGCCTGCGCCGCGACTACTTCCGCTACCTCTCGCAGATCCGCAAGCGCGTCCGCAAGGCCGCCGTCCAGCAGCGCGAGGCCCTGGAGTGGAGCGGCCCCGCCCCCGAGTCGCTCTGGTGGGTGGCCATGGGGCCACGCCTGTGGGAGCGCAGGCCGCGTGACGACGATTTCGGCACGGTACGGCTCGGCACGGGCGTGCAGAAGCTGGCCGTGCAGCTCATCCCGCCCGACTCCAAGCCGGTCGAGGACCTCGACGCGCTGACGGCCGGCGCGCTGCGCAGGTTCGTGCGCTCGCACGCCACGGTCTCTGGGCTGCCCGTGGCGGTGGCGCTCAACTCCTTCGCCCGGATCCACCTCAGCGGGGAACCGCGGGCCGTACGCGGCCTGGTACGGGCGATGATCGCCCAGCTCGTCACCTTCCACTCCCCCGACGACATGCGGGTCCTGGTGTGCGCCAGCAAGGAGTGGATGCCCCACTGGGACTGGGTCAAGTGGCTGCCGCACGCGCTGCACCCCGAGGAGATGGACGCGGCCGGTCAGGTGCGGCTGATGGGTGAGAACCTGTCCCAGCTCGACCAGCTCGTGGGCGACGAGCTGAAGGAGCGGGCCAGGTTCCGTCCGGGCACGGCGTCGGACGCGCTGCCGTACCACGTGGTGATCGTGGACGGCGGGCACGTGCCGCACGACTCCCAGCTCGGCACCGACGCCATCCAGGGCGTCACGGTGATCGACCTGTCGGAGGCGACGGGGCCGGTCGAGGAGGCCAGCACGCTGCGGCTGGAGATCCAGCCCGACGGGTTCCACATGGTGAAGATCGACCATGCGGGCAAGCGGTCCACGACCCGGCTGGGCGACCCCGACAAGCTGGACTACGCGCGCGCGGAGGGCCTGGCCAGGCAGCTCGCGCCGCTGCGGGCCTCGGCGGGCTCCGGCGGCGAGTCGCAGGACCTGCTCGGCACCAACACCACGCTGACCGAACTGCTCGGCGTGGGCGACCCGAGCCGGCTCTCGCCCGCCGTCACCTGGCAGCCCAGGGCGGGCCGCAACCGGCTGCGCGTGCCCATCGGCATGGGCGCCGACGGCCGGGTGGTCGAGCTGGACATCAAGGAGTCCGCGCAGGGCGGGATGGGCCCGCACGGCCTGGTCATCGGCGCGACCGGCTCCGGCAAGTCGGAGCTGCTGCGCACGCTCGTGCTGGGCCTGGCGATCACCCACTCCTCCGAGATCCTCAACTTCGTCCTGGTCGACTTCAAGGGTGGCGCGACGTTCCTCGGCCTGGAGGGGCTCTCGCACGTCTCCGCCGTCATCACCAACCTGGAGGACGAGCTCCCCCTGGTCGACCGCATGCACGACGCCCTGCACGGCGAGATGGTGCGCCGGCAGGAGCTGCTGCGCGCGGCGGGCAACTACGCCTCGCTGCGCGACTACGAGCGGGCCCGCGAGCAGGGCGCCGACCTGCGGCCGATGCCGACGCTGTTCATCGTGCTGGACGAGTTCAGCGAGCTGCTGTCGGCCAAGCCCGAGTTCATCGACCTGTTCGTGATGATCGGCCGGCTGGGCCGCTCGCTCGGCGTGCACCTGCTGCTGGCCTCCCAGCGGCTGGAGGAGGGGCGGCTGCGCGGCCTGGACACCCACCTGTCCTACCGGGTCGGCCTGCGGACGTTCTCCGCGATGGAGAGCCGGGTCGTGCTGGGCGTGGCGGACGCGTACGAGCTGCCGTCGGCGCCGGGCAACGGCTACCTGAAGTTCGACACGACCGGTATGACCAGGTTCAAGGCCGCGTACGTCTCCGGTGCCCACCACGACGACCCCGCGCAGGCGGTCGCCCCCGACGGCACGGCGGCGATCCGCGAGGTGGTCGAGTACGGCCCCACCTTCATGCCGCTGCCCGAGATCACCAAGCCCGTCCAGGTGGCGCCGAAGCCGGAGGAGGAAGAGCCCGCCGGCGGCAACCAGCGCAGCCTGCTCGACGTCGTGGTCGGCCGGCTGGCCGGGCACGGCCCGGGGGCGCACCGCATCTGGCTGCCGCCGCTGGCCGAGCCGCCTACCCTGGCGCACCTGCTGCCCCCGCTCTCCGTCACCACCGAGCACGGCCTGACGACCGCGGGCTGGCAGGGCCGGGGCAAGCTGCACGCCGTCATCGGCATCATCGACAAGCCGTTCGAGCAGCGCCGCGACCCGTTCTGGCTGGACGTTTCCGGCGCCGCCGGACACGTCGGGGTGGCGGGCGGCACCCAGAGCGGCAAGAGCACCGTCGTACGAACGCTCGTGGCCAGCATGGCGCTGATGCACACCCCGCGCGAGGTCCAGTTCTACTGCCTCGACTTCGGCGGTGGCGCGCTCGCCTCGCTCGAAGGGCTGCCGCACGTCGGCGGCGTGGCCACCCGTCTCGACGGCGACCGGGTGCGCCGTACGGTGGCCGAGATCGGCGCCATCCTGGAGCAGCGCGAGCGTGACTTCGGCGAGCATGGCATCGAGTCGATGGCCTCCTACCGGCAGCTGCGCGAGGAGGGCGCGATCGAGGGCGACGGCTGGGGCGACGTGTTCCTGGTGGTGGACGGCTGGCTGACGCTCAGGCAGGAGTTCGACTCGCTGGAGCCGACCATCACCGACATCGCGGCGCGCGGGCTCGGCTACGGCATCCACCTCATCGCCGCGACCAACAAGTGGTCGGAGTTCCGGCCGAGCATCCGCGACCTGCTCGGCACCAAGATCGAGCTCAAGCTCGGCGACGCCTACGAGTCGGAGGTCAGCAGGAAGAAGGCGCTGGCCGTGCCGGAGGCGGCGCCGGGCCGGGGGCTGACGAAGGACGGGTTCCACTTCCTGTCCGCGCTGCCCAGGATCGACGGGGTGCAGAACTCGGCGGACCTGGCGGCCGGGGCGCGCTCGCTGGTGCAGGCCGTACGGGACTCCTGGCAGGGGACGCCCGCGCCGCGCGTCAGGCTGCTCCCCGCCGTCCTGCCCGTGTCCGCGCTGCCGGATGACCGGGAGCGGATCCCGATCGGCATCGACGAGGCGGCGCTGGCGCCCGTCATCCTCGACTTCGACGCCGACCCGCACTTCGTGGTCTTCGGCGAGAACGAGAGCGGCAAGTCGAACCTGCTGCGGCTCATCTCCGAGGGGCTGGTGGCGCGCAAGCAGCCGAGCGAAGCCATGATGATCGTGATCGACTACCGCAGGGCGCTGCTCGACTCGGCGGCGACCCCGCACCGCATCGGCTACGCCGCCTCCAGCGCGGCCGCCGCCGACCTGATCAACGACGCCAAGGGCGCCCTGCTGAGCCGCCTGCCCCCGGCCAACCTGACGTCCGAGCAGCTGCGCGACCGCAGCTGGTGGCAGGGCTCCGACCTGTACATCATCGTCGACGACTACGACCTGGTCGCGACCTCGTCCAACCCGCTGCACCCGCTGGTGGACCTGCTGCCGCAGGCCCGCGACATCGGCCTGCACGTCGTGCTGGCCCGCCAGATGGGCGGCGCGGGCCGTGCCATGTTCGACCCGGTCATCCAGCGTTTGAAGGACATGGCCACACCGGCGCTGCTCATGTCCGGCAGCAAGGACGAGGGCTACCTGTTCGGCAACGTACGGCCTCAGACGCTGCCGCCGGGCCGCGGCTTCCTGGTCGACCGGCGATACGGCGCGCGCCTGACGCAGACGGCATACCTGGACGCGGACAAGACACGGGGAGAATGATGGCGGATCTGGAGATTCACCTCTCGGCGCTGGACAGGTGCCGCACAGCCATCCACAAGGCCGCCGGCCAGTACGAGGAGACGCTGAACGAACGCAACCCCGGCAAGCTCACCTACGGCGACGACGGTGAGCCGCGCAACAACCGCACCGCCGTCGCCGCCGACACCTTCGGCCACCTGGAGGACTCCGGCACGCTGGCCACCGCCGCGAACGACGTCTGGACCGCGGTGATCGGCGAGATGGACCAGGCCCGCCGGAAGCTCGGCGGGGTCGAGCGGGGCCTGAGCACCGTGGAGGAGAACATCCGCAAGACCCACAGGGCGACCTCATGAGCGTCGCCCACCTGCCCGGAGGCGACGCGCTCGACGCGATGCTGAAGAAGGTGACCGGCGACCCAGGCGCCATCGACAAGATCGCCGCCGCCTGGCGCAGCGTGTCGGGCGACATCAACGAGTTCGACGGGGCGCTGGGGGCCGCGGTCCAGACGGTGGACGACGCCTGGAAGGGCCACTCCTCCAACCAGTTCGCCACCTATATGCGTAAGTACGGCACCGCGGCCGAGGACCTGAAGCTGGCGCTGTCCAACTCCGCGTCCTCGCTCGAGACCGCCGCCTCCGCGCTGCGTACCTCGCACACCGAGATCGGCTCCATCTGCCGCGACCTGACCACCAACGCCGCCAGCTACAAGACCACCTACTACCGCGAGCACCCCGACGCCAAGGAGGCGGACGTGGAGCCCGGGTTGCGGAAGCTGGTCGATCAGGCGAAGACCGAGGCCCAGCCGTGGGTGGACTCGGCGGACAAGGCGGTCAGCAAGGCCAAGAAGGACATCAAGGGGTTCCTGGACGATCGCACGCTCACTTTCCACGCGATCCCGGATGTCACCACGCAGGAGTTCACTCCGGCGCCGGGGCGGAAGATCGTCTGGGAGCCGGATCCCGAGTACCAGCCGCGTACCACCCTGCAGGGGGCCGGCGGCGGGAACGGGCCCGGCGGCGGTGGCGGAGGCACGTCCGGGTTCGGGGGCTACGGCCCCAGCGGCCCCCCGCCCGCCGGAGGCGGTCCCGCGCCGACGGGCCAGGTCAAGGAGTGGATCGAGCAGGCCATCGCGATCCTGGAGAAGAACGGCGTGCCGGCCTCGAAGATGAACGCCAGCGACATCTGGATGATCATCCAGCACGAGTCCGGCGGCAATCCCAACGCGATCAACAACTGGGACTCCAACGCGGCCAAGGGCACGCCGTCCAAGGGCCTCATGCAGACCATCGACCCGACGTTCAACTCGTACTCGCTGGCCGGGCACAAGAACATCTACAACCCGGTGGACAACATCATCGCGGGCGTCCAGTACGCGATCTCGCGCTACGGCTCGGTGTCGAACGTGCCGGGCGTGGTCAACACCAAGCGCGGCCTGGGCTACGTCGGCTACTGAACGGCAGATGGGCCCGGATCCAAGCGATCCGGGCCCATCTGTCGTTCAAGGAGCGCTCAGGCTCCGCAGCTGCCCCAGCCCGCGCTGGTGCTCGTGCCACCGGCGCTGCCGGAGAAACGCACGCACTTGCCCCTGGCGGGCAGCTTGACCGGGCCGGCGTAGTAATCGAAGCTGCCGGATTCCGTCTTGCTGCCGCCGCCCTGGACCTCCAGGGTGGCGCTGACCGTCGTCTTCTTGCCGATGTCAGTGGTCTTGAGGGTGACCACGCAGTTCTCGCCGGTGCTGTTGTTCCAGAGCTGGTACGTCACCCCGCCGCCGAAGGGGCTGGACCGCTGGACCGAGAAGCCGGGGCCGCACACCTGGGTGGGCGAGTACGGGTTCGTCGTCTTGGTGGGCGTCGGCGTCGGCTTGGCCGTCGTCTTCGTGGGGGTGGGCGTGGGCTTGGCCGTCGTCTTGGTGGGCGTCGGCGTCGGCTTGGCCGTCGTCTTCGTCGGAGTCGGGGTCGGCGTCGGCTCCGGCTCCTTCGTCGGGGTCGGCTCCTGCGTCGGCGTCGGCGTCGGCGTGGGCGTGGGCGTGGGCGTCGGGGTGGGCGTCCTGTCCACCGTCTTCGTGACGGTCGCCGTCGGCTTCGCGTGCCGCGTCTTGGTGGGCGTCGGCGTCGACTCGGCCGTGTTGGTCGGAGCCGGCTGCGTGGCGGTGGCGACCGGCTGCTGCGGAACCGGCTGGGTCGGGATCGCGGCCGGCGTGGTGGGCACGGTGGTCAGCTCGGGCACCGGGGGCACGGTCGAGGACCACTCGGTGGGCAGCGTCAGCGGCCCGACACCCGAGTCGTCCGGGGCCGCCGTGGCGCCCCAGGGCACCGTGGCCTCGGGCGCCGTCTGCTGCGGATCGGCGCCGCCGCCGAGCGGGTCCGTGCCCTGCGTGCCGGGGGTCACCGGGGCGCTGGCGGGCACCGGGATCTCGTCCGCGTTGGCCTGCGCCATGGAGGCCGGGTTGACCTGCTGCAGCTTCACGTACCTGTTCGCGCCCCAGAGGCCGAGAGCCGAGATGAGCGCGACCACGGCGACCCCGGCGACCAGCCCCAGCGGGAAGCCCCGGCGCGGCCGGGGAGCGGCCCCGGAGGGCACGGCCTCGAGCCTGATGTGCTGCGGCTGCTGGTCCGGCTCCGGCGGGCCCCACATCGGCGCCTCGGACTGGTGCTGGTGCGGCACCGGCAGGCCCTGCATGGGCGGACCCTGCATGGGCGGACCCTGCATCGGGGGCCCCTGCACGGGCTGGCCCGGCACGAACGGCGGCCCCTGGACGGGCGGCGGGCCGGCGACCAGCGTGTCCTGCGGCGGCACGGGGCCGCCCTGGCCGGGCACGCCGGGGACCGGGACGCCCTGGATCGGCACGCCCTCGATGGCGGTCTGCGTGGCCGCGGGCGGCTTGGCGTTGCCGCCGAGCAGCTGCATGAGCGCGCTGTACGTGGTCGGCCGCTTGCCGACCTCCTTGGACAGCGCCGCCAGCACCACCCTGCGCACCGGCTCGGCCTCGATCTCGACCTCGGGCTCGCCGCTCAGCACCGCGTCACGGCCGGCGAACGGCGCCTTGCCCATGGCCGCGAACGCGATGGTCGCCGCCCAGGCGAACACGTCCGCGTAGGGGCCGTACTGCAGGCCGAGCAGCTGCTCGGGGGCCTGGTAGGCGATCTCGCCCACCGGCTCGCCGATCCCGGCGTCGGTGACCCGCGGACCCTCGGGGCCGAGGATCACGTTGTGGGGCGTGAGCGACTTGTGCGAACGGCCGGCGAGGTGGATGGCCGACAGCGCGGTCAGCACCCCGACCGCGACCCGTTCGAGCGCGTCCCCGGTCAGCGGCCCGTCCTCGGCCACCGCCTCGGCCAGGCTCTTGCCTTCGACGTGCTCTCTGACGACGTACGGGCGGTCCTCGTGCATTCCGGCGTCCAGCACCCTGGCCACGTACGAGCTGGAGACCTGTTTGGCCGCCAGGTGCTTGGCAGGCGCGTCGGCGCCGGCGTCCGGATCGGCCGGGAGCAGCTTCACCGCGACGATGGGGGCGTCCTCGGACTCGCGGCCAAGGAACACCTCGCCCCGCGGCCCCTCTCCCAGCCGGCCAACAATGCTGAGATCGCCGATCCGCTCTGGATCACCAGGGCGCAAAGCGTGCATGACTAAACCTTTCACGGCAAAGCATGATCTAGTCACATTGAACCAGATCTTTCACTTCCGCATCAGAAGTTTCGGGCCGTACCCGACAATTCACCGTTTTGTTTCCTTGCAGCCCCAGTCACTCGGGGCGGCCGGGCCGCCAGCCCCTGCGGCGGCCCATCGGGATCATGACGCGGGTGACCGCCACCAGCAGCGCCAGCCCGAGCGCCGATCCGGCGATGATCAGGGCCAGGTTGATCGCGTCGTGGTCCACGGGCGGGACCTTGGCCACGGCGTCCGCGGAGAGCGGGCTGGGCGGAGGGGGCGCGACCACGGGGGCGTCGGCGGGCTCGTACGGGAGGATCGCGCTGAGCGCGAGCATCGGGTTGACCATGCCGGCGCCCTTGCCGCCGCCCGTGGCGCCGTCGGCGGTGGCGATGATGCGCTGGCGCACCTGGGCCTGGTCCAGCTTCGGGAAGCGGGCCCGGACGAGCGCGGCCACCCCGGCGACGTAGGGGGCGGCGTAGCTGGTGCCGTTGAGGTCCTTGAAATAGGAGCGGCCGGGCCAGGTGGACGTGATGCCCTGGCCGGGGCCGAGCACGGCGACGGGGGTCTTGACGTTGGAGAAGTTGGACAGGATGCCGTTCGGGCCCGCCGCGCCCACCGCGAGCACCCCGTCGTAGGCGGCCGGGTAGGCGGGCACGGGGGTCCCGTCCTCCTTCGTGACGTTGCCGGCCGCGGCCACGATCACCGCGTCCTTGGCCAGCGCGTACTGCACGACCTCGCGCAGCGAGGGCAGGTCGCTCGTCGACACCGACACGTTGATGACCTCGGCGCCCTCGTCCGCGGCCGCCTTGATGGCCTTGACCAGCAGCTCGGGGTCACCGTCCCGCTCGGAGACGGTCTGCTTGTACGACAGCAGCCGAGCGCCGGGCGCCATGCCGTAGAAGAGCACGCCCTGCATGTACTGGGCGCCGATGATGCCCGCCACCGCGGTCCCGTGGCCCACGCAGTCTCGGTAGCCGGTGCCGGTGAGGTCGGCCCGGCCCGCCAGGCGGATCTGCGGGTGCTGCAGGTCGACGCCGCTGTCGATGATGGCCACTTTCACGCCCGCGCCGGTGGACAGCGACCAGACGCGTTTGGGGTCGAGCCGTTTCTGCGCCCAGGACTCGCCCACCTGCATGGTGCCCCTGGGCGGCTGGCACTGGTCCCGCACGGCCGCGGGCGCCAGCGGGACCTGCAGGGCGAGCACGCTCGCCACCAAGGCGCGACCAATCATGGGGAAAAAGCGTAGCTTGCCGGGTTCGGGCGGCGGTGGGGCCTGTCCGATTCAAGTCCGAGTCAAGCCCGATTCAGGCCGGGATTCAAGCCGGGATCCGGGCCGAGGTTCGGGCCGGGATCCGGCTTCGGCGGAAGGAAGCCCCGGCTCCCTCGCCAGGGCCCCGATCCGTCTCATTTCGTTGCGGACTCGATGTTCTGGCGGTAGGTGCCGATGACGCGCGAAGCCTCCTGCAGCTCCTCGGTCATGCGCTGGAAGGCCGTGCGGTAGTTCTGCCACGCCTGTTGGAAACGCTGGGCGCCCGGCCCCGTCCACGCCGTGCCGACCTTGGCGGCCTCACGGTCGAGCGCGGTCATGGTGGTGCGGACCGCCTCCGACTGCTGCGTGAACTGACTGGCCATCTGCTGCATTTCCGCGGGGTCGCCGCCGAGCATGCTCTGGCTCATGCATACCTCCTGGAACATGGGGAAAGCGCCCTCAACTTAAGGTGTGACCACCTACCGTCGCCTGAGATATACCGAGCGGCTATGGTCTACCCGAGGATTGTTCGGATTCGTCTCGGGGAGCACTCGGGTCATGCGCGAGGTTGTGGTGACCGGCGGAGGCACCGGCATCGGATACGCCGTCGCGGCCGCGTTCGTCTCGCTCGGCGACCGCGTCACCGTCACCGGCCGCCGCGAACACGTGCTGAAGGAGGCCGCGACCCGGCTCGGGGCGGCGCACGTGGCGTTCGACGCCTCCAGCCCCGTCGCCGTCAAAGAGGCGCTGGACAGCCTGCCGCCGCACGTGGACGTGCTGGTCAACAACGCCGGCGGCAACACCAACCTCGACCGCAGGCAGCCCGGCGAGCTGATGGACGTGGCCGAGGCCTGGTGGGCCAACCTCAACGCCAACCTCATGTCCGCCGTCCTCGTCACTACCGCGCTGACGCCGCGGCTGAGGGAGGGCGGCCGGATCGTCTCGATCGGCTCCATCGCCGCGCGTGGCACGGGCTCCGGCTCGTACGGCGCCGCCAAGGCCGCCCTGGAGTCCTGGACCGCGGACCTGGCCGCCGAGCTCGGCCCCCGGCGCATCACCGCGAACGTGGTCGCCCCCGGCCTCGTCCTGGACACCGAGTTCTTCCGCGGCCGGCTGACCGACGACGGCATCAGGGCACGGGTGGAGAACACGCGTAACGGGCGCCCTGGCACCCCCTCTGACGTCGCCGATACCGTTCTGTTCCTGGCCTCCGCGGGAGCCAGGCACGTGACCGGGCAGGTGCTCCATGTGAACGGCGGCGCGTACCTGGGCCGCTGAACCTCTCAGGAAGGACTTAGGTCGGTGCGGAAGGTTCTGATCGCCAATCGCGGCGAGATCGCGGTACGGGTGGCCCGCGCGTGCCAGGACGCCGGGATCGGAAGTGTGGCCGTCTACGCCGACCAGGACCTCGACGCGCTGCACGCCAAGGTCGCCGACGAGGCGTACGCGCTGGGCGGCCGGTCCCCCGCCGAGACCTACCTCGACATCGCCAAGCTGCTCGACGTCGCGCGGCGCTCCGGCGCCGACGCCGTACATCCCGGATACGGCTTCCTGGCCGAGAACGCCGCCTTCGCGCAGGCCGTCATCGACGCGGGCCTGATCTGGATCGGCCCGCCGCCGGACGCCATCGCGGCGCTCGGCGACAAGGTGCGGGCCAGGCACATCGCGCAGAAGGTCGGCGCGCCGCTGGTCGCGGGCACCAAGGACCCCGTCTCCGGGGCGGCCGAGGTCGTGGCGTTCGCAGAGGAGCACGGGCTGCCGATCGCGATCAAGGCGGCCTACGGCGGCGGCGGGCGCGGCATCAAGGTGGCGCGCGACCTGGCGGAGGTCGCCGAGCTGTACGAGTCGGCCGTGCGCGAGGCCGTCGCGTCGTTCGGGCGGGGCGAGTGCTTCGTGGAGCGCTACCTCGACCGGCCGCGCCACGTCGAGACGCAGTGCCTGGCCGACGCGCACGGCAACGTGGTCGTGGTCAGCACGCGCGACTGCTCGCTCCAGCGCCGCCACCAGAAGCTGGTGGAGGAGGCGCCGGCGCCGTTCCTGTCGCGGGAGCAGGTGGAGATCCTCTACTCCGCCTCCAAGGCCATCCTGAAGGAGGCGGGCTACGTCGGGGCCGGCACGTGCGAGTTCCTCGTGGGGCAGGACGGGACGATCTCGTTCCTCGAGGTGAACACCCGGCTGCAGGTCGAGCACCCGGTCACCGAGGAGGTGTCGGGGATCGACCTGGTGCGGGAGATGTTCAGGATCGCCGACGGGGAGGCGCTGGAGTACGGCGACCCGGAGCTGCGCGGGCACTCGATCGAGTTCCGGATCAACGCGGAGGACGCCGGGCGCAACTTCCTGCCCGCCCCCGGAACGCTGACCGTCATGCGCCCGCCCGCCGGGCCCGGGGTGCGCCTCGACGCCGGTTACGAGGCGGGGATGACGGTGCCGCCGACGTTCGACTCGCTGGTGGCGAAGCTGGTCGTCACGGGCCGGACGCGGCAGGAGGCGCTGGAGCGGGCGCGGCGGGCGCTGGCCGAGTTCGAGATCTCGGGGATGCCAACCGTGCTGCCCTTCCATCGGGCCGTCGTGTCCGATCCGGCGTTCGTCTCCTCGCCGTTCTCGGTGCACACGCGATGGATCGAGACGGAATGGGAGAACACGGTCGCGCCGTACGAGGAGGAGATCGCCTCGTGCCCGGACGCCACCGCCGCCGGCGCTCGCGAGACGGTGACGGTCGAGGTCGGGGGCAAGCGCCTCGAAGTGGTGCTGCCCGCCGGGCTCGGGGCCTCCGCCCCGGCGCCCGCGAAGGCGCCGCGACGCGGTGGCGGCAGCGCCAGGAAGGCGTCGGCGGCGGGCGGCGACGCGCTGGTCAGCCCGATGCAGGGGACGATCGTCAAGGTCGTGGCCACGGACGGGGACGTGGTCGACGAGGGCGACACGGTCGTGGTGCTGGAGGCCATGAAGATGGAGCAGCCGCTGACCGCCCACAAATCGGGCACGATCACGGGGCTCACGGCCACGGTCGGGCAGACGGTTACGTCCGGCGCCGCCATCTGTGAGATCAAGGACACCTGACGGAGATTCCGGCATCTTCGCCACGGTGTGCGCCTGCGCGCTCGCGGACAGGTAACGTGCGCAGTGAGGAACTTTGCCGACCGCTCGTTCGTCCTCATGGGCGAAGGAGGCTTGCTGCCAATGACCCACTCGCTGCGCCGAGCAGGGGCCGCGCTCGCGGCTCTGATCGCCGGTCTCATCGTCGTGCTTGCGCTGTCCCCTGCCGCCAACGCGGCGGCACCCCCTGATGCTCAGTCGGTGGTGTCCTACTGGAAGGACAAGAAGGACCCGCTTTTCGTGGAGTCCGGTTCACCGCTGTCGTCGGACCAGCAGAATGAGATCCGTGACGCGCTGAAGGGGGCCGACAGCAAGATCTACGCCGTGGCGCTCCCCGACGGCACGCTGGACAACTCCACGATTGCTTCCTACATGACCTCGCTCAACTCCGAGCTCACGAAGGCCGGCCGCAACCGCGCCACCTTCGCCGTGCTCGACGGCCAGACGCTGTTCGCCGCCTCGAGCGCCATCCGCAGGCAGGGTGTCGCGGGCGAGCTGGCCAACCTCGCGGTGAGCAACAACTCCGGCAACATCGTTGACGGCATGAAGGACTTCGTCAACCGCGTCGACCTCGCCGTCGACGGCAAGCGCTCCGCCCTCGACAGCGGCAGCCAGGCCAACCCCGGCGCCGGCGGCACCGCCGCGCTGATCGCCCTGGGCGGGCTGGTCGTGGTCGGCGGTGGCGGCTACTTCCTCTACTCCAGCAACCGCAAGAAGAAGAAGGCCCTCCAGGACGCCAAGGACCTGGCGGCCGTCAAGCAGACCGTGGACGAGGACGTCACCAAGCTGGGCGAGGAGATCACCTCCCTCGACACCGACGTGACGCTCGCCGGTGAGGGCGGCAAGCACATCGAGGAGTGGCAGCAGGCGCTCGACTCCTACGAGAAGGCCAAGACCCAGCTGGCCAACGTCCAGCGCGCCGAGCAGGTCCGCGAGGTCACCCAGACCCTCGAGGACGGCCGCTACGCGCTGGCCGTGGTGAAGGCCAAGGTTCACAACGAGCCGGTCCCCGAGCGGCGCGCCCCCTGCTTCTTCAACCCGCAGCACGGCCCGTCCGTCCGCGACGTCCGCTGGGCCCCGGCCGGTGGCGCCGTCCGCGACGTGCCCGCCTGCAAGATGGACGCCGAGGCCGTGGAGCGCGGCTTCGACCCGCAGATGCGCGAGGTCATGGTCGACGGCCAGCGCCGCCCCTACTACGACGCGGGACCCGCGTATCAGCCGTACGCGTACGGCTACTACGGCGGCTTCGGCGACATCATGACCGGCATGTTCATCGGCACCATGATGGGCAGCCTGCTCAGCGGCGGCTGGGGCTACGGCGGCTACGGCGCCGGCTACGCCGAAGGCGCCGCTGACGGCGGTGGCGGCGACTTCGGCGGTGGCGGCGACTTCGGCGGCGGCGACGGCGGCGGCTGGGGCGACTTCGGTGGCGGAGGCGACTTCGGCGGCGGCGACTGGTAACCCCGGAGGCCCAAGCCCAACGGCATGGGCCTCCGGGCCGTGTTTCCCAGGGGGCTTCCGCCCCCTTCGACCCCCACAAGCGAGGTGTCCTCGCACTGGACGCGCTTCGCGCTGGAGCGCTCGGGCTGCGCCTTGTGGGGGCAACCGCCCGGCTGGGGGTCTCCCGACCCCCAGACCCCGGCGTTGACCGAGTGCCGCGCCCCTGAATCGGGTTTCTACCAGCCACTCGAAGATCGTGATCTTGGTGGTTGGCGACTGTCCGCAAACCCACCGATCCTTGGCACAGTATGTGGCTGCGCGGCCAGGCGGAGAACGCGATCAACGTCCTGTACTGCAGGGACCTAACAGCACACCGGGCTTTCGAGGCTCATCAATAGCTGAACTTGAATTCCCAGGTGGGCGCCCCGGAACCGCCGGACGCAGAGGCGCCGTCCGGCATCACCTCAACGACCGCATCGACGGTGCCGTGCGAAAACTTCTTCGTCAGCCCCGGAATCGGGCCGAACGGATCGAGTTCTTCGAAGGGCTCATCAAATCGCCAGCCTTCGCGCTGCATCACCGCCAGCGCATCCCACACGTGCCGGACGCCCGCCACCGTTACGACCACGCTGGCGCTCGGTGAGGGAATCAAGTCAGGTTCCGGTTCGAACTGGCAGTTGTCCTCACGGTCGATGGCTGTGACCGAGTCCGCGGGGAACAACGGGGTCACGTCCCGCTCCAGCACAGAATGCTGCTGCGCCACGCGTATCTTGCACATTGTCAGAGTCACTGCTGCGTGCCCATAGGCCAGGGTGAAGAACAGCGCCGCGACCGCCAAGACCGCAACCGCTGTTTTGATCTTCCTCACCGGCCTCAGCATGTCACCCCCGCCCCGGCCTCGCCATCCGGTCAGGTCGAGTGGTGCAACTGCAGGCCCAACCATGTCCAGCGTCGATCCCTTACAGCTTCAGCGCACTCGACAGCGCCGCCAGGCGGACGCCGTGCAAGGCCACGGAGCGCAGGGAACGCGGGAACTCGGTCTAGGACGCCTGCTCGCCGGCGGTCAGGCCGAGCACCTCACGGCGGTCGTCGGCGGTGACGACCACCTGGGAGACGATCGGGCGCCCCACCGTGCTGCGATCGATACTCCAGTCCGGCTCATCGCCCGGGCACGCCGCAAGAGCGCCCGCTGTCAGGCTTGGCTCGCGCATGCCGTTCGCTCTCAGTGCTCACCCTGGCCTCGGCGGCCCCCACAACCGATGCCCACCACACCCGTGGAGGCCACGGTTTACGACAACCTGCACACACCGGAGTGGGGTGGGGCGCGACGCCTCGGCCTGTTCCTTGGCCCACTGCTGCCGGCACCACCGGGTGGGCGGGCCTCTGGCGGCGAACTCGTGGCCTGATCGGGGACGGCCTCTACCCGTTCGGAACTTCTACGGGGAACTCTAAAACGCCCTACGGATAAAGACGGTCGTGACAACCACCTCAGAATGGGAGCTCGTCTTGACGGATCCCCCGCCTCCCGACGACCACCGGCCATCGGTACGCGGCCAGGCGGGGTTGGCGGATTGCCAGGACGACTCCGCCATCATCGCGGCATCCCTGGACGTACCCGAGCGTTTCGCGGCGCTCTTCGACCGGCACGCCACCGTCCTGCACCGCTACGCCGCGCGGCGCCTCGGGCCCGACCACGCCGAGGACGTGGTGGCCGAGGCATTCACCAGGGCTTTCGAGACGCGCCACCGGTACGAGTTCGGCCGTGCGGAGGCGTTGCCCTGGCTGTACGGCATCACCACGAATGTCATCGGCCTGCACCGGCGTGCCGAAGTGCGCGGTTACCGGGCCATGGCCCGTACGGGCGAGGATCCGGTGGTCGCGGCGTTCGACGAGCGGGTGGCCGCCCGGGTCTCCGCGTCGGCCACCCGGCAGCGCCTGGCCGCCGCACTGGCGAAACTCGGCCGCGGTGAGCGGGACGTGCTGTTGCTGATCGCCTGGGGCGATCTGACGTACGAGGAGACGGCCCAAGCGTTGCAGGTGCCCATCGGCACGGTTCGCTCGCGCCTGTCGCGTGCCCGCCGCAAGGTCGCGCACGCCCTGGGCGGCGCCAATCCCGTCGAGACGAGAAGGGAAGACCATGGACGACCTTGAGCTGGTCAAGCAGCTCCGTTCGGAGATGACGGAAACCGGCCCGGACGCCTTGACCGGCGCGCGGGGGCACCTGCTGGCCGTGATGGCCCGTACGGCGCCTCCCCGGCGCTCCCGGCGGCCGCTGACCATGCGGGTCTCGGGCCTTGCCGCCGCGGCCGCGATCGCGGCGGCCGCCGCCGTCGTGATCGCCCCCGGTCCGGCGGCCGTGCCCGTCAAGCCACCGGCCTCCGCCGGTACTGTCCTGCCCCTGACCTCCGCCAAGAACGTCCTGCTCGTGGCCGCCGACAGCGCGGAGCGTACGCCACAGGGTTCTGGGACCTACTGGCACATCAAACGGGAGAGCGAGGACGGCCGGCACTTCTGGGGGGAGAGCTGGACCACGCGCGACGGGCAGCGGTGGAGCAGAGGAGGGCCGGGCAACGGGCCCGGCGTGGTGAAGGAGCCCTCGGGCACGTTCTGGCTCGGACCCGCCGACAGCGGCACCGAGGTCTCCATGGAGGATCTCGAGGCGTTGCCGACCGACCCCGAGGCGTTGCGGCAGAAGGTCACCGCGATGCAGAAGGGCGGTCCCGTCGGCGAGCACGACATCGCCCTCCTGCCGCTGGCCTCGCTGATCGCGGAGCTCCCCGCGCCCGCGGGCGTCCGATCGGCGGCGTTCCGCGCGCTCGCCGAGCTGCCGGGCGTGCAGCGGCTGGGTGCGGTCGAAGGCGGCGAGGAGCTGATGATCCAGGGCGGGAAGCGGGAGAGCAGGCTGGTCGTCGATCCGGAGACGTCCCAGGTGATCCGCACCAGTTGGCTCCCCACCGCCACGGGAGGGCTGGCGGGTACGAACCGCGGGTTGTTCATCAAGCTGACCACAGGTTGGACGGACGAGCTTCCCCGGTAAGAGCCTTCTCCTTCGTACGTGAGGTAGATCATGACTTTAGGCAAGTCGCTCCTCGCCGCTTTGCTGGCGGGGACGACCGGTGTCACACCCACGCAGGCCTCTTCCCCGCCGGTGAACGGGGTGACGCTGATCACCGGTGACCGGGTGGTGGTCACCGCCCAGGGGCATCGCGTGGAGCCGGGGCCCGGCAGGCAGGTCGACTTCTCCAGCCAGGTGCGCAGGGGCCACCTGTATGTGATCCCGTCGGATGCCGCGCCGTTGCTCGCGCAGGGTGTGCTGGACCGGCGGTTGTTCGACGTCACCCAGCTGCTGGCCTGGCGGTACGGCGATGCCGACACTCCCGACATTCCCGTCATCGAACAGGGCATCACCACACCACTGGGTTCCTCGCAGGTGCGGCGGCTGTCCAGTCTGGGCATGAGCGCGGCACGTGTGTCCAAGGCGAACGCCGCGCAGACCTGGCGGACTCTCACGGGAGCTCGCGCTCTGGTGACGGGCCGTACCAAGTTGTGGCTGGACGGCCGCAGGACCTTCTCGTTAGACGAGAGCGTCAAGCAGATCGGCGCGCCGCAGGCGTGGCAGCGGGGCTTCTCGGGCAAGGGCGTCACGGTCGCGGTCCTCGACTCCGGCTACGACCCTGACCATCCGGACCTGAAGGATGCGGTGACGCATGAGGGGAAATTCAGCAATGAGCCGGATATGCGCGACAACAACGGCCACGGCACCCACGTCGCCTCGATCGTGGCCGGCAGAGGCGAGAAGTACCGGGGCGTGGCCCCGGAGGCGAGCCTGGCCATCGGAAAGGTGGGCGAAGGCAACGGCCTGACCGAGTCCGAAGGTCTCGCCGGCATGGAGTGGGCCGCCGTCGAGGTGAAGGCCGAGATCGTCAACATGAGCTGGGGCGGTCCTGACGGCCCGGAGCTGGATCCGCTGGAGCAGGCGGTCAACACCCTGTCGGAACAGACCGGCGCACTGTTCGTCGCGGCGGCGGGGAACGACGGCGTCAAGGGCAGTGTGATCAGTCCCGCCAGCGCCGAGGCGGCACTCACTGTGGGCGCGGTGGACAAGCAGGGCCGGATGGCCGACTTCTCCAGCCAGGGGCCGCGCGTGGGCGACCACGCGATCAAACCGGACGTGGCCGCGCCCGGGGTCGACATCATGGCCGCCGCCGTCGGGGGCGGCTACCGATCGATGAGCGGCACCTCGATGGCCGCCCCGCACGTGGCGGGAGCGGCGGCGATCCTGGCTCAGCGCCACCCGGACTGGACGGGCGCGCAGATCAAGTCCGCGCTGATCGGCAGCGCCGCCCCGGCCCAGGACGCGACGCTCTATCAGCAGGGCACCGGGACGATCGACCTGGTACGCGCGCTGCGGCAGCAGGTCGCGCCCAAGCAGGCCAACGTGTGGGCGGCCTTCCCCTGGAACGGCACCGGCGGCCGGACCGCGACCAAAACGATCACCTACGCCAACGCGGGCGACACCCCGGTCACCCTCAGCCTGTCGGCTGACAGCGAGGTGCTGAAACTGCCGTCCGACCAGGTCACGGTCCCGGCCAAGGGCGAGGCGTCGGTCGCGCTCACCATCGACGCGAGCGGGAAGGCCCCGGACGAGTACCCGGGAACAGTCACCGCCAGGTCGAGCGAGACGGTGATCCGCACGCTGGCCGGCGCGTACGTCGAACCGGAGTCCTACGACGTCACCATCACCGCCGTCGGCAGGCAGGGCCTGCCGGTCAACCCCCAGGCAGGCGAGATCTACGACGCCGAGACCGGGACCGTGCACGCGCTGTCCTTCCAGAACGGGACGGCCACAGTACGACTGCCCAAAGGCGACTGGAACCTCTACACCAGCATCAGAGAGAAGATCGACGGGCAGCCTGTGCTGACGATCGCCGACTCCCCGCTGAAGGTTGACGGCGGCGACCAGCGGCTCACCGTGGACACACGTCAGGGCAAGCCGACGAAAACCACCATCGACGACCCGAGCGCCCAACTCCAGCGTGTCTCCTCCCTCGGGCTGGACCACGGCGCGTGGAACCTCTGGAGCCGCATGTTCGGCCTTGACGCCAACTCCCAGGTCTTCGTCATCCCCGCCGCGTCACCAGGTCTGACCTACACCCTGGCGACCACGTGGCTCAGCAAGGACCTCTCACCCAGCCCGTACGTCTACACCCTGGTCGACCGGCGCAGCGGCGGCCTTCCGGACGACCCCACCTACCACGCCAGACAGAAGGAACTGGCCAAGGTCACCGCGACCTACCGAGCCTCCGGAACGGCTGGCACGGGCTCACCCGAGGTCAGCCTGTACGTCGGCGATTCAATGGTCGAGTTCCCGGTCTCGTCGGCAGGCGACATCGCGCTGCCCGGCACGCTCGTGCACTATCGGACTCCGGGGCTGGTCTACGACAGCGGCCTCCAGGTCGGCACCGCGCTGACCTCCGACGGCGGCAAGCTCATGAAACGCGGTCACACCAGCGAAGTGTGGAACGCCGCCGTCACCGGGCCGTCGTTCCTGCTGCCGGCCGGCCACCGCACCGGCGACAGCCTGACCTTCGCCGCGACGGCGATGTTCGCCGACGGGCGGCCGGGCAGGACCGGCTCCGACACCGCCGCCACCGGCACCGCCACCCTCGCCGAGGACGGCGAGGCGCTGGCCACCACCGACCTCGCCGGCTGCGACGCCCAGCAACCGCAGAGCTGCGAACTGCGCGCCGACCTGCCCGCCGGATCCGGCGCCTACACGCTGACCACGTTGATGCGCCGGCAGGCCACGCTCTCCACGGAGGTGAAATCGGTCTGGACGTTCCCGTCCACGACCACCGCCAAGCGACAGCCGCTGCCCCTGATGGCCGTCCGCTACAGCCCCGAGGGCCTGGACGACTCCAACCGCGCCAAGCCGGGCAGCACAACCCGCCTGCCCATGTGGGTCGAGCGCAACCCCGGCTCCACGAAGGCGCAGACGAAATCGATCCGGCTGGAGGCGTCTGCCGACGACGGCGCCACCTGGCGTCCCGTCCCGCTCACCCGCACCGGTCCCGGCTGGACCGCCACGCTGACGAACCCTCCCGCGGCCGGATTCGTCTCCCTCCGCGCGGCAGTCACCGACACCGCCGGCAACGGGGTGACCCAGTTGATCATCCGCGCCTACGCCGTCGGCTGATCCGCAACGGGACGTGCCCATTTAGAGACGGAAATAGGGCCGTCCAGCAGCGCGAACCGAAGTAGCCCAGATCCTGTGGCTCTTCCCGTGCGGGCCGGGCCGAGCTCGGGACCTACACGGTGGACGGCCCCCGCGCCCAGGTCCCGAGTGCAAGATCGCGATCCGAGGGAGCAACGCCGCCGGAAAGACCTTGTTTGCAGAGGAATATCATCGAGGGCGGTGGGCCCGGATATCCACAGGGCGTCCATCGGGATCGCGAGCCGTCATCGTCCATTGCGTGGGTAGTGTCTCGATCTGTCCGACCGGCCGCCCGGCATCCAGAATCCGCTCGCGAAGCTCAGACAGTTGTGCGTAGGTGCCCACGCGCAGTCCCCAACCCGCCCGGTTCAAGGGATCAAGATCGAGGGCGGGGACGGTAGCGGTTTCGACGATCATCAGATGGTCGGCCCCGCCGACATCGAGGACTGCGATCCGAGGATCAGCAGAGGTAGCGGCGCGCTCGAACGCGAGCGTCGCTCCGAGCAACTCCGTGTAGTACGCCACGAGCCGGTCGAGTTCGGTCGTGGACAGTGTCAGATGGTTGATTCCGAGCAGCTTGGTCATGATCGACCGACCGTAGCTCAGCCACATCACGATCTTGCACCCGGGACGAAGACACCCTCTCAAGCCTTCGGGCCAGGGCGGTGTTGGCGGCGCGGCCCTCGGTACCGGAGGGGAGCGTCGCCTGGGTGCGCAGCATCGCGTTGCGCGCGTCGAGGTGTTGCCGAGTGCGTGGGGCGACCACGCACTCGGCAACACCTCGACCCCTGGCCGGACATGAACGACGTGGCAGGGGCGGCGTCGCCGACGAGCGCGACCCGGCCGGTGGACCGGACGGGCATGTGACCACGCGATCAAAGCGGCCGGATTCCGGTGGCACCCCTCATAGGTGAGCCAGCAGCCGGTCCAGCGGTCGTGGCACGCGATCGAGATCGAGGGCCTCGACGAGCAGGGCGGAGTAGCGGATCTTGCGGCCGCTGCCCGATCCCATGAACCGGCGCAGCTGGTCGTGAGTGGCCCTCCCGCGCCATGCGGGTTGCTTCTGGAGCGAGCGGAACGAGCTCAGCTCGCCCTCGGCATCGACGACGCGCTCGACCGCAGCGGTGCCCAGGGCGCGGATCAGCTCGTCTTCCAGGTCGGCGACGCACACGAAGAATCCGAGCGCCTCCAGATCGCTTCGGCTGAGGTCGGATCCCAGACCGGCGCGCTCGAGACTCCGCCGGAAGTCGCCTTCCTCCCCGACGTCGCACAGGCCGGCCAGCCGGAGATCGCGACCGGGAGGGCCGAACTTGCCGATGTACGCCCCGATGTTCGTGGCACCGCCCATCGCCACCAGGGAGATGCCTTCGGCCGCCAGATTCCGGCCATGGCGCTCGGCCAGCGCCTCGACGGCCGACTTGTCGCTGACTCCCTCGACCAGGACCACGGTTTGCGTGTCGCTCACGAGCTCAGCCTCGCACCGAACCCTGGATAGGTTCATCCCCTTTTACGCACTGGAAGATCACGAACCGCTGAGCAGCGGTTCAGTTGAGCACCGCCGTGGCTTCGATCTCGACCAGATGGTCGGGGACGTCCAGTGCCGCGACACCCAGCAGCGTGGCCGGTGGAGTCGGAGTGACCCCCAGCTTCACGGCTGCCCGGGAGATCCCCTCCAGGAGCGCGGGCATCTTGTCGGGGGTCCAGTCGACGACGTGGACGGTCAGCTTGGCCACGTCGTCGAAGGAGCCGCCCACCTCCGCCAGGGCGGTGCCGATGTTGAGGTAGCACTGCTCGACCTGCGCGGCGAGGTCGCCTTCGCCGACCGTGGTCCCGTCGGCGTCCCAGGCGACCTGTCCGGCGATGAAGACGAGCTTCGTCCCCGATGCGATCGACACCTGCCGGTAGACATCGATCTTGGGCAATCCGCTGGGGTTCACCAGGGTGATGGCCATGCTGCCTGCCTCCTTGTCCCGGGCGTCCGCCAAACCAGGACGCCTGTGGTCTCTTGTAGTTACTCAGAAACCATAGGAGAGTGGTCGCTGACATGGAAGAACGCACTTTTTGGTGACTGGGGAACCTGATGGTGACCAAGCAGTCGAGCCGGGCCGACCGACTGCGATGCTCAGCCGTACAGCGGAGCAGCGGGGTCAGTGTTCCTCAGGCCAGTTCCCCTGGAGGCGCAGGCAGATCAGTGCGGCGTGGGAGAGCGGGGTGGCGGGGTCGTCGACGTCGCCGTTGGTGGTGTAGTCGAGGAGGACGACCTCGCGATCGGTGGCGAGCAGGCGCAGGCGCTCCACGAGGTCGCCCGTCTTGTGCTCCAGGACCCAGCGGTAGGCCGGGAGGCAGATGCGGCGCCGCGCGGTCCGGTAGGTCAGCAGCCGGTCGCCGTGGAGGCCGTCGCGGTGGCCGCGCACCGGTCCGTGTTTGCGGACGGTGCGTTTGAGGCCGGTCATGGTGGTGATCGCGAGCCTGGCCGGGTCGACGTCGGCGGTCTCGAAGACTTTGAGCGCCTGCCAGATCCCCTCGACGCGCTGGCTGGTGACGCCCGGGGTCTGCGGGACGGGGATGTCGCCGTGCGGACATTTTCCGCGTTCACCGGGATGGCTTCCTAGCATGGAGTGCGTGCTCATCGTCATCGGCGGCCTGCCCGCGACAGGCAAGACGACGCTCGCCCGGCTCCTCGCCGCCCGCATCGGCGCGGTGCACGTGCGGATCGACACCATCGAGCAGGCGATCGTCCGCTCCGGTCTGGCCCGCCACCCCATCGGCCCCGCCGGATACGTCGTCGGTTACGCGCTGGCCGAGGAGCATCTGCGGCAGGGGCTGACGGTGATCGCGGAGTCGGTGAACCCGCTGACCGTCACCCGCGACGCCTGGCGGGAGGTCGGCGTCAAGGCGGGCGTTCCGGTGGCCGAGGTGGAGGTGGTCTGCTCCGATCCCGCCGAGCATCGGCACCGCGTGACCTCACGCTCGATCGACATCCCCGACCTGCGGCCGCCTGACTGGCGGGAGGTCGTCGAGCGTGAGTACGAGCCATGGGAGCGCGAACGCGTCCTTGTCGACACCGCCGGGCAGGCCCCTCAGCGGTCGCTCGACGCCCTGCTCCGGGATCTTGAGCGCATCGGGGACTCCGGCTCGTAGGGTCGGGCGCATGGGTGTCCGCGTGTTGTGCCTGCGCCATGCCGAGTCGGAGAACGTCGTCGCCCGGGTGGCCGGGGCGCTGCCGCTGGCGGAGCTGACCCCGAAGGGGCGGGCGCAGGCGGCGGAGGCGGCTGAGTGCCTGCTCGGGGAGGGAGTCACCCGGATCTACGCCAGCACGGCGGTGCGCGCCCGGCAGACAGCCGAGATCATCGCGCAGGCGCTGGGTCTGCGGGAGGAGGTGGTGGAGCTGCCAGGGCTCGTGGAGTTCGGAGTCGGGCGGTTGGAGGGCACCGCCGACCCGGCGGTCCGGGCGCGTACCGCCGGGGTGCTGCGTTCCTGGGTGGTGGAGGGGCGGTTGGGCGAGGCGGTGGCGGACGGTGAGGACGGGCACGCGGTCGTGGCTCGCGTGATCGCCGCCTTCGCCTCCATCGCAACCGCCCACCCGAGCACGACGCCCGCCCACCCCAGCGAGCCGGCCACCCATCCGAGCACGACGCCCGCCCACCCCAGCGCAACAGCCATTCACGCGGGCGAGCCGACCTCCGACCTGACCACGACGTCCGCCCATCCGGCCCAGGTGGTCGCCTGCGCCGGCGGGACGGTCGTGCTGGTCGGGCATGTGGGGAGCCTCACCGCCGGGCTCAGCGTGCTGTGCGGGCTGGGTGAGCAGGTGTGGGGGCGGCCGCTCCCGCACGCGGTGCCGTTCCCGGTCGAGTGGGACGGCCGGGCCTGGCGGTGCGCGTCGTGGCCGGGCTTGCGGCAAGATCGATAAGTGACCTACCTCGCCCAGGACACCCGCGTCGGCATCCGCCGCATCGGCCACCGCGACCGTCAGGAATTCCTGGCCCTGAACCGGGAGAGCGCCGACCTGCTCGCCCGCTGGATGCCCGGCACCCCCATCACCACCGACGAGGCCTTCGACGGGTACATGGCGCGCTTCGACGACCCGGCGAACCAGGGGTTCGTCATCTGCCGGCTCGACACCGGCGCGATCGCCGGCCGCGCCAACCTGAACAACATCATCCGGGGCACTCGCCAGGACGGAACCCTGGGATACTGCGCCTACTCGTCCACGACCGGCCGGGGCTACATGACCGAGGGCCTGCGGTTACTCGTCCGGTACGCGTTCGGCGAGCTGGGACTGCACCGCATCGAAGCCAACATCCAGCCGTCGAACACCCCGTCCCTCAACCTGATCAAGCGGGTCGGCTTCCGGCGAGAGGGGTACTCGCCGGACTTCCAGTTCATCGACGGGGCCTGGCGGGACCACGAGCGATGGGCCGTCACGGCCGGTACGGGCCCGGGTGGCGCATAGCCCAGACGGTGCCGCGCGATGCTCTCCTTGAAGTCCGCGGAGACGCCCCGTCAGCCGTGAGCACCGGCTCGGGCGGCCAGGGCCCCCGCGAACGCCTCCACGCCACGGTCGTCCACCCACCCGATGCCCCGGGGGGGTCATCCCGACGACATGGAGTCGGCGTCGCAGCGCCGGTAGCGCCGCAGCCTCCGGTACGACAGCAGGCCGCCCTCCGCGTCGATCCGGGCCTCGTAGAGGGCGAGGATGTCGTCCGAGGAGGGGATGCGGCGGTCTTCGACGACCTCGACGCCGATCTTCCAGCCGCCCTCGACCGGTTCGACCGCCGTGACCCCCTCGGCCTCCTTCGCGGTCAGATCGGTGATGTGGCGGAGCCCGACCCGGCCGGCCGTCACGGCCGTCAGCCCCTCCGAGCCCGAGTCGGCGGCCCCCGAGGGCATGCGCGGCTCAGTCATGCGTCTCTCCCCTCGCCTCGGCCAGCCTGCCCCCAGAGGGGGACGCGGAACTCCACGAGGCGAAAAAGCGGACAGGCTTGACGCCGCTTTGGGTCAGGTGCTGGCGCGGACGGCCAGGAGCGGGGTGAGGAGGGTGGAGTCGGGGACCGTGCGGCCTTCGAGCTTGTCCATGACCAGGCGGACCGCCTCCTTGCCCACCTCTTCGGCCGGGATCAGCACGGAGGTGAGCGGCGGGCCGGCCCGCTCGGCCACGTCGTCGGGGCAGATCGCCACCACCGCCACGTCGTGCGGCACCCGCCGGTTGAGCTGCCGCAGCGCCGCCAGCACGTGGCTGACGGCGGCCTCGTTGTGCACGACCAGCCCGGACAGGCCGGGGCGGTCGAGGAGCAGGCCGCGTACGGTCTCGTACACCTCGTCGAACGTCTCCTCGCACGGCAGCGCGACGCCCTGCAGGCCGTGGGCGGCCACCGCCTCCACGAACCCTTCGCGCGTCCGGCGGGCGAACCCCGTCCCCCGCTCGTACACCACCGAGGGCGCCCCGAGCAGCGCGATCTCCTCGTGGCCGCGTTCGGCCAGGTGATCGACGCACCGCGCGCCCGCGGCGGCGAAGTCGAGGTCGACGCAGGTCAGCCCGGCGGGCTCGGCGGGGAAGCCGATCAGGACGCTCGGCTCGGCCAGCTCGCGCAGCAGCGGCACCCTGCGGTCGTCCAGCTCGACGTCCATGAGCACCAGCGCGTCCACCAGCGCGCTCGCGGCCACCCGCCGGATGCCCTCGGGGCCCTCGTCCGCGGTCAGCAGCAGCACGTCGTGGTCGAACCGGCGCGCGGCCGTCACCACGGCGCTGGCGAAGCGCATCAGGACGGGCACGTGCATGCCCGCCCGCAGCGGCAGCACCAGCGCGATCACGTTGGAGCGTTTGCTGGCCAGGGCGCGGGCGCCGGCGTTGGGGTGGTAGCCGAGCGCGCTGATGCTGTCGAGCACCCGTCGCCTGGTGTCGGCCGAGATCGTCCGCTTGCCGCTGAGCACGTAGGAGACCGTGCTGACGGCCACGCCCGCGTGCTTGGCGACCTGGGCGATCGTGACCGTGCGCCCGCTCAAGCCCCGGCTCCGAAGTCGAGCCGGGTCAGCGTCACGCCGTCGTTCTCGAACACGACGTAAAGATCGTGTACGCCGTCCGCGGCCGCGAGCGAGGAGGTGACGGCGTGGTAGCCGTAGCGGTCGGTCCTGGGCACGGGGAGGGTGGCGAGGGCCTCGCCGTAGAGGGGGTCGCCGCGGCGGATGGTGATCATGCCGCCTTCCGTGCTGCCCGCCGTCGCCGCGCACGTCGTGGCCCCGCTGAGGTCGACCTGCCGGAAGAGGATCCAGGCGCCCTCCGCGTCGGACCTGACGGCGTCGCCGTCCATCTTGGTCTCGTCCACGAACGTGATCGCGTCGTACTCGTCGTGCGCCGCGGCGCGCAGCAGGCCCGACTGGGGCGGCACGGTCTCGCCGTCCACCTCGAAGCGGGCGCTCAGGCGCAGGTCGGTGGCGCTGCGGCCGACCATGAGCTGGTGCGGCGCGCTCTCCACGACGAACCTGCTCCTGGTCACGTCCCAGAACGCCAGCTCCGGCACCGGCAGGGTCAGGCTGACGGCGCGGCTCTCACCGGGCGCCAGGCGGACCTTCTCGAAGCCACGCAGGCGCCGCAGCGGCTGCTTGACGCGGGAGCGCTGCTGGTGGGTGTAGAACTGGACGACCTCCACGCCCGGGCGCGGGCCGGTGTTCGTCACGGTGACGCGGGCCCGCACCACGTCGCCGTCCAGCTGGACGCGCAGGTCGGCGTACTCGAACGTCGTGTAGCTCAGGCCGTGGCCGAACGGGTGGAGCGGAACGCCGCGGAAGTACAGGTACGTGGCGTCGGAGGCGATGATGTCGTAGTCGAGCAGGTCGGGCAGCTCCTGCTCGGAGCGGTACCACGTCTGGGTCAGGCGGCCCTCCGGGTCGGCGTCGCCGAAGAGCACCTCGGCCAGGGCGTGGCCGTACTCCTGGCCGCCGTGGGCCGACCACAGCACGGCCGGGACCTCGTCGTCGGTCCAGGTGAGCGGGTAGCCGCTGGTGATGACCATGACGGTACGGGGGTTCGCCTTGCGCACGGCCCGCACCACGTCGTCCTGCCCGGGGGCGAGGGCCAGCGTCATGCGGTCCTCGGTCTCGCGGCCGTTCACGAGGGGGTGGTCGCCGACCACCACGACCGCCACGTCGGCCGCGGCGGCCAGGCGGGCGGCCTGGTCGGTGCCGCTCCTGACCACGTCCATGGCCAGCCAGACCGCCTGGTCGGCGTCGTCGACCAGGCGCAGCACGCCGTCGTCGCCGGCGCCGACGTAGCAGCCGGTCGAGATGTGGCGCAGGGCGAGCGTGCCGCGCGGCCGCTCCTCCGTCCGGAACGTCTGGCGCACCTCCCACCCGTTGGGCCCCGGCTGGTCGTTCACCAGCGTGACGCCGTCCACCGACACGAACCGGCCGGTCGCCACGGCCCGCAGCGCGTAGGCCCCGCCGCCCCAGTCGAACAGGTCGAACGTGCCCGCCTCCGATCCCAGGCTCAGCGGCCCGCCGGCCGGATCGGCGGACACCGGTCCGGCCTCGGCGGTCAGCGTCACCCGGTCCACGGCCTCGCAGAACACCGTCTCGCACCGCTCGCCCACCCCCTGGCGGGCGGTGACCGCGTACGGGAGGGTGCCGCTGTACCAGTCCTCCAGGAGCGCGTCGCCGAGCTGCCCGATCACCGCGACCTTGGTCACGCCGTCGAGCGGCAGCAGCCCGTCGTTCTTCAGCAGCACGAACGAGCTGCGCGCCGCCTCCCTGGCCAGCGCCTGGTGTTCGGGGCAGTTGACCACGTTGTCGCTGATGTCGTCGTACGGCGTCGCCGGGTCGAACTCCCCCAGCCTGAACCTGATCGACAGCGCGTGCCGCACGGCCTGATCGACGTCCTCCTCGGCCAGCAGGCCCTGGGAGAGCGCGGCGCGCAGGTGGCCGAGCGTGGCCTCGGAGCGGTCGTCGTCCTGGGTGAAGCTGTCGAGCCCCGCCTTGATCGCGTGCGCGTACGCCTCGGGCAGGGTGTCGTGGTAGCCCTGGAGCGCGGTGAGGTTGCCCGGCGCGTACGCGTCGCTGACCACCAGCAGGTCGTCGGGCGCCCACGCGCGCAGCGCCTGGCCGATCAGCGGGCTGAGGTGCGCGGGGCGGCCGTTGACCAGGTTGTACGACGGCATGACCGCCACCGCCACGCCCTCCTCGATGGGAGGCCGGAAGGCGGGCAGCTCGTACTCGCGCAGCACCCGCGGCGGCAGGTTGCTGGAGGTCGTGCAGCGGTCGGTCTCGTTGTTGTAGGCGAGGAAGTGCTTGAGCGTGGGGGCGGTCTTGAGAACGTCGGGAGCGCTCCCACTCAGTCCGCGCGCGTAAGCCGTGGCCATCACGCCGGTCAGCCACGGATCCTCGGAGTAGCCCTCCTCGTTGCGCCCCCAGCGGGGGTCGCGCAGCGGGTTGACCACCGGGGCCCACACGTTGCGCCCCGCGCCCGCCGGGTCCTTGTGGTGGAAGGCCAGCACCTCGTCGCTGGTGGCCTCGCCCACCCTGCGCACGAGGTCGGGATCCCACGTCGAGGCCAGCCCCACGGCCTGGGGGAACACGGTGGCCGGTCCCAGCCAGGCCAGCCCGTGCAGCGCCTCGGTGCCGGTGCGGAACGCGCCGAGGCCCAGCCGCTCGACCGGCGCCTGGTACTGGTGCAGCAGGCTTACCTTCTCCTCAAGGGTGAGGCGGCGCACCAGGTCGTCGATCCGGTCGGCAATCGGGATCTCTGGGTCGAGGAAGGGTTCTTGCATGGTCATCCCTCTGAGAGTGTCGAAGCGCTTCGACGACCGGCCTGGGGAAGTTACACGGACATTTCGATGGGTTGACTGAAGAGTGCACTTCCCGGTGACCCAGGTCAAGGGACTCGGGGCAATCTCCCCGAATCAATGGAGTCGAGCACCCTCGCGGCGCCGCCCAGCGCGGCCGCGTCATGGCCCAGCGTCGAGGCCACGACCTGGCAACCGCCCGACTCGGAGGCGATCACGCGGTCGTCCATCTCGTCCTGGACGGCGGGCAGCAGCCACGGCGCCAGCGGGACGTAGTAGCCGCCGAGGATGACCACCTCGGGATTGAGCAGGTTGGCCAGGATCGACACGCCCCTGCCCAGGCTCCGGCCCACCGACTCCAGCGTGGCCAGGGTGGCCGGGTCGCCGGCGCGGGCGAGCCGTACGGACTCCTCGATCTCCACCTGGATCTCGGCGGGAGAGGGGTCCTTGCCCAGCACGGCGCCGATCCCGGCCATGACCTCCAGGCAGCCGCGCCGCCCGCAGTGGCACTCGGGACCGTCGGGATCGAGCTGGACGTGGCCGATCTCGCCGCTGTAGCCGAGGCGGCCGCGGCGCAGCCGCCCGTCGAGGATGATCCCCGCTCCCACGCCGATCTCGCCGGTGAGGTAGACGAGGTCGGAGGCCCCCGCGTGCGCGCCGAAGCGCTGCTCGGCCAGGGCTGCGAGGTTGGCGTCGTTGTCGACCTGGATCGGGAAGCCGGGGTCGCGCAGCGCCTTGGTCAGGTCTCCGCCGAGGTCGGCGTCGCGCCAGCCGAGGTTGGGCGCGATGCGTACGGTGCCCTGCACGTCGACCAGCCCCGGCACGGCCACGGCCAGGCCCAGGACCTGGCGCTCCTCCCTGGCCATGCGGTTGACCACCCGCCGGATGATCGCGCCGACGCCCGCGATCCCCTGGTTGACGGACTCGCCGCCGCCGAACGAGCGCCGCCACGTCAACAGCCGCTCGCCCGCCAGGTCGGTGGCCACGGCGGAGACGTAGTCGACGTTGATCTCGACCCCGATCGCGGCGTACGGCGAGCCGTCCAGCACCAGCATCGTGGCCGGCCGGCCGACCCGGTTCTCGGTCAGCCCCGTCTCACGGACCAGCCGCCGGTCGATGAGGTCCGCGACGAGGCTGGAGACCGTCGCCTTGTTGAGCCCGGTGGAGGCCGCGATGTCGGCCCGCGAGCAGGGCGCGTGCTCCCGGACGAACCGCAGCACGACCGCGAGGTTGGTGGCCCGTACGTCGGCGAAGTCGGCCGGCTGAGGGCCGGTCGTAGAAGTGATCAAAATCAGCCCCGTTCCCGCCAAGAGATGACCCCAGCATGCCGCATCCCGGGCTCCCTCCACCAACAGGAGTCGATGCCGCGGATCTTCTCATCGGCACCAACTGTGACGTCGCGATCCCTTGTGGTCACGGTCACAGTCTACTAATTTGTTTGGTCGCAATACCAACTAATTTTCATGAGGCCATCCCCACTTGGAGAAGGGAGCGGGCCATGGCAACCAACACGTCCCGCCGCGGATTCCTCGGCCTGGTCGGTGCGAGCGTCCTGGTGGCCGGCTGCGCCGAGAAGAAGCAGCTGTCCAAGGGTACGGCCGTGGCGGCCGACAAGCTCAAGAGCCTGGTGCCCACTCGGATCCCGTTCGAGATCCCCGGGCTCAAACCCGATCTGCCCGGCAGCGAGTTCGTCGCCCCCGGCTTCCTGACCCGCCCGGCCGACATGGTCCAGGCCGTCACCACCAAGCCGCTGACCAGCGGCAAAGAGGTGACCGCGATGACGCCGCTGTGGGGCACCGTGCCGCCCGGGCCGGGCAGCAACTCCTACTACGACTACATGACCGAGCGCCTCGGCGGCGTCGTGCGCTTCAATATCTCGGACGGCAACACGTACGGGCAGAAGCTCAGCACCCTCCTGGCCAGCGGCGACGTGCCCGAGATGGTCTGCGTGCCCCAATGGGAGCTCATCAAGATCGCCCACTTCACCGAGGCGGCCAACAAGCTCTTCGCCGACCTGGGCCCCTACCTGGCCGGCGACAAGGCCAAGGAGTTCCCCCTGCTGGCCAACTACGACACGGCGGCCTGGCAGTACAGCGTCTTCGGCGGCATCCTGCAGGGCATCCCCTGGCAGAACGCCCCGTTCCCGTTCGCCACGTTCGTCCGCGGGGACCTCCTCAAGGACCTTGGCCTGGAGCACCCCAAGAGTGCAGACGACCTGATGACGCTGGGCAAGGCCATCACGGACCCGAAGAAGAAGCGCTGGGCGTTCGGCAGCATCGACGACGAGGTCCAGCGCGCCTTCGGCGCTCCGCGGGAGTGGCGGAAGAAGAGCGACGGCACGCTCGAGTACAAGTACGAGACCGCCGAGTGGGCCGCGCACGTCGAGTTCATGGCCAAGCTCTTCTCGAACGGGTACGTCCACCCGGACGTTGTGGCCAACAAGGACGCCGACAACAAAGCCATCTTCGGCAGCGGCCAGACGGTCGTCTACTGGGACGGCCTCGGCGCCTGGCACGAGAACCTCAACCGCTTCCTGCCGGACAACCCCAAGTTCAAGATGGAGATCGTCAACCCCTATCCGGCGCACGCGGGCGGCACGCCCATCGTGTGGCGCAACGAGCCCGCGAGCATGTTCGCCTTCATCAGGAAGGGCCTTGGGGACGCGCGCACACGCGAGCTGCTCGCCCTGGCCAACTGGACCTCGGCACCGTTCGGGACGCAGGAGTACGACCTCGTCACCAACGGCGTCGAAGGCAAGCACTACACGGTCGACAACGGCGCCATCAAGCAGACGGCGCTCGGGCGCAAGGAGGTCGCGCCCACGTACATGTTCCTGTCGGGCCGCCCGAACGCCAACGCGACGAGCGAGTACAAGGAGCTCGTGCAGTCGCTCTACGACTGGCAGGTGGGTGCCGCGAAGCTCCTGTCCAACGACCCGTTCGTGGGGCTCCGGGTGGAGACGCCGTCGAAGATGGCCGGGCTCGTCACGCCCATCGAGGACAAGATGCAGGAGATCTACCGGGGTAAGCGGCCGGTCTCCGAGTGGCCGAAGGTCGTCAAGGAGTGGCAGGAGCAGGGCGGGAACGAGGCGCGCGAGTTCTACATGAAGGTCGCGCGGGAGAACGGCAGGCTGTGACGTTGGGTACCACAAGGGGCCTCTCATGGGCGTGACGACCGCCAGGCGGACGACCCGGCGCCCCCTGAGCGTCGCGGCCAAGCCCCACGAACTGACCTGGCGGGCCAAGCTCCGGCGGGACTGGCCGCTGCTCGTGATGAACCTCCCGATGCTGCTGCTCGTCCTCGCCTTCTGGTGGATCCCCGCCCTGGGCAACGTCATCGCGTTCCAGGACTACAACCCGTACACCGACGGGATCGCCGGGTCCCCGATCATCGGCTTCACCAACTTCGCGCTGCTCTTCCAGGACCCGCAGTTCCTGCGCGCCATCGCGAACACCCTGTCCATCACGGCCTTCCAGCTCGTCTTCTACTTCCCCGTGCCGATCATGCTGGCGCTGCTGCTCAACAGCATCGTCTCGGCCCGGCTGAGGGCGTTCGTGCAGGGCGTGGTCTACATGCCGTTCTTCTTCTCCTGGGTGCTGGTCATCGCCATCTTCCAGCAGATGTTCGGCGGGGCGGGGCTGCTGGCCCAGATCCTGCGGGAGCAGGGCCACCAGGGCGTCGACTGGATGACGAACTCGGACACGTTCATCCTGCTGATCACGTCCCAGACCGTCTGGAAGGACGCGGGCTGGGGGGCGATCATCTTCCTGGCCGCACTCAGCACCATCGACCCCAACCTGTACGAGGCCGCCGCCGTGGACGGGGCCCGCCGGTGGCGTCGCATGTGGCACATCACGCTGCCCGGGCTGCGCCCGGTGATCGTGCTCCTGCTGATCCTGCGGCTCGGGGACGCGCTGAACGTTGGATTCGAGCAGTTCATGCTGCAACGCAGCGCCGTCGGCAGCCAGGCGTCCGAGGTCTTCGACACGTTCGTGTACTGGTCGGGCCTGCGTACCGGGGACCTGGGCTACGGGGCGGCGGCCGGGCTGTTCAAGGGCCTGGTCGGGCTGCTGCTCATCGTGGCGGCCAACCGGGTCGCGCACACGTTCGGCGAGCGAGGGGTGTATTCGCGATCATGACCGTACTCACCTCCCGGAAGCCCTCCCGGCTCGCGCCGTGGGAGGAGCGCCCGTCGCCGGTGGGCCAGCTCGGCAAGGGCACGCTGATCACGCTGATCGTCGGGGCGATCCTCGGCCCCCTCTACACCATCGTCCTGACCAGCCTCAGCTCGGCCGCCACGGTCAACCGCGCGGGCGGGCTGGTGCTGGTGCCGGAAGGGATCACGTTCGAGGCGTACGAGCAGATCTTCTCCGACACGGTCGTCAGCAGGGCCGTCCTGGTCAGCACGGGTGTCACGGTGGTCGGGACGCTCATCAGCGCCGGCGTGAGCATCCTGGGCGCGTACTCGCTCTCGCGCCCGGGCTCATTCCTCCACCGCCCGCTGCTGTTCAGCGTGCTGCTGATGTTCGTCTTCTTCCCCGGCATCATCCCGGTCTACCTGATGGTCAGCGGCCTGGGCCTGAAGGACAGCTACTGGTCGCTGATCCTCCCGACGGCCGTCTCGGCGTTCAACGTGGTGGTGCTGCGCTCGTTCTTCATGAGCATCCCGGGAGAGGTCCTGGACAGCGCCCGCATCGACGGGGCGGGCGAGTTCCGCATCCTGTGGCGCATCGTGCTGCCCATGTCCAAGGCGGTCACGGCCGTGGTGGCGATGTTCTACGCGGTCGGCTACTGGAACTCCTGGTTCAACTCGATGCTCTACATCGACGACACCAGGAAGTGGCCGCTGGCGTTGATCCTGCGCCAGTACGTGGTGGACTCCAACCCACTGCCCAGCGCCACGGCGGGCGTGACCGGCGACGCCCCGCCGACGCTCGCCATCAAGATGGCCATCGTGGTCATCGCCGTGATCCCCGCCCTGATCATCTACCCCTTCGTCCAGCGCCACTTCACCAAGGGCG
Organism: Nonomuraea sp. JJY05; assembly: GCF_043496855.1. NCBI lineage: Bacteria > Bacillati > Actinomycetota > Actinomycetes > Streptosporangiales > Streptosporangiaceae > Nonomuraea > Nonomuraea sp. JJY05. The sequence goes on from NZ_JBIEIS010000007.1 coordinate 121,071, forward strand.
TGATCGTCGGCGCCATCAAGGGCTGAAAGGAAGACCTCGCCAGGGGGACAGAGCCGGTCGGGCGTCGCCGAACCCCTGTGGCACAGTTTCACTGTGGCGTTTGACGAGCTGCCGGACTGGCTACCGGCGTGGTGTCTGGACCATCTCGGGGACCGGCCCGCCGGCGTGCTGTTCCGGCAGCAATCGATGTCGACGGTGTTCGGTCTCCGGTTGGCCGGCGGTACGGACGTCGTGGTCAAGGCCCGCGACGACGACGGCCGGGCGGGGGCATGCGTTGCGGCGCAGGCCCGGCTGGCCGGGAACGGGTTCCCTTGTGCCCGCCCGCTCACGCCGGTCGTCGGCGTCGGTCCCCTGGCCGTGCACGCGGAGGAATTCCGCCCTGGAGGAGAGGTGTTGCGCGGGGACGCGCCGGACGTCGCTGTGCGCTACGCGGAGGTCTTCGCCCGGCTGATGACCGCGCTGGCCGACCTCGCCGTCACGCCGCCGCTGCCGAATCCGCGCTGGGTGCGGTGGGATCACCCGGATCCCGGGCTGTGGCCGTCGATCGAGTCGCTCGACGAGAAGGACCAGAGTCTCGTGCCCGCCTACGTCATGGATACCGCCGAGCGGGCCCGCCGGAGGATGCTGGCCGCCGACCTGCCCCGCGTGCTGGGCCACGCCGACTTCGAGGCGCACAACCTCCGGTGGCACGACCAGCGGGTGTGGACGGTGCACGACTGGGACAGCCTGGCCTGGCAACCGGAAGCCGCCCTGGTGGGAGCCGCGAGTGCGGTGTTCCCCAAGATGGGACCGGCCACCCTGCCGCCGATCGAGAGTACCGAGGCGTTCCTGGCCGCCTATCAGGACGCCCGGGCCCGCTCGTTCACCGCCGAGGAGCAGCAGGTCGCATGGGCGGCCAGCCTGTGGCCGGCGGCTCACGACCTCCGATGGGAAGCACTCCACGGCTACACCGCGGTGTCCGGCAAAGCACTCTGGGCACAAGCGGCCGAACGCCTCCGCCGGGCGGACGCCTGAAGACCGCCTGCGCCCGAACGGGTAGGTTCCCCTTAGATTCGTTCGACTTCGAGCACGAGCTTGCCGGTGGTGTGGCCGGACTCGATGCGGCGGTGTGCCTGTGCGGCCTGCTCCAGCCGTAGCGACTCGACCTGCACCCGGAGCTCCCTGCCGGCGGCCGCGGCCACCGCCCGGTGCAGCGCCCGGCCTGTCTGTGCGGGGAAAGCGGCGGAGAAGGCGGCCAGGTTGAACCCGGAGACCGTCTTGTTGGTGAACCACAGTTCGTTGGCCGAGATTCCGACGTCCTCGGCGCCGGAGGCGTTGCCCATCACCACCATCCGGCCCATCGGCGCGAGCAGGTCCAGGCTGCCGCGTCGTGCCGTACCGCCGACCATGTCCACCACGACGTCGAACCGCCCGGCCTCGGCCACCTGCTCGCGCAGGACGACCTCGTCGTAGCCGAACGCCCTGGCTGTCCCGATCTTGGCGGGGCTGCCCACGGTGCCCACCACGCGACCCGCGCCCAGCAACCGGGCGACCTGACCGAGCTGGCTGCCCACGCCCCCGGCGGCGGCGTGCACGAGCACGCTTTCCCCCGGTTCGATGCGGGCCACCCGGTCGAGCACGAGGAACGCGGTGGTGCTGTTGGAGGGCAGCGCCGCCGCGACGCCCAGCCCCAGCTCGTAGCCTTCCAGCGGGGCCACCAGGTCGGCGGAGGTGACCACCGCCTCCGCGTAGCCACCGCTGTCCACGATCGTCAGCGCGGCGACCGGCTGGCCCACGCGCAGCCCCTCGACGCCGGGACCGAGCGCCCGGATGCGGCCGGACACCTCGATGCCGGGCACGAAGGGCAGCGGTACGTCCACCACACCCTGCCGGTAGAGGATCTCGGCGAAGTTGGCGCCGGCGTAGGCCACGTCTATGGAGACCTGCCCCGGTCCGGGCTCGGGGAGCTCGACCTCGTCGAGGCGGAGGACGTCCGCGCTGCCGAATTCGGGAATCGTGATCGCCTTCATGCCGTCCATCGTGCTGGAACGGCATGGGGCGAAACAGTGTCAGCTCATCCTGGGTGTGCCACCACCAGGCTTTCCACCTTCGCCTTGGTGTCGGTGTCGGGATGCGGCGTGTGCAGCACCACGTTGAGGTCCGCACGATCCGGCAGCCGGAACAGCGAGTACTCGAAGACGAGGTCCCCCACTTCGGGGTGAGTGATCGCCTTGATCCCCTGGGAGCGGGAACGGACCTCCGGCCGGGCCCACAACTCGGCGAACTCCGCACTGGCGTCGCACAGCTCTGCGGCGATCTGCCCGAAGATCGGATCGTCGGGATAGCGGGCCGCGCCGGCACGGAAGTCGGCCACCATGTCCGGGGCGAACTCGTGCCACGCGGTGAACCTGCCGCGGTAGATCGCATGGGTGAAGAACGCCACCATGCAGTTGCGGACATCGCCGTCGAATCCGAACACCCACCTGGCCGCGTCGTTCATCGCCACCAGGTTGTAGTGCCGATCCAGCACGTGCGCCGGGTTGGGCATCCAGGCGTCCAGCACCGCGCGCAGCTGCCGGCTCACCGGCGCACCCGGCCGGCCCGCGGGGTCCGGCGGGTTCAGCCCGGCGAGCACGTACAGGTGCGCCCGCTCCGCCTCGTCGAGCTGCAGCGCGCGGGCGACCGCGTCCAGCACGGCATCGGAGACCTTGATGTCGCGACCCTGCTCCAGCCAGGTGTACCAGGACACCCCTACTCCGGCGAGCACCGCCACCTCTTCCCGGCGCAGTCCCGGGGTACGGCGGCGCCCGCCGGCGGGCATACCGGCGTCGGCGGGGGTGAGGGCCTCCCGCTTGCCACGCAGGAACTCTTTGAGCTGGTCGCGGCGGCCTTGACTGGCAGTCACAAACACACCATAAGCGACCAAATCGCGAGCCCCGTCACGCTCGTGCGCTCAGCCCTCGTACTCGACGACGGGCCGCACGTCCACGCTGCCGTAGCGGGCGGTGGGGATCTTCTCTGCCCATGAGGTGGCGGCGTTGATGTCCGCGACGTCGACGACGTACAGGCCGGCGGCGATGTCGCCGGACGTGGACGTGACCCCGTCGTCCACGACCGTGGCATCATCGCGCACGCTCACCGTCCGGCCGGCGCCGGCCTCGTGGAAGCCGGCCTCGTACACGAAGACGCCGGCGTCTCGCACTTCCTTGTCGTAGGCGAACCAGGCCGGCACCTCTGCGTCCGTCGGGCCCGTCGCGGCGGGGTCGTACCGGTAGACGAGGGCGAACTTGGGCATGGTCCAGCTCCTGTGCTCACTGAGGTGGGTAGGCGGTTGCCCTCACGCTATGAGAGATTCACCCGCCGGACTTGTACAGAAGCGACAAGGGCTCGTCCGGGTCCGGGTGCTGCAGTTCGGTCGCCGTACGGCCCATGAAACGGGTGAGTGAGCGGGAGAGGTGCGGCTGGTCGTAGTAGCCGAGCCGGTGCACCACCTCCAGCGGCGCGACGTCCTCGCCGAGGAGCATGGCCGCCTCCCTGGCGCGCTCGATCTGCCGGATCGCCCCCTGCGTCAGCCCGGTGGCGGCGACCACCCGGCGCTGCACCGAGCGGGTGCTCAGCGGCGGGGCGTCGTCGCCCGCGACGACCTCGGTCACCAGGGGGTCGCGCACCAGGATGCCGGCCCGCACGAGCCGGTTCACGAAAGTCTCGGCGTTGTCGAAGTCCGGCAGCTCCCACTTCTCCCCCTGCAGCACGAACGCGTCCGAGGTCACGTGCGGGGACAGCACGGCCGAGTCGACCAGGCGCTGGACCGGCAGGTGCGGCATGGACGAGCCGTGGGCGAAGATGATCCCGAACGCGGAGCCCTCCGGAGCCATGTCCACCGTGGTCGGCTTGGTCTCCGGCCCGCGGATCGCGACGTGCGCGCGCCCGCGGTGCTCCCAGACGACCAGCTCCCAGTTGGAGTTCGCGACCGAGTGCATCCGCTTGGCCGTGGTGACGCCCTCGCTGCGGTAGACCCGCTCGATGTAGGGCGAGTCCGACGACCGATCCTCGTTCTCCAGCACCACTGCATTCTCGCCAGATCACCGCAGAACACGCTACTCAGGCCGCTGGGAGGGGGTTCTGGCCGAGCAGGCGGTGGCCGTTCTCGGCGGAGGTCCGTACGGCGGCGAAGCCGTAGGCGGTCATCGCGGACTCGTACTCCGCCAGCGCCTGGGCGAGCGGCCGGCCGGCGGCGGCCGCGCCGAGGGCGGCGGCGAGCTCGCTCGCGTCCCGCAGGGCGGTGTTCGCGCCGATCCCGCCCGCGGGGCTCATCGCGTGGATGGCGTCCCCGAGCAGCGTGACGTTGGTGGCCGGCCAGGGCTCGATCGGCACGCTGGTACGCAGCACCAGGGCGAAGACCGTGGACGTGTCCCAGTGGTCGATGATCGCCCGGACCCGGGGGTGCCAGTCCTCGATCGCCCGCAGGGTCAGGGCGCGCAGTTCGGTCCCCGGCATGGCGCGCAGTTCGTCGTCGGGCGGCAGGAGTTCGTGGCGGGCGCCGAAGGAGCAGGTCATGTAGTCCTGGGTGGCGGCCAACCCGGCCTCGGGAGCGAGCCTGGCGGTGGCCTGCGGCACGGGCTCGGGGAACTCCACCGGGGCGACGCCGACGAAGCTGCCTTCAGGGCCGATGATCGGGGTGAACACGGCGAACATGTCGTCCAGGAACAGCTCGCGGGTCCGCGCCGTGAGCGGCACCTTGCCGTACAGCTGCCGCAGGCCCGTGTCCACTACGCGCGCGTGCGGCAGGTACTGCCTGCGCACCGGGGAGTTGACGCCGTCCGCCGCCACGAGCACGTCTCCGGTCGCGGTGGTGCCGTCGGCGAAGTACGCGGTGACCCGGCCGTCGGCGCCGGCCCGGTAGTGCGTGAACCGCTTGCCGAACCGGAGCGCGTCCGTCAGGCCCGAGAGCAGGATCCGCCGCAGCGTCAGCCGGTCGACCGCCAGGTGCACGCCGCCGTCGGACGGTTCCAGGAGCGTGAGCCGCTCCAGCCGGTGGTCGAAGACAGGCGTGCTGGTACGCGGCAGCCCGGCCGTGGCGCGGAACAACCGGTGCAGCCGTTCGGGCAGGTTCGCGGCCAGGGCCCGGTCGCCGTGCTCGTCGATGTGGATGCGGTAGCCCTGCTGCCGGGAGGTCAGGGAGTCGTCGCTCTCGTACACGGCGACGCCGACGCCTGCCTGCCGCAGCCCTTGCGCGAGGCACAGCCCGCCCAGCCCCGCACCGATGACGATCACGTGCATGTCCCGCTGTCCTCTCGTCCGATCTTCCCTAGCAGTGCGAGGGAGACTCTAACACTGCTAGGGAATGCCTTGCACTGCTAGATTGATGGACGGCAGACGGAGGAGTTCGCGCATGGCACGTCAAGAACCCGGTTTTCCCGGTGGCATCGAGGAGACCGAGCCGAGGCTGGACCGCGCCCAGATCGCCCAGGCGGCGCTCGACCTGCTGGACGAGCACGGCTTCGACGCGTTCAGCATGCGCAAGCTCGCCGTGGCGCTCGACATCAAGTCGCCGTCGCTCTACTGGCATGTGCGCAGCAAGGACGAGCTCTTCGACCTGCTGATCGACGTGGTCCTGGGCAAGTGCCGGCTGCCGGCCGACGGCGACCGCCCCTGGAGCGAGCGGCTCGCCGGCATCGGGCTCGAGCTCCGGCAGGTCCTCCTCGCCCACCCCGCGGCCACCCGCCTCCTGCCGGGCAGGGTGCCCTTCGGGCCGAACGGGCTGCGGCTGGCCGACCACATCCTCGGCATCCTGCGCCAGGCCGGGTTCGACGACCGGCTGGCCAGCTACGGCTACCTGCTGCTGCTGTTCTACGTCACCGGTTTCGCCGGCCAGGAGATCGCTTTCGGCAAGGGCCCCGACAACCCCACCCGCCTCGCCCAGATCACCGGTTTCCTGCGCGAGCTGCCCGCCGACCGCTACCCCCACGTGAGGGCCGTGGCCGACGAGCTCACCGGCACCCCCGGCCTCACCCGCCGCTTCGAGCTGGGCCTGGCCGGGATCCTCAACGAGCTGGACCGCGAACGTGGCGAATGACCACCGAACACGAAGACCTGGCCACCTCGGGCGGCCAGGTCGTCCTCATGAAACAGCAGGAGCGAAGCCCCTGCCGATCAAGCCTCGCTCAGCGGCGACGGCGGTTGGAACGGCTGCTACTGTCGCTGTTGATCTTCTTCTTCGGCCCGAGTGGATTCGGCCCAGGAGGCTCCATGACCACGGGCAAGATCCTCGCAGCGGACATGTAACGCGGGAAGATCATGGTTCGCTCCTTTCCAGAATACGTTTGGAGCGGTCGAAGGACTGGAGCGCACATCCCGACCAACTATTCGGACATACCCCTCATACAGCCACGTTACCCCGCAAATCATTCCTTGGCTCGGCCGCGTCCGATGCTCCGGCCTCGGGGGCCCTTGGGACGTTCAGCCCACTGCAATCCGATTGCATGGCCGGTTAAAAATACTCCCAAACGTCACTGCCGGCGGAGGAGGATACGACGGATGCGGTTCGCGGTGCTGGGGCCTGTGCGCCTCTGGCGAGGAGACGTCGAGCTGAACTCGGGTCCTCCGCAGCAACGCGCCCTGCTGGCCCTCCTGCTGGCGTACGCGGGACGGCCCGTGAGCCTGGACGAGCTGGTCGACGCCCTCTGGGGGCAGGACCCGCCGTCCAGCTCGGTCAACGTCGTCCACAGGTACGTGGGCAATCTGCGCCGGTTGCTGGAGCCTGGGCTGCCGCCCAGAGCGGAGGGCGGCTGGCTGCTGCGGGGCGCGGGCGGCTACCGTCTGAAGGCCGACGCCGGCACGCTCGACCTGCTGCGCTTCCGCCACCTGGCCGAACAGGCCCGCTCGGCCGCCCCGGCGCAGGCGGTGGAGCTGTACGCGGAGGCGCTGGCCGTATGGCAGGGGGAGGCGGCGGCGGGCATCCCGGCCGAGGTGCGGTCCCGGCCGGTGTTCGCCGCTCTGGAGCAGGAACGGATCACGGCCGCGCTGGCGGCGGCCGACGTGGCGCTGGAACACGGCGGGATGGTCGGGCTGCTGCCCGCGCTGCGGGCGGCGGCCACCCGGCATCCGCTGGACGAGCGGCTGCAGGCCAGGTTGGTGCTCGCCCTGGCCGGCACCGGCCGCCAGGCCGAGGCGCTGGACACCTGGCAGGCGGTCCGCGACGAGCTCGCCGAGGAGCTGGGCATCGAACCGGGGCCCGAGCTGCGCGCCGCCCAACAGCGCGTGCTGACCGAGACCGCCGGGCCCTTGAGGGAGACGACCGCCCTCGCCGTGTCGCCGGCGGGCGAGGTGACCAGGCTCGCGATGGCCCCGAAGGACGAGGCGCGTGCGGCGGGCGAGGCGGGCGCCGTGGTCCGGCCCGCGCAGCTGCCCGCCGATCTCGCCGTCTTCGCGGGCAGGCGGGCCGACCTGGTCAAGGCCCTCGCCGTGCTCGACGGTGACGCGCTGAGGACGGTCGTGATCAGCGCCATCGGCGGAATGGCGGGCGTCGGCAAGACGACGCTGGCGGTTCACTGGGCGCACCAGGTGGCCCACCGTTTCCCGGACGGCCAGCTGTACGTGAACCTGCGCGGCTTCGACCGCCTGGGCTCCGCCATGGACTCCACCGAGGCCCTGCGGAGCTTCCTGGAGGCGCTCGGCGTGCCGCCGCACCGGATCCCGGTCGCGGTGGACGCCCAGGTCGGGCTGTACCGGAGCCTGCTGGCCAGGCGCCGGGTGCTGATCGTGCTGGACAACGCCCGCGACGCCGAGCAGGTACGCCCGCTGCTGCCCAGCAGCCCCGGCTGCCTGGTGCTGATCACCAGCAGGGACCGGTTGCCGGGCCTGCTGGCGACGGAGGGGGCGCTTCCGATGACGCTGGACCTGTTCCCGGCCGAGGACGCCCGGGAGTCGCTGGCCAGGCGGCTCGGCGAGGAGCGAGTCGCGCGGGAGCCGGAGGCGGTGGACGAGATCGTCGAACGCTGCGGCGGCCTGCCGCTGGCCCTGGCCGTGGTGGCCGCCCGCGCCGCCGCCAACCCGGCCTTCCCGCTCGCCGCGATCGCCGCCGAGCTACGCGAGACGCACGGAACGCTGGACGCCTTCGCGGACGGCGATCCGGCCGTCGACGTGCGGGCGGTGTTCTCGTGGTCGTACCGGTCGCTCAGCGCGGCGGCGGCCCGCCTGTTCCGGCTGCTGGCGCTGCATCCGGGGGCTGATGTGAGCGCCGGGGCGGCCGCCGCTCTCGCGGGCGAGCCCGTACGGCGGGCGCTGAACGAGCTGACCAGGGCCAGCCTGCTCACCGAGCACGCTCCCGGCAGGTACGCCGCGCACGACCTGCTGCGCGCGTACGCCACCGAGCTCGTGGAGGGCTCCGAGGACGATCGGGACGCGGCCGTACGGCGGCTGCTCGACCACTACACGCAGCAGGCGCACGGGGCCTGCAGGAAGTTCGCCCCGTTCTGGGTACGCCCGGAGCTGGGCCTGCCCGTGCCGGAGTTCGACGACGACCGGCAGGCGCTGGCCTGGTTCACGGCTGAGCACTCCGTACTGATGTCCGTGGTGGAGCTGGCGGCCAAGGGCGGGTTCGACACGCACAGCTGGCAACTGGCCTGGGCGCTGGAGCGCTTCCTCGATCAGCAGGGCCACTGGCGCGACTGCGCCGCCGTACAGCGCCACGGACTCGCCGCCGCCCAGCGGCTGGGGCACAAGACCGCGCAGGCGCACCTGCATCGGGCGCTGGCCCGCGCCTCCGCGCGGCTCGGGGAGTATCACGTGGCCTGGCCCGGCCTCCGGCGCTCGCTGGAGCTGTACGAGGAGCTGGGTGACCTGGCAGGGCTGGCCACCGCCCACCGCAGCCACGCGTGGCTGCTCGACCGGGTCGGACGGTACGAGGAGTCGATCGCACAGGCCGAACGGGCGCTCGACCTGTACGCGATCACCGGCAACCCCGCCGGCGAGGCCAGCATGCTGCACGCGCTCGCCTGGACCCACATCAGGCTGGACCAGGACTGCCGGGCCGCCACGTACCTCCAGGACGCATTGATCAAGCTGAACGGCCTGAGCAACCGCTACGGCGACGCGGGGGTCTTGGACGGCCTCGGCTACGCCCTGCACCGGATGGGCGAGCACGACCGGGCCGTCGTGTACTACCGGCACGCCCTGGCCCTCTACCGGGACGTCGGCGACCGCTACAACGAGATCGGCACCCTACGCCACCTCGGCGACAGCCACCGCGCGGCCGGCGACCACGACGCGGCCCGGGACTCCTGGCAGCGCGCCCTGGACCTGGTCGACGAGGTCGTCGATCCGGCGACGGCCGACGAGATCCGCGACAAGCTCCTCCACCTCGACCTGCCCGACCTGGTGGCCGCCGAGCGCCGCGTCAGACGCTCCTGCCGCGGCGGCCCCTGACCACCTCGGCGATATTTTGCTACTTGTGGAGCGCCAGATCGAGCGTGACCTCCTGGAGGAGGCGCTGCAGGAACGAGGCGACTGCCGGCCCGATCCCGCAGCCGTTGCGGGATGAGGCGGCGGAGCTGTTCCGCAGTGCCAAGTCGGCGCCCGAACTCCAGGGGGACAACGAACGGCGCGCACGAAATGGAGGCGCAGGACCTCCATACGAAGAACGATCGCCGGAGTCTGATACAGCTCCCTGCTGAACGCCACGGCGTCAGAATGCCGAAGCCTCGAGCTGAGCCGGGGTGCGGTGACTACCGGCGTTCGCCGCGCTGGTGTGGCGTGCTTTCAGGCGGCGAGCTGACTCGAAGCAGGTGTCCGTCCGGATCGTGAAGACGCATCTCGTACATTCCCCACGGACGTACGGCCGGCGTCCGCGATGTCCACGCCCCGTGGGTTTGTGCCCGGTGCCGATGAACGTTAGTGGACATGCCCTTCTTCTGCTCGCGGGCCGGCTCGTCGCTGCGGGCGACAAGGCACGTGACCGACCGTTCGGCTGAAACGGCCCAGCGCCGGGAGAGCGCGAGAGGGCTGGGACGCCCTCTCGCCCGGGGGCTCGTGGCGAAGCTGCGAGCCCCCGATGGACACGTCCGAGCGCCAGCGAGGGCCGCTCGGGGCGGGCTCCAGCGGGCCCACCCGGTAACCGGGTAACGGGTGGGTGCTGGAGCGCAGCGAGCGGGGGTTTCGGTTTACGCCGGGGTGCAGGTGAGGGTGGTGGGTGGGGTGTTGGTGCCGGTGTAGGTGCCGGTGAAGCCGAACGACGTCGTCCCGTTGGGCGCCAGGGTGCCGTTGTAGCCGGCGTTGACGACGCTCACGTTGGCGCCGGTCTGGGTCGGGGTGCCGCTCCAGAGCTGGCTGATCTTCTGGTCTCCCGGCCAGGCCCAGGTCACCTTCCAGCCCGTGATCTGCGCCGCGCCCGTGTTCTTGACGGTGACCTCAGCCTGGAAGCCGCCCGACCACTCGTTCACTCCCTTGTACGTCGCCGCGCAGCCCGACCCCGTGGTGGGGGTGACCGTCGGGGTCACGGTGGGCGTAACAGTGGGGGTCACGGTGGGCGTGACAGTCGGGGTCACGGTCGGGGTGACGGTGGGTGTGACGGTCACCGGCGGGCCCGTGCGGTCGCCGTACAGGATGCCGCGGCCGTTGGTGCCGACGTAGACGCGCCCGTACACCCGGGGGTCGCCCGTCAGGGCCTCGCCCATGTTGCCCCACTGGTGCTTGTCGTCGTTGATGCGCGCCCAGTTCGCCCCGGCGTCGTCCGAGCGGTACAGGCCCGTGACGCCGCCGATCGTGGCCACCGCGAAGACCGCCATGTACGTGCCGCCGGGCGCAGCCTTACCGAAGCCGACGTTCACCGAGCTGGTGATGCCCGGCAGCTTCGTGAAGGACGCGCCGCTGTCGGTGGAGTGCCACAGGCCGCCGTCGCCGGCCAGCCACACGTCGCCCTCCTTGCCCGGCACGGCCTTGATCTTGCCGCTGGTGGGCAGGCCCGAGGCGGCGGTGGCGGTGAAGGTGGCGCCGCCGTTGGTGCTGACGTAGAGGCGGCCGCCGTTGAAGCCGTAGAACTTCGTCGCGTTGACGCGGTCCGACTCCACGATCGCCCCCGTGGGCAGGCCGGACGCCTGCTGCCAGGAGTTGCCGTACCCCACCGAGTAGACCGGCGTGACGCCCTTGGGCGCCCAGACGAAGCGGGAGCCGTCGGCGGCGGCCGCCACCGTGCCGCCCTCGTCGATGCCGCCCGGCTCCGTGCCCTGGAACCAGTTGGCGCCGCCGTCCGTGGAGAAGGCCACGTGGCTGTCGTTCGGGCGGTCGGAGTCCTTGAAGTTGCCCGCCCTGACCATGATCGACGGGGATTTCTCCGCGTAGTCCAGGCTGGTGGTCGAGGTGAAGATCGGGGCCGTGAACATCATCGACGGCACGGCGTCCAGGTTCGTGTGGCGGAAGCCGCCGATGTCGCCCAGGGCGCTGACCAGGGACGCGCCGCTCGGCGGGCTGATCAGGTCGAGGACGGCCGTCTCCTCCAGGCCCTTGGCCATGGGCTTGATGGTGAACTGGGTGCCCGAGTCCCACTTGGTCAGGTCCTCGGTGCCGTAGAGCGTGGCGCCGGTACCGTACATCATCCTGTTGGAGTCGAGCGGGTCGATCTCCAGGGACTCCGTCATCCAGCCGAGCTTGGGCGTGACCTCAGGGGGCTGCGGGTTGGTGCCGAAGGTCAGCCACGGATTCTCCGAGATGTCCTGCTTGTAGCGGAAGCTGCGGTTCGGGTACGAGGTCCAGTCCCACACGCGGGTCCAGGTCGCGCCGGAGTCCGTGGACCGGAAGAAGATCACGTCCGGCCACCAGGAGATCTGCGTCGCCACCATGATCGTGCCCGGCTTCTGCCGGTCGACGGTCAGGCCGCTGTAGCCGAAGTAGTCGTCGGAGCTGGACGACGGGATGGGGCTGATCTGGGTCCAGGTGCCGGTCGCGGTGGCGTAGCGCCACACGTCGCCCTTGGCGCCGTCGTACGGGCCGCCGGTGTCGCTCGTCGCGATGTAGAGGTAGCCGTTGGCGGTGTCCAGCACGCCCTTGTGGGCGAGGTAGCCGGTCGGCTGCCCGGCCACGCGTGACCAGGTGGCGCCCGCGTCGGTGGTGCGGTAGACGCTGTTCTCCTTGTCGGCGACGCCCACGTAGATGGTCTTGGTGGCGGTGCCCTTGGTGGACGAGCGCGGGTCGTAGGTCACCCAGACGACGCCCGGTTTGTGGCTCAGGTAGCCGGTGGAGTCGTTCGGGTCCTGGGCGTAGTTGCCCGGGTTCGGGAAGCTGGCCACCTTAGCCCAGGTGGCGCCGTAGTCGGTGCTGCGCCAGAGCCCGTTGCCGTTGGGGGTGCCGAGATAGAGGACGCTGTTGTTGTTCGGGTCCACCGACAGGGCCTCGCCCATGCCGCGGCCGGGCATGTTCCCGCCCAGTTTGAAGGGCAGCGGAGTGACCTGCCAGTTGTCGCCCTTGTCCGTCGAGCGCAGGATCGCGCCGTTGTTGGGGTCCCAGCTGTTGGTGTACATGCCGACGGCGGCGTACACCCGGTTGGTCTGCACGGGGTCGGTGGCGAGGCTGATCACGCCGTTGTAGCCCCACTTGTCCCAGCCGGCCCAGTCCAGCAACGGGGTCCAGGACCTGGTCGACTGGCTCCACCGGTACGCCCCGCCGATGTCGGTGCGGGCGTAGATGAGGTTCTTCTCCGTGGGGTTGAAGATGATGCCGGGCACGAAGCCGCCGCCGTCGATCCTGACGTTCTTGTACGCGTACGGATCCGAGGCGACGGCCGAGACCGGTGACATCCGCACGATCGCCGCCACGAGCAGGACGGCGGCGACCGTGAACATGACCAATAATCTTCTTCGCATGCGCGGCTCTCCCTTTCCAGGCACGCCGGACCGGCGCCCCAAAGGCTTCAGATGACCGCCATGCACGAGCAGAGTGCAGGGACCCTGACCGTCACCGCGCCTTCGCGCATGAGCTACTCAAGAAGGCTCACACACGGGCGCGCCGACGGTCAATAGTTTGGACGTGCAACGAATTAAGGAAGCAACCATGGACTTTCCTGAATTCCGGGTCGACGGGAAGGTCGCCCTGGTCACAGGGGCGGCCAGGGGCCTCGGGCGGGCCGTCTCGCTGGCTCTCGCCAACGCCGGGGCCGACGTCGCCATCGGCCTGCGGGACATCGGCGAGGACGGCGGGCTGACCGGCGAGATCACCGGGCTGGGACGCGCCGCGCTCCCCCTCCAGATGGACATGACGGCGCCCGGCCAGATCTCCCAGGCGGTGGAGGAGACGCTCGGCCGGTTCGGGCGGATCGACATCCTGGTCAACAACGCCGGCGTCGCCCCGGGCAACCCCGCCGAGGACGTCACAGAGGAGGACTTCGACCGGACGCTCGCGGTCAACCTGAAGGGCACCTTCCTGGCCAGTCAGGCCGTGGGCCGGGCCATGATCCGGCAGGGGCACGGCCGGATCGTGAACGTCGGCTCCCAGGCCGGCGAGGTCGCCCTGCCCGGCGAGTCCGTCTATTGCATGACGAAGGCGGCCATCGCCCACCTGACCCGCTGCCTGGCGGTCGAGTGGGGGCCGCACGGCATCACCGTCAACAACGTGGCCCCGACCTTCATCCGCACCCCGGGCACGGCCGAGGCCCTGTCGGACCCGGCGTTCGAGGCGGACGTGATCGAGCGGATCGCGGCGCTGCACCGCATCGGCGAGCCCATGGACGTGGCCGGCGCGGTGCTGTTCCTGGTCTCGCCCGCGGCCTCCCTGGTCACGGGGCACACACTGGTGGTCGACGGAGGGTGGACGGTCCGATGAGCAAGGAGTTCGAGGACGCCTTCGAGGGCGACCGGCTCGACGAGACGAAGTGGGTCCCCTCCTACTTGCCGCAGTGGACGACCCGCGAGGCCGCGGCGGCCCGCTACCGGCTGGGGGACGGCCGCCTGACGCTGCTGATCGAGGAGGACCAGCCGGCGTGGGCACCCGAACGGGAGGGCGGCCTGCGGGTGTCCTCACTGCAGACGGGCCTCTTCTCGGGGCCGGCCGGCAGCCGGATCGGGCAGCACGGCCGCGGCGCGGTGGTCCGGGAGGAGCAGCCCGAGGCCCGGCTCTACACCCCTCGATACGGCCGGATCGAGATGCGGGCGAAGGCGATCGACGACCCGAACTGCATGGTCGCCCTCTGGATGATCGGCTTCGAGGACACCCCCGAGCGCTCGGCCGAGATCTGCGTGGCCGAGATCTTCGGCCGCGACGTCAAGCCGGACGAGGCACGGATCGGCATGGGCCTGCACCCCTTCGGCGATCCCCGCATCACCGACGACTTCACGGTCGAGACCTTGCCGATCGACGCCCGGGAGTTCCACGTGTACGCCGCCGACTGGACCCCCGACCACGTCTCCTTCCACGTGGACGGCGTGCACGTCAGGACCGTGAACCAGTCGCCGGACTACCCGATGCAGCTCATGCTCGGCATCTACGAGTTCCAGCCGGGCGGCACGTACCCCAAGGAGTTCACAGTCGACTACGTTCGCGGGTCCTCGTAGCCGCGGCCCACAGCGCGATCGCGATGTAGAGGACCTGCTCGGGGATCCGCTCCCAGAGCGGGGTCACGTCCTGGCCGGCGAGGGCGGCGTACACGTTCGCCGGCAGCAGGGCCACGAAGAGCAGCGCCAGGCAGATCCCGGCGGCCCTGCGGGTCCCTTCGAGCACCAGCCCGGCCGCGCCGGCCAGCTCCAGCACGCCGGTCAGATAGACCACCAGGGCCGGAAACGGCACGAACGGCGGCACCATGGCCGCCAGGTCGGCGTGGTTGGGCATGAAGGTCACGCCCGCAGGGACGAAGTGCGCGCTGGCCGTCATCACCAGCATGACCGCCAGCCCATGAGCGGCGCTGACGCGCCAGGTGACGAACCTGGCCACGCCCAGGGCGCCCAGCAGCCGGAACACCAGTGTGGCGACCAGCAGAACGATCACTGTCATCACAGCCCCCAATTGGATAGTTCAGTTATCTAGAAGAGATAGATAGCACAACTATCCAATGGAAGGCAAGTGGGGTTCCGTGGCGGCCATGACCATGCTCATGGCCGCCACGCAACGTCATCGGGCGAGCGCGAAGTCCTTGATCCGCAGGTCACCCTTGAACACGAGGTACAGGTTCCCGCCGCCCGCCTTGACCGTGGCGGTGGCCGTACCCCACTGGTAGACGCCGCCGGTCGCGGGCACCTGGACGGTGCCCAGCAGGGCGCCGGTCGGCGAGCCGGAGCGCAGCTCCAGCGAGCCGCCGCTCACCGAGGACACGCCGGCCGTGAAACGGGAGCCGAAGGAGGCGCCGGTGAAGGAGATCCAGTCCCCCGCCGACCCTTCCACGGCGTCGCCGCCGGCCTTGGTCTCGTCCGCGAACGTCACGCCCGCGTAGTCGTCGAAGTCCATCGCCCGCGTGGTCTTGGCCAGGTCACGCACGGGGATGGTCTCGCCGGAGACCCGCAGCGTGGTGGACTGGCGGATCTTGTCGGACGCCGAGCCGACGAGCACGTCGTGGGTGGCGCTCTCCACGGCCCACTTGCCCCGCGTGTAGTCCCAGACCGCCAGGTCGGACTTCTTCAGGTTGAAGGTCACCGTACGGCTCTGGCCCGGGTTCAGCGTGACCCGCTGGAAGCCGCGCAGCTGCTTGACCGGCTGCTTGAAGCGGGACTCGCGCTGGTGGGTGTAGAGCTGGACCACCTCGTCGCCCTTGACCTTGCCGGTGTTGGTGACCTTGACGCTCACCTTGTTGCCCTGGACGGCCAGTCCCTGGTAGCCGAACGAGGTGTAGCTCAGGCCGTGCCCGAACGCGTAGAGCGGCTTGTCCTTCCCGTACAGGTACGTCATCCCGGTCTTGGCCAGGTCGTAGTCGTAGATGCTCGGCAGGTTGTCGGTGGCGGGCCAGGTCTGGGTGAGCCGGCCGGCCGGGTTGACGGCGCCGAAGAGCACGTCGGCGACGGCATGGCCGGTCTCCGGGCCCGCGTGCGTGGTCCACAGCAGGTTCGGGGCGTCCACGATGACCGGGTAGCTGGTCTCCAGGACGACGACCGTGCGCGGGTTGGCCTTGCGCACGGCCTCGATCAGCCGCCGCTGCCCCTCGCCGAGCTGCAGGTTGGAGCGGTCGTGGACCTCGCGCCCCGCGACGAACGGGTTGCTGCCGACCACCACGACCGCCACCTCGGCCTTGGCGGCCTGCGCGGCGGCCTCGGCGACGCCGTCGGAGACGACCTCCTTGCCGAACTTCGCCGCCTGCTCCTTGGTGCCCAGGCCGAGCGTGCCGTCGGCGGAGACCGTGACGTAGGGCTCGGGCAGGCCGTACCAGCCATCGCCGGTCTCGTAGCCCGCGTACCTGATCAGGTAGCTGCCGTCGGCCTGTGCCTGGAGCTCGAATTGCTGCTGCACGTACCAGCCGTGGGGCTGGTCGTCGTCGGTGTCGAGCGAGCGCCAGTCGCCGCCGAGCAGCTTGCCGTTGCCCGCGTTGCGCAGCGTGGACACGCCGCTGGTCCAGTCGGTCAGGTCCCACTCGGAGGCCGCGGTGGGCGCCGTGTCGGCCAGGGCCGCGTTGTCGTCGGGCCCGGTGCCGGTGGCGGTGATGTACTTGCCGGAGGCCAGGTGCTTGAGCGCGATCCGCTCCAGCCCGGTGCCGGTGCTCACGTCGGCGACGCGCTCCTTGATCCCGTCGAGCGGCGTCACCTGGTACGGCATGGTGCCTCCGTACCAGTCGTGGTACAGCGTCCCGGCCAGCGGCCCGACGACGGCAGCCGACTTCGGCCCCTTGAACGGCAGGGCGCCGGAGTTGCGCAGCAGCACCGCCGCCTTGCCCGCCGCCTCCCGGTTGAGCTTCTGGTTGGCCGGGCTGTTGATCACGTCCTTGGTGATCTTCTTGTACGGCCCGCCGTCCGGGTCGAAGTGCCCCAGCCGGGTGCGGATGGTCAGGACGTTCCGTACGGCCCGGTCCACATCGGCCTGCGTGATGAGCCCCTTGTCGAGGGCGGCCGTGAGGTGCTCGGCCAGCGGCCCGGGGTTGTTGTCGTCGATGGTGAAGCTGTCGAGCCCGGCCTTGAGCACCGCGGCGAAGGCCTCGGGCTTGGTGTCGTAGTACTTCTCCAGGTCGGTGAGCGCGTGCGGCCCCCAGGCGTCGCTCACGTTGTAGAGCGTCTTGTCCGTCCACGACCTGACCGTGGTGCCGAGGTCGGGGTTGACGTGGTTGGGCCGCCCGTTGACCAGGTTGTACGACGCCATGACCCCGGTCGCGGCGTTGGCCGAGATGGCCGCCTTGAAGGCCGGCTCGTAGTACTCGTGCTTGAGCTTCGGCGTCAGGTTGGAGGAACTGAGGCTGCGGTTGGTCTCGTTGTTGTAGGCGAGGTAGTGCTTCAGCACGGGCGCGGTCTTCAGATAGAAGGGGTCGTCGCCCTGCAGGCCCTTGCCGTAGGCCGTGGAGATCGCCCCGGTCAGGAGCGGGTCCTCCGAGTAGCCCTCTTCGTTACGGCCCGCCCGCGGGTCACGCAGCAGGTCCACGACGGGCGCCCACACCTGTAGGCCCCACACGGTCGGGTCCACGGCGTTGTAGCCGCGGGCCTCGTCGCCGACGGCGGAGCCCACCTTCTTGATCAGCGCCGGGTCCCACGTGCTGGCCAGCCCCACGGCCTGCGGGAACATGGTGCCGCTGGCGAGCTTCTGGCTCCACTTGTCGTTGAAGTCGTTGGACCAGGCAACGCCGTGCAGCGCCTCTGTGCCGTTCTTGTGGTAGGCGATGCCCAGCCGCGGGATGGCCGCCTGCGACTGGTGCAGCAGGCCCAGCTTCTCCTGGAGCGTGAGCCGGCCGAGCAGGTCGTCGACGCGCTGCTCCACCGGCAGGGCCGGGTTCTGGAACGGGAAGCCGTCGGCCTGCGCGGGAGGTACGGCCAGCAGCGAGGCCGCCAGCGTGAGAGTGGCCAATAGCGGGATTTTTCGCATCAATGGTTCTCCATCACTTGATGGCGCCGACCGTCACACCTCGGGTCAGCGTGCGCTGGAAGATCAGGAAGAAGGCGACCGCCGGCAGGAGGCCGAGCAGCGCCGAGGCGCTGGACATCGTGGCGTCCATGTACTTCTCGCCCTGCAGCACGGCGAGCGCGACGGGCACCGTCTGGGTGTCGTTCGAGATCAGGAAGATGAGCGGTAGGAAGAACTCGTTCCAGGTCCAGATGAAGAAGAAGATCAGCAGCACGTTGAGGGTGGGTCTGCTGATCGGCACCACGATCCGCCACAGGGACCGCAGCCGCCCCGCGCCGTCGATCGCCGCCGCCTCCAGGATCTCCTTCGGGAACTGGCCGAGGACCGCGCTCAGCAGGTACGTGCCGAACGCCGCCTGGATCACCGTCATGACGATGATCACCGACAGCTGCGTGTCGTACAGGCCGACGGCCTTGGCCATGTAGTACAGCGGGTAGGCCAGCGCCTCCTGCGGCAGCGTGTTGGCCACCAGGAACAGCGCGAGGATCGACAGCCGGCCCTTCACCCTGCCGATGCCCAGCGCGTACGCGTTGAGCACCGACAGCACGACGGCGAGCACGGCCACGGACGCGCTGATCAGGAGGCTGTTCCAGAGTTTCGTGCCGAAGTCCACCCGGTTCCAGAAGTCGACGAGCCCCTGGAGGTAGAGCCCGTCGGGCAGGCTCAGCGGGCCGTCGGAGCTGTACTCGGCCGGCGACTTGACCGCGTTGATCGCCACGATCGCGAACGGGAACACCATCGCGACCGCCAGCACGACCAGCGAGAACAGCACCGCCCAGCGCCCCGGGCCCCTCATTGCTCACGCTCCTGGACCCGCAGGAACAGGAACGTCACCACGATGATGATCAGCGCCAGCACCGTGGCGATCGCGGAGCCGTACCCGACGTTGCTCTTCTGGAAGAAGTTCAGGTACGAGAAGTACGACGGCACCATCGTCGCGTTGCCGGGCCCTCCGCGGGTCAGCACGAAGATCGGCCCGAACACCTTGAGCGCGGCGATCGTACACGTCAGCAGCACCACGAAGATCTCCGGCCGGATCTGCGGGATCGTGATGTGCCAGAATCTGCGCCACCACGAGGCCCCGTCGATCTCGGCCGCCTCGTAGTAGGCCGGGTCCACGCGCTGCAGGCCCGCCATGAAGATCACCACCGGGTATCCGAGCTGGAACCAGACCATGACCGCCATGACCGTGGCCAGCGCCAGGTCGGGATCTCCGAGCCAGTCGAGGTCGAGGCCGAAGATCTGGTTGATCGCGCCGTACGACGGGTGCAGCATCCAGCCCCACACCACGCCGGCCACCGCCACCGGCAGCACCTGCGGCAGGTAGTACATGGCCCGCAGCGCCGAGGCCGTGCGCGCTCCGAACTTCTTGCCGATGTAGTCGAACAGGGCGGCCGCCAGCACGAGGCCGATCGCGGTCGGCACGATGGCCATGGCCACGATCAGCCCCACGTTGTGCTGGAACGACTGCCAGAACCGCTCGTCCTTCAGCAGCCTGGTGTAGTTGTCGAACCCGATCCACCTGGGCGTGCCGACCCCCGACCAGCGGGTGAAGCTCGCGCCCACGTTCATGAGGAACGGCACGACGATGACGACCAGGAACAGCAGCAGGCTGGGGACCAGGTAGAGCCAGTATCCCCTCGTGCGTACCCTCATCTAGTTGCCAATGTCGGCGAGGTTGTCCTCGTACGGCTTGGCGATCTCGTCCAGCACCGCGGCCGGGGCCTTGCTGCCGTTGATGAGGTTCTGGATCCCGGCGACCAGCACGTCGTAGTAGCCGGGCGCCGGCCAGTCGGGGTAGAAGGCCAGGCCGTCCTGACTGGTGAGCTTGTTAAACGTCTCGATGAGCTCCTTGCTCTTGGCGTCGGTGATCGCGGTCGGGTCCGCGGCCACGGGGACGCCGCCGGAGTTGCCCAGCAGGTTCTGGATGTCCTTGCTCATCGTGATGTCGATGAAGTCGTAGGCCAGGTCCTTGTTCTCCGACTTCTCGGGCACGACCCAGAGGTTGCCGCTCGAGCCCGGGGACATCGTGGCGCCGGGGAAGAGGAAGTGGCCCCACTCGAACTTCTTGATCTCCGAGGCGAAGCGGCCGTACCACCAGCTACCGCTGATCATCATGGGGAACTTGCCGTTCATGAACGCCACGCCCATGTCCTCGGCCTTCAGCCCGGACGAGTTCTTGGCGATGTAGCCCTTCTTCACCCAGTCGGCGAAGGTGTCGGCGCCGTAGGTGAACTCGGGGCCGTGGAAGTCGACCTTGCCCTTGTAGGACTGGAAGGCCTCCAGCCACGGCTTCTGCGCCTTGGTCAGCGCGAGCTGGTAGAAGATCTGCTGGGCCGGGTACTCGGCGCCGGCGGTGCCGATGGGGGTCACCCCGGCCTTGACGAACGTGTCCATCGCGGCCGTGAACTGCTCGAACGTCGTCGGCACCTGGACCTTGTGCTTGTCGAACAGGTCCTTGTTGTAATAGACCATCACGAACTCGCCGTAGTTCGGCACGCCGTACCACTTGCCCGAGCCCATGACGCCGCGGTCGTCGTACTTCGCGGTGGTCTGCAGGCCGCCGGGCAGCAGCTTGTCCCAGCCGCGCTTGGTGGCCTCCTCGCTCAGGTCGGTGAGCAGCCCCTGCTTGGACAGCAGACCGGCGGTGGCGTTGCCCTTGTTGTACTCCATGATGTCGGGCGCCTCGTCGGAGTTGAGCACCATGCTCGCCGTCTTCTGGATCTGTTCGAAGCCCTTGGCCTCGAACTTGATCTTCACGTTCGGGTGCGACGCCTCGAATTTCTTGATCGCTTCGGTCCACGCCTTGCCCATGGCGCTGTCGGCCGACTCGTAGTGCCAGAGTTTGAGAGTCCGCGGCTGGTTGCTGCTCTGGGCGGACGGAGCCTCCGAGCCGCCCGAGCCGCACGCCGACAGGACCAGGACCGCGACGGCGAGCGCCGCCGCGGCTCTTGACTTCACCATGATCCCTCCAGGGGGTGTTACGAAATTTCGGCCCGCGCGGGAGCACCGGCCACCGGGGCTATCTCGACCCCGGTGACGCGCTTCGGGCCGGTGACGGCGACGCGCAGCACATCGCCGTCCCTTGTGGCGACGGCGACCGTCACGCCGTCCGCGTCGTGGATTTCCGCAGTCGCGTCGCCGCCCCCGAAGGCGACGAGAGTGATCTCGGCCGGCACGTCCACCGTGTCCCCTGGGTCGGTGACCATCGGGATGAGCGCGCCGTGCCGGACGAAGAGGGGGATCTGGTCGAGCGGCTTGCCGACCGTGACGTAGCGGGAACCTTCCAGCACCTCACCCGTCCAGTAGTCGACCCACGTGCCGCGCGGAAGGTACACCTGGCGGGTGCCCTCGGGCGCGATCATGGGGGCGACGAGCAGGTCCCGGCCGAGCAGGTACTGCAGGTCGGCCTGCCAGGCCACCGGGTCGTCGGGGTAGTCCACGCACAGGGCCCGCATCATGGGCGCGCCGGTGCGGGCCGCCTCGACGGCCGCCGTGTAGATGTAGGGCATCAGCCGGTAACGCAGCTTCAGCGCGCTGACGGCCTGCTCCTCGACGGCCGGGAACTCCCACGGCTCGCGGGTGGTCGTGCCGTGCAGGCGCAGCAGCGGGGAGAGCGCGCCGAACTGGGTCCAGCGCACGTACAGGTCGTCGGTGGGCCGGCCGGTGAAGCCGCCGGCGTCGTGGCTCCAGAACGGCACGCCGGACAGGCCGTGCGCGAGGCCGCCCCTGATCGTGCTGCCCATGGCGGCGTAGCTGGTGTAGGTGTCGCCGCCCCACTGGGCGCTGTGGCGCTGGCCGCCGAGGTAGGAGGAGCGGGCCCAGACCAGCTCGTGGCCGTGCACCTCACGGGTCACGGCGGCGACGGCGTCGTTGAACAGCAGGGTGTAGACGTTGTGCAGGTCGGTGCCGCTCATGCCGTTGAAGGCCACGGAGTCGGCGGGCACGCCCTCGGCGAAGTCGGTCTTGAACGTGTCCACGCCCTGGCGCAGGAGGTCGCGCAGCAGGCCCTGGAACCATTCGACGGCCTGCGGGTTGGTGAGGTCCACGATCCCGCACGCCGGGAAGGAGCCGTGCCAGCAGTCGGCGACGTAGGTCTCCCCCGCCTGATTCTTCAAGAAATATCCGGCATCAGACGCCTGCGCGAAGGCCGGGCTCAGGTGGGAGATATACGGATTCATCCACAGACAGACCCGGAACCCCATCCCCTTGAGCTCGGCCAGCATCGCGTCCGGGTCGGGGAAGTTCACGGGGTCCCACTGCAGGTCCGACCAGTGCCCGTCGCTCTGCCAGTACGTGTCCAGGTGCAGCACGTCGCACGGGATGCCGCGCTCCCTGATCGTCCGTGCCCTGGCCAGCACCCGCTCCTGGCTGTCCACGCAGAACCCCGAGGAGATCCACGTCCCGAACGCCCACTTCGGCGGCAGCGAGGGGCGGCTGGTCAGCAGGTCGTAACGGTCCAGCACCTCCGACGGCGTCGGCCCGGCGATCACGTAGTAGTCCATCACGTCGTCCGGCACGAGGATCTGCACGACGCTGTGCGTGGACTGGCACACGTCGAACTCCGTCGGGGCCCCGCTGTCGACCAGCACCCCGTAGCCCTTGCTGGAGACGTACAGGGGGATGTTCTTGTACGCGCGCTGCGACTCGGCGCCGAAGGCGTCGAAGTTCCACATGAGCGGGCGCTGGCCGCGCTTGTCCAACCGTGTGAACGACTCCCCGAACCCGCTGAAGGCCTCGTCGGGCGCGGCGGCGAAGCTCTCGTGGTAGGCGACGGGGCCGTCGTTGACGCTGGAGCGGCCGAAGGGCAGCGTACGCAGCCGTCCGCTGATGTCGGTGTGCCCCCGATCCTGCTCGACCAGCGTCCTACCGGTCGCGTCCGTGAACCTCAGGTGCCACGGCGCCAAGCTGATCTCGGCCCGCAGCGAGCCCGCGTCGATCACGATCGGCTCGCCCGGCGCGACCCCGGCACGTGCCCCTGGATACGTGCCGGGGGTCACCAGGGAGATGGCCCCTTCCGAGCGCGGCCTGGCGGTCGCGTCCTCCGACAGCCGCACCCGGATGACTCCCTCACCGGCCACTCCCACCTGGACGACCAGCGTCTCCTCCGCCGTGGTGACCGCTTTCACCATCACCTCGGCGCCGTCGGCCGCGACCAGCTCCGCGGTGGTCACCGCCGACAGACCACCCTCGCCTCGCCCGCGAACCGGAAGCTCGGGCGGATCCGCGACGAAGTACTCATGCGCGACCAATGGGGGGCGATAGGGCATGGAAGCTCCTTATGAACAGCTGCGCCAAACTCGTGAATTAGTTTGCTGTCCATACCAACAAACGTCAACGGTATCCGCCCCATCACGTCCCCAAGTCAAGAGAGACACAGGTCACATCCGGTGGGTGTTACATCTCCGCCGGGCCGTGTGTCTTGGGGGTGAAAACAGCAGACAGAAGGAACGGAAAGACATCATGAGCAAGGTCTGGTTCGTCACCGGTTCGTCGCGCGGCCTCGGCCGCAACTTCGTCGAGGCCGCCCTGTCCCGGGGCGACAAGGTGGCCGCGACCGCGCGGACCACCGGAAGCTTTGACGAGCTGGTCGCCGCCTACGGCGACGCGGTGCTCCCGCTCGAGATGGACGTGACCGACAAGGCCGCCGTCTTCGAGAGCGTGAAGCGGGCCAAGGAGCACTTCGGCCGTCTGGACGTCATCGTGAACAACGCCGGTTACGCCCAGGTCGGCGCGATCGAGGAGCTGACCGAGCAGGAGCTGCGCGACCAGATGGAGACCAACGTGTTCGGCGCGGTGTGGGTGATCCAGGCCGCGCTGCCCTATCTGCGCGAGCAGCGCTCGGGGCACATCATCCAGCTGTCCTCGGCGGCCGGGGTCATCGCCATGCCGCTCGGCGGCGCGTACCACGCCTCCAAGTGGGCCCTCGAAGGCTTGAACGAAGCCCTCGCCGGCGAGGTCGCCGACTTCGGTGTCAAGGTGACCATCATCGAGCCCGGCGGCTTCGCCACCAGGTCCGGCAAGAACCCGGACCCGCTCGCCAACGGCCACATGGCCCAGGCCGACCCGGCCTACGACGGTCTCCGCCGGCGCCTCGGCGCGATCGCCGGAAAGCAGCCCGCAGGCGACCCCGCCGCCGCGGCCCAGGCGCTCCTCAAGCTCGTCGACTCCGACAATCCGCCCCTGCGGGTGCTCTTCGGCCAGGGCTTCTACCCGATGATCCAGCAGGCCTACGCCGACCGGCTCAAGACCTGGGCCGACTGGCAGGATCTTTCAGCACAGGCGCAGGGCACGCCGGCCGCCGGCACCCAGCGCTCGGCCACGGAGAAAGACGACAGATGAGCGATCAGACCACCAACCCGGCGACCGAGACCTTCCTCTCCTACCGCAACCTGCTCTTCACTGTCGCCTACGAGATGCTCGGCTCGGCGGCCGACGCCGAAGACGTCCTGCAGGAAACCTGGCTGCGCTGGGTCAAGGCCGATCTGGATCAGGTGCACGACCAGCGCGCCTACCTGATCCGGATCACCACCCGGCAGGCGCTCAACCGCCTGCGCAGCATGAAGCTCCGCAGGGAGGCGTACGTCGGCTCCTGGCTGCCCGAGCCGCTGCTCACGACGCCGGACGTGGCCGAGGACGTCGAGCTCGCCGAGAGCGTGTCGATGGCGCTCATGCTCGTCCTGGAGACGCTGTCGCCGACCGAGCGCGCCGTCTTCGTGCTGCGCGAGGCCTTCGCCGTCGGCTACGACGAGATCGCGGCCGCCGTCGGCAAGAGCCCGGCGGCCGTCCGCCAGATCGCCTACCGGGCCCGCCAGCACGTCGAAGCCCGCCGCCCGCGCGAGGCGGTCTCCCCGAGCGAGACCCGGGCGGCCCTGGAGTCGTTCCGGCGCGCGCTCGAAGCCGGGGACCTGCAGGGGCTGCTGGACGTGCTGGCCCCCGACGTCGTCCTGGTGAGCGATGGTGGCGGCATCAAGCAGGCCGCGCCCCGGCCCGTCGTCAGCGCCGGCAAGGTGGCCCGCTTCATCGTCGGCGGCATCGGCAAGGCCGGCGTCGCGCTCACCGGTGAGCCCACCGTGGTCAACGGCAGCCCGGCACTCATCCTCCGCGTGGACGGCGAGATCGACGGCGTCGTCGCGATCGGTGTCGGGGACGGCCGCGTGACCGGCCTCTACTACGTCCGCAACCCGCACAAGCTGACCCGCATCGCGTCCGAGACCCCGCTCACCCTGCACTGAAGAGACCCATGACCGGGAGGTCGTTCATGACGAAGAGCGTTACCGGCCTGCAGTTGCCGGTCGAACGCGGCTGCCCGTTCGCCCCGCCGGCCGAGTACGAACGGCTGCGCGAGCAGGCGCCGATCAGCAAGGTCCGCCTGGCGAGCGGCACTGAGGTGTGGTGGGTGTCCGGGCACGAGGAGGGCCGTGCCGTCCTCGCCGATCGCCGCTTCTCCTCCGACCGGCGCAAGGACGGCTTTCCGCTCTTCAACGTCGATGCGGAGACCCTGGAGCAGCTCCGCAGCCAGCCGCCGTTGATGGTCGGCATGGACGGCGCGGAACACGCCGCGGCCCGGCGTCCGCTGATCGGCGAGTTCACCGTGAAGCGGCTGGCCGCGCTGCGCCCGCGGATCCAGGCCATCGTCGACCGGTTCGTCGACGACCTGCTCGCCACCGGCCATCGCCCGGTCGACCTGGTGCAGGCGCTGTCCCTACCGGTGCCCTCACTGGTCATCAGCGAACTGCTCGGCGTGCCCTACACCGACCACGACTTCTTCCAGAGCTGTACCGCCGTGGCGGTGCGCCGGACCTCCTCGCCGCAGGACCGCCGGCGAGCCTTCGCCGAACTGCGTGCCTACATCGACGACCTGATCACCCGCAAGGAGGCCGAACCCGGCGACGACCTGTTCAGCCGGCAGATCGCCAGGCGACGCCAGGAGGGCACCCTCGACCACGCGGACCTGGTGAGCATGGCCTTCCTGCTGCTGACCGCCGGCCACGAGACCACGGCGAACATGATCTCGCTCGGCGTGATCGGGCTGCTCACCCGCCCCGAGCAACTGGCCCTGATCACGGCCGACCCCGGCAGAACGCCCCTGGCCGTGGAGGAACTGCTGCGCTACTTCGCCATCGCCGACACGGTCGCCGCCCGGGTGGCCACCGAGGACGTGCGGATCGGTGGGGTGAGCATCAAGGCCGGCGAGGGCGTCATCGTCTCCGGCCTGTCGGCCAACTGGGACCCGGCGGTGTTCAAGAATCCGGCCGAACTGGATGTCGAGCGCGGAGCCCGCCACCACCTCGCCTTCGGCTTCGGCCCGCACCAGTGCCTGGGCCAGAACCTGGCCCGGATGGAACTGCAGATCGTCTTCGACACGCTGTTCCGCCGCATCCCCACCCTGCGGCTCGCCGTACCGGTCGAGGACCTGCCGTTCAAGACCGACGCCGTCATCTACGGCGCCTACGAACTCCCGGTCACCTGGTGACCGGCCCTGCTGCCGTCAGGGTTTGAAGGCGGCCGCGTGCTCCTGCGCCCAGGTGGCGAACGTGCGGCCGGGCCGCCCGATCAGCCGCTCGAGGTCCGCGGTGACCTCGGTCGGAACGCCGTCGTTCGCGCGCTGCCAGTCCAGCAGCGCGTCGGCGAGGGGGCCGGACACGTAGTCGGCCATCTCCGCCTTCCACTCCTCGCGGGTGACGTGCCGGATGGCGATGTCCTGGCCGGTCACCCGGCCGAGGATGTCGATCTGCTCGGCGCAGGTGATCGACTCGGGGCCGGTCAGCGCGTAGGTCCGGCCGCTCACGGCGGGGTCGGTCAGGACGGCGGCGGCCGCTTCGGCGAGGTCGGCCTCGTGGATGGGATCGTTGTAGGACCCCGGGTAGGGCAGGCTCACCGGGGCACCGGCCTTGATGGGCCAGGCCCAGGCCATGGCGTTGCCGGCGAAAGCGCCAGGACGCAGCAGCGTGCTCCGGACGGGGGCGGCGGTCAGGGCCCGCTCGACGTCGAGGTGGGGCCTGGCCAGCGGGTGGGTCTCGGCGTCCGGGGCGAGCACGGCGGACGACGAGAGCAGCACGATGTGCTCCACTCCGGCGGTGACGGCCTCCTTCACGAAGGCGTCGATATGCGAGGGCTCGGCGTACAGGAAGATCGAGCTGACACCCGCGAGGACGCCGGGGAAGGTGGCCGGGTCGGTGAGGTCGCAGGTGGCGATCGACGGGTCGCCCGGACGGCTTGAAGCAGGGCGGACGGGCAGGCCGCGCTGACGCAGGAGGGCGATGAGCTCGGTGGCGACAGCGCCACGAGCCCCGGTAACAAGAATGGTCATATCGGGACATGCCTTAAGATGTGAGCATGACGCAAAAAGTGCGTCACGCAAAGGTTGTGTGACGCACATAAATGTGAGGCATGGGACTGTCAGGTGTCAAACCGAGCCGAAACGCTGAAGCAGATCATGGACGAGAGCCAGCGGCACTACGCGGCGTACGTGCTGTTCAACCAGGCATTGGCCGACCACCTGCGGATTCACTCCACCGACCTGCAGTGCGTGGCGCTGCTGGATCTGGAGTCGGGGCCGGTCAGCACCGGCGAGATCGCGCGGCTGACCGGCCTGACGCCCGGCTCCGCCACCCGCCTGGTGGATCGGCTGGAGAAGGCGGGCCTGGTGGTGCGGCACCCGGACCCGGCCGATCGCAGGCGGGCCCTGGTCGCCCTGGCGCCCTCGGCGCAGGAGAGGATCGGCGCGGCCTGGGAGCTACCGGGCAAGGCGTTCGGCGAGGTGCTGGAGCGGTACAGCGACACGGAACTGACCGTCATCGCCGACTACCTGCACCGGGCCGCCGAAGTGGGCCGCGCCCAGGCCGATCGCCTCGCCAAGGAGAGCTGAAGGGGTCAGATGGCGACGCCCGGCTGCATGAGGCGGCGGGCGGCCTCGGTGATGGAGCCCGAGAGCGACGGGTAAACGGCGAACGTGTGCGCGAGCTGATCGACGGTCAGCCGCTGCTGCACCGCCACGGACACCGCCAGGATCAGCTCGGAAGCGCGCGGCGCCACCACCACGCCGCCCAGCACGATCCCGGTGTGCGGCCGGCAGAACAGCTTGACGAAGCCGTCGTTGAACCCCTGCATCTTCGCCCGCGCGTTGGTGGCCAGGGGCAGTTTGACCACGTTGGCCTCGATCTCGCCCGCCTCGATGGACTGCTGGGCGACCCCGACGGCCGCGATCTCCGGGTCGGTGAAGATGTTGGAGGCCACCGTGGCCAGCCGCAGCGGCTGGACGGCCTCCCCGAGCGCGTGCCAGACCGCGATGCGCCCCTGCATGGCCGCCACCGAGGCCAGCATGAGCACGCCCGTGCAGTCACCGGCCGCGTAGACGCCGGGCGCGGAGGTGCGCGAGACCTTGTCGACCTTGATGAAGCCGCCCTTGTCGAGCTGGACCCCGGCCTCCTCCAGGCCGATGCCGGCGGTGTTGGGGATCATGCCGACCGTCATCAGCGCGTGGGACCCCTCGGCGGTGCGGCCGTCCTCCAGGGTCACGACCACGCCGTCGTCCGTGCGCTTGACCGAGGCGGCGCGCGAGCGGCCCATGACGTTCATGCCGCGCCGGCGGTAGACCTCTTCGAGGACCTCGGCGCCGTCGGCGTCCTCGTTGGGCATCATCCTGTCGCGGCTGGAGACCAGCGTGACCTCCGAGCCGAGCGAGCGGTACGCGCCCGCGAACTCCGCGCCCGTCACGCCCGAGCCGACCACGATCAGGTGCTCGGGCAGCTCCTCCAGGTCGTAGAGCTGGCGCCAGGTGAGGATGCGCTCGCCGTCGGGCTCGGCGCCGGGCAGCACGCGCGGCGTCGCGCCGGTGGCCACGATCACGACCTCGGCCTTGATCGTACGGTCGCCCGCCCGGACCACCTGCGGGTCGACCAGCCGCCCGCGCGCCCTGATGATCTCGACGCCCTCGGCCTCGACCCGGGTGGCGATGTCGGCGGACTGGGCCTGGGCCAGCTCCTTCACCCGTTTGTTGACCAGCGGCAGGTCGACCCCGACCACGCCCGCGTCGCCGTCGGGCCCGCCGGAGAACGCCACGCCCAGCGACGGCGCGTCGAGCAGCGCCTGCTTGCGGACCGAGGTCGCGATCAGCGTCTTGGAGGGCACGCAGTCGGTCAGCACGCACGCGCCACCCGGGCCGTCCTGCTCGATCATCGTCACCTGCGCGCCTAGCTGCGCGGCCACCAGCGCCGCTTCGTAGCCGCCAGGTCCGCCACCGATGATCACGATCCTCGTCACGTAACCCATTGTCCCGCATGGTATCGGTAAGGCTGCAACTGGGCCGTTGCCACCCGCACACGCCCGATACAGGGCGGACAGCGGGTTCAAGATCAGGTCGGCTGCTATCATGCCGCTCGGTGACGGAGGGATGACACGTCGTCCCCACATCCGAAGGGATGGACCGAGTCGGCCGCCCAGCGTGGCAGGATGGCGCGGTAGCCGGATGACGTGCAGCACCCGCCGAGAGGGGTGGACCGTGGCGTGGCTTTCAGGTCCTGCAGGAAAGCCGAATGAGCCCAGGCTTTATGCCGCGTACGGCTCGAACATGGACCCGGAGCAGATGGCCATGCGCGCTCCGCACTCCCCCATCTGGGGTGTCGGCTGGCTGACGGGCTGGCGGCTGACCTTCGGCGGCAGCGACCCCACCTGGGAGGGCGCGATCGCCACGATCGTCGAGGACCCCGACGAGCACGTGTTCGTGGTGCTCTACGACGTGCCCGACTGGGAGGAGACCTCACTCGACCAGTGGGAGGGCGCGCTGCGCGGGGCGTACCACAAGGTGCGGCTGCGGGTGCAGACCCTCGACGGGGAGGTCGTGGCCTGGTTCTACGTGCTCGACGGCTACGAGGGCGGCCTGCCGTCGGCCCGCTACCTCGGCAGCCTGGCCGAGGCGGCGGAGCGGGCGGGCGCCCCCGACGACTACGTCAAGGAGTTGCGGGAGCGCCCCTGCACCTCTTACGGCGGTTAACGCAGCGGCTGGTCCTTGGTCTCCTTCAGCACGAAGATGTAGACCAGCGTCGAGATCAGCGCCAGCGCCGACATGTAATAGGGGAACACCCCGACGTTGCCGGCGTCCTTGAGCGCGGTGCCGATGAGCGGCGCGGTGCCACCGAAGATCGCCACAGTCAGCGAGTACGGGAAGCCGGCGCCGGCCGCGCGCACCCTCGTCGGGAAGAGCTCGGAGTTCACCGCGGCCGAGATCGAGGTGAAGCAGCCCAGGAACAGCATGCCGATCAGCTGCACGGCCAGCAGGCTCCCGAACGAGTTGCCCAGCGTGCTGAGCAGCGGAACCGGCAGGACCACGAACGCGACACCGAAGGTGATCAGCATCGGCTTGCGCCCGATGCGGTCCGACAGCATGCCGAGCAGCGGCTGCAGCACCATGAAGACCAGCAGCGAGATCGTGCCGACCAGGAGCGACTGCGCCGGGTCGAACTTGACCGTGATCTGCGCGTAGATCGGCAGGAAGCTCGTCCAGGTGTAGTACGCCACGGTGCCCGCGATCGTGATGCCGACGATCGTGGCGGCCGCCCTCGGGTAGCCCACCAGGAACTCGAACAGCTTCGGCCGCTTGACCTCACCGCGCTGGATCTCCTCGGCCACGGCCGAGGTCTCGTCGGCGCCCTTGCGGATCCACAGGCCCACGAGGCTGATCACGGCGCCCACGATGAACGGGATGCGCCAGCCGTAGGAGGCCATGTCCTCCTTGATGAGGATGGAGGCGAGCAGCGCGGCCAGCCCGGAGGCCAGCAGCTGGCCGATGGTGGTGCTGACGTACTGGAAGCTCGAGTAGAGGCCGCGCCGGCCGGGCGGGGCCGACTCCACCAGGAACGTGGTCGCGGCGGCGAACTCACCGCCCACGGACAGGCCCTGGATGAGCCTGGCGAGGGTGAGGATGATCGGCGACAGGAGGCCGACGGCCTCGTACGTCGGCGTCACGCCGAGCAGCAGCGACCCGACACCCATCAGCACGATCGTGAAGGTCATCGCGGCCTTGCGCCCGAACCTGTCGGCGAACGCGCCGACCAGCAGGCCGCCCAGCGGGCGCATGAAGAAGCCCACCGCGAACACCCCGTAGGCGCTCAGCAGCGCCACGAGGCCGCCCTCGCTCTTGGGGAAGACCTGGGCGGAGAAGTACGTCGCGAGGAACGTGTATGCGTACCAGTCGTACCATTCCACGACGTTGCCGATGCTGGCCGCCATGAGCTGGCGGACACGACTCTTCGGAATGCCGACCGGTGATTGTGCCACGGGGGAGGTCGCCACGGGGGGCTCCTTTGCTGCAAAGTGCGGAGATGGCTTACTGTGCAGTTGGACGACCGAAACAGTCAAATCTCTGGCCAGATATTTACAAACCCGACACAGAACAGGTTGCAGGTGGACGTTCTCGACCGGCGCCTCGTCGCCGCGCTCCAGGTCAGCCCGCGCGCCTCATGGGGCGAGATCGGCCGGGTCGTCGGCGAGCACGAACGCACGGTCGCCAGGAGGCTGCAGCGCCTGATCTCCGAGGGGATCGTCCGGGTCACGGCCATTTACGATGACCTGCGCACCGGCCACGGGCGGCCCGTCCACCTGCACGTTCACGTACGCCCCGGCACGGCGGGCAAGGTGGCCGAGGCGCTGGCCGACCGGCCCGACACGCGCTCGGTCTACGCGCTGACCGGCGCCGCCGACATCGGCTGTGAGCTGGTCTCCCCGTCCCGCGAGGATCTGCACCACGTACTGGCCACGCAGATGTCCGAAATCTACGGCGTGCGGCAAACGCAGGCCCAGGTCGTGCTCCACACGTTCAGGACCGTGGCCGAGTGGCACGCGCCCTACCTCAGCGAGGAGGAGGTGCTCGAGCTACGGCCCGCGCCCCCACCCGAGTGCCTGCCCGACGAGGAGGGCCTGTCGCCCCTGGAGGAGGAGATCGCCCGGCTGCTGGCCGCCGACGGCAGGATCGCCTTCACCTCCGTCGCCGAACGCCTCGACGTCTCTGTGCCGACCGCGCGCAGGCGGGTGACCTCGCTGATCGAGCGGCGCCTGCTGCTGCCGCGCGCCGAGGTGGAGCCCGCGCTGCTCGGGCTCGAGGTCGAGGCCATGCTGTGGCTGAAGGTCCGGCCGTACGGGCTGGACCTGGTCGGGCAGCGGCTGGCCGGACACCCCAGCGTGCGTTACTGCGCCGCCACCTCGGGCACCCATTCCCTCATCGTGCAGGTCGTGGCCGCGCACGAGGCCGACCTCTACCGCTTCATGACCGGCGTCGTCGGACAGTACGACGAGATCACCGACAGCGACCTCACCCTGATCACCCGCGCCTACAAGCGCGGCCACCTTCACAAGTCCGGATTGCTCACGTTGGATCACCGTTGGGAGAAGACGCCATGACACCCGCCGAGAACGAGGTCGCCGACCTTTGCGCAGAGCTGATCCGCGTGGACAGCAGCAACTACGGGGACGGCACGGGCCCCGGCGAACGGGCCGCGGCCGAGGTCGTCATGGCCAGGCTGGCCGAGGTCGGGATCGACTCGACGTACATCGAGAGCGAGCCCGGCCGCGGCAACGTGATCACCCGGGTCGAGGGCACCGACCCGTCGCTGCCCGCCCTGCTCGTGCACGGGCACCTCGACGTCGTGCCCGCCAACGCGGCCGACTGGTCCGTCGACCCCTTCGGCGGCGAGGTGCGCGACGGCTACATCTGGGGCCGCGGAGCCGTGGACATGAAGGACATGGACGCGATGATGCTGGCCGTGCTGCGCCAGCTCAAGCGCGACGGGCGCCGGCCGCGCCGCGACCTCGTGTTCGCGTGGGTGGCCGACGAGGAGGCCGGCGGCGTCTACGGCGCCAAGTACCTCACCGCGAACCACCCCGAGCTGTTCGAGGGCGTCACCGAGTCGATCAGCGAGGTCGGCGGCTACTCGCTGGAGGTGGACCCGTCGCTGCGGCTCTACCTGATCGAGACGGCCCAGAAGGGCCTGGCCTGGATGAAGCTCATCGCCGACGGCACGGCCGGGCACGGCTCGATGCTCAACTCCGACAACGCCGTCACCGAGGTCGCCAAGGCCGTGGCCAGGATCGGCGACCACGACTGGCCGCTCACGTACACGCCGACCGTGCGGCAGTTCCTCACCGAGGTCGCCGACGCGTTCGGGATCCCGTTCGACGAGGACGACCCGCAGCCGATCCTGGACAGGATCGGGCCGCTCGTCCGCTTCGTCGGCGCCACGCTGCGCAACACCACCAACCCGACGCAGCTCAACGCCGGTTACAAGTCGAACGTCATCCCCGGCCAGGCCACGGCGGTGGTCGACGGGCGGTTCCTGCCCGGGTTCGAGGAGGACTTCTTCAAGACCGTCGACTCGCTGCTCGGGCCGAAGATCCGGCGCGAGTTCGTGCACCACGACATCGCCCTGGAGACGACGTTCGACGGGGCGCTGGTCGAGTCGATGATCGCGGCGCTCAAGGCCGAGGACCCGGCGGCGCGGGCGATCCCGTACTGCATGTCGGGCGGCACCGACAACAAGACGTTCTTCGCGGACCTGGGGGTGCGCGGGTTCGGCTTCGTGCCGCTGCGGCTGCCCGCCGACATGGACTTCGCCTCGATGTTCCACGGCGTGGACGAGCGGGTGCCGGTGGACGCCCTGCAGTTCGGGGTGCGGGTCCTGGACAGGCTGCTCCTAAACTACTGAGTTGTGACCAACGACGCATACACCCTGGCAGATGAGGCCGCCGCGGCTCTCAAGAGCGCGACCGGCCTCGGCACCTTCGACGTGGCGCTCGTCATGGGGTCGGGGTGGGTGCCCGCCGCCGATGCCATCGGCGAGACGGTGAGCGAGGTCCCGTTCACCGATCTGCCCGGTTTCCGCGCGCCCGCCGTGGCGGGGCACGGCGGCAAGATCCGCGTCGTGCGCACCCTGGCGGGGCGGCACGCGCTGGTGTTCCTCGGGCGCACGCACCTCTACGAAGGGCTCGGGGTGGACGCGGTCGTCCACGGAGTGCGTACGGCGGCTGCGGCCGGCGTACGCACGCTCGTGCTCACCAACGCCGCCGGCGGCCTGCGCCCCGAGACGCAGGACGTCGGCGACCCGGTCCTGATCAGCGACCACATCAACCTGACCGGGGCCAACCCGATCACCGGCACCACGTTCATCGACCTCACCGAGGTCTACTCGCGCCGCCTGCGCGAGCTGGTGCGCGAGGTCGACCCGAGTCTCTCCGAAGGGGTGTACGTGGCCTTCCGCGGGCCCACGTACGAGACGCCGGCCGAGATCCGCATGCTGCGCACGCTGGGCGGCGACATGGTGGGCATGTCCACCGTCCTGGAGGCCATCGCCGCCAGGGAGGCGGGCCTGGAGGTGCTCGGCCTCTCCCTGGTCACCAACCCCGGCGCGGGGCTGGCGGGCGAGCCGCTCAACCACGAGGAGGTCCTGGAGGTCGGCCGGGCCACGGCGGCCCGCATGGGCGTCCTGCTCGCCAAGGTGGTGGACCGGCTGTGAATGCCGACCTGGTGGGTGCGGCCCGGGAGTGGCTGGCCCAGGACCCGGACCCGGAGACGCGCGACGAGCTCTCCCTGCTCCTGGACGCCGGCGACCTGGAGGCGCTGCGCGACCGGTTCGGGGCCAAGCTGGAGTTCGGCACGGCGGGTCTGCGGGGTGAGCTGGGCGCGGGTCCCAACCGGATGAACCGCGTCACCGTCATGCGCGCCGCCGCGGGCCTGGCCCAGGTGCTCGGGCCGGGCAAGCACGTGGTCATCGGCTACGACGCCCGTCACAAGTCCGATGTGTTCGCCCGTGACACGGCCGCCGTCCTGACGGGCGCCGGGCTGCACGCGTCCCTCCTGCCGGGTCCGCTGCCGACGCCCGTGCTGGCCTTCGCCGTACGCCACCTCGATGCGGACGCCGGGGTCACGGTCACCGCCAGCCACAACCCGCCGCGCGACAACGGCTACAAGGTCTACTGGGGCGACGGCTCCCAGATCGTGCCCCCGGTCGACAGCGAGATCTCGGCGGCCATCGACGCCGTCGGCCCGGTGGACCGGCTCCCGCTGAACGGTCCCGGCACGCTCACAGTCCTCGGCGAGGGCATCGTCGAGGACTACCTCGCCGCCGTGACCTCCCTGCCCCTGGGCGAGGCCCGCGACCTGCGCGTGGCGTACACGCCCCTGCACGGCGTGGGCGCCGCCACGCTCACCGGCGCCTTCCTGGCCGCCGGCTTCGAGACCCCGGTGGCCGTCGAGGAGCAGCGCGACCCCGACCCCGACTTCCCCACGGTCTCCTTCCCCAACCCGGAGGAGCCCGGGGCGATGGACCTGGCCATCACCCTGGCCGCCAAGCTGGACGCCGACCTGGTCCTGGCCAACGACCCCGACGCCGACAGGTGCGCGGTGGGGGTCCCGCTGCCGGGCGGGACGTGCCGCATGCTGACCGGCGACGAGGTCGGCGGCCTGCTGGCCGAGCACGTGATCACCCAGACCACGGGCGACCGCATGGTGGCCACCACCATCGTCTCCTCGACCTTGCTGAGCAAGATCGCCCAGGCGCACGGGGTCCGCTACGGCGAGACGCTGACGGGCTTCAAGTGGATCATCAAGGCGGGTCCGGGGCTGGTCTTCGGCTACGAGGAGGCCATCGGCTACAGCGTCGGCTCCGACGCGGGCCTGCCCGTCCGAGACAAGGACGGGATCGGGGCGGCCCTCACGGTCGCGGCCGTCGCCGCGGCGGCCAAGCGCTCCGGCCGCACGCTGCTGGACCTCCTGGACGACCAGGCCCGCCGCTACGGCCTGCACGCGACGTCGCAGCTCTCCTTCCGGGTGTCCGACCTGTCGCTGATCGCCGACGCCATGACGCGCCTGCGCGCCCACCCTCCGGCCGCGCTGGGCGGCCGGGCGGTGACGCGTACGGACGACCTGTCGAAGGGCGACGGCGGCCTGCCGCCCACGGACGGGCTGCGATACCTGCTGTCGGGGGACGGCCGCGTGGTCGTCCGCCCTTCGGGCACGGAGCCCAAGCTGAAGTGCTACCTGGAGGTGGTCGTGCCGGTGACGGGAGAGGTCGCGCAGGCCCGCGAGCAGGCCGCCCGCGACCTCGCCGCCCTGAAGGCCGACCTCTCCACTTCTCTGGGCCTCTGACCCGGTTCCCGGGGTCACCCACCAGCACCGTCCTTCAAGGGGGATTCCGGCAGCGCCCTCTGGGAGCACCTCGATCTGAAAGCCGGCGACCATGAGCTTCGGTGAGAGCTGCCGATGCCCGCGGCCAACGGCATCTTCATCGGCGGGCTGAGTCGCGTGACGCCGCCAAGTCTCATTCGTGAGACCAATGCAGATACAAGGGCCATGAAGTCCATGCACTAGTACCAAAGTCTCAGTTAGTCTCATTCCTGAGACCATAGGGAGGAGCGATGGAGCCGTTCATCGGCAGGCGACGAGAGCTCGCCGTTCTCGGTCGGGCCCTTGAGAAGACGACTCGTCATCGGTTTGACCGACCTGGGCGCGCGCTCCTCATGCGGGGGCGCCGCCGAGTCGGGAAGTCCCGGCTGGCAGAGGAGTTCATCCGGCAATCACAGTTGCCCCACGTCTACTACACAGCCACCGGTCAGACGCTCGGCAGGGAACTCCGCACCTTCATTGAGGAGGTCCGCGCGTCGAACCTGCCCGCCGCGTCCGTCTTCGACGACAAGCAACCCGAGTCATGGCATGACGCTCTGTCCCTCCTGGCCCAGGCCCTGCCGGAGCACTCTCCCAGCATCGTGGTCATCGACGAGCTTCCGTACCTCATCAAGGCTGATCCAACGTTGGAGGGTGTGCTCCAGAAGCTCTTCGACAAAAAATTCTCCAGACGGCCTGTCCTGTTGCTCCTCATCGGCTCGGACCTGTCCATGATGGAGGCGATCAACACCTATAGCCGCCCCTTCTACCAGCGAGCCGCCGATTTCGTAATCAACCCTCTCACGCCATATGACGTTGGGCAGGCGCTCGACCTGCCCTCGGCGGATGCGTTCGACGCACATCTGGTTTCGGGCGGACTGCCGATGATCTGTGAAGAGTGGCCCAAGGGCGGTTCGCTCTGGACGTACCTGCAGCAAGCACTCGAAGACCCACTCTCGGCCTTGATAGTCAGCGGAGAGCGCGCTCTGGCTGCCGAGTTCCCGCCCGAAGCGCACGCTCATCAAGTCCTCAATGCCATCGGCTCCGGGCAGCGCACGCACTCCAATATCGCGGCCGCCACCCAAGACATCCCCCGTGCGACGATGAATCGCGCACTCCAACTGCTCCTGGAGAAGCGCATGATCGCCGTGGACAGACCGCTGTCGACGCGCCCATCGCGTGACTCGCGATATCGCGTGATCGACTCGCATCTGCGGTTCTGGATTTCCTTCATTGGATCCCGCCTGACCGACATCGAACGTGACCGGGGAGACAAAGTCCTGGAGCGGATCCGCCTTTCGTGGACATCATGGCGAGGAACGGCCATCGAACCCCTGATCCAGGAATCTTTCCGCCGCATGGATGACCTGCCCGACGGGACCGGGGCGATCGGCGGATACTGGACCAGGACCAACGATCCCGAGATCGATATCGTCGGGGCCGATCGGGAGCCGGTTGCGAAGGCGATCACCATGGTGGGCTCCGTGAAGTGGCTTGAGGACCGGCCGTTCGACCATCATGATCTGAGCGAGCTCATCATCCACCGCTCCAAGATGCCTGGAGCGGACACTTCCACGCCTCTCTACGCGATCTCCCGCAGCGGGTGCCGCGTGGAAGGCATCGCCCACATCACTCCAGAGAAACTGCTCGACGTCTGGCGATGAGGGCGCCCTTGGTCCAACCCGCGCGGATTCCGTCCTTCGGATCCGGTACCGGAGGCGACCATAGCCTCCGTCCAGAGACGAACTCGGGCGGTGTCCCCTCGGTTCTGGCGATGAGGGTCTCGATTTGACCGTTTTGCTGGGCGGGCTTGCGACCGGGGAGCGTGAGGGGAAGGGAGTCCCCTCACGGGGGTGGTGGTTCTTCCCCCCACATGGCGCTGGCTGACCCTCCACGCGCGAAGCGCGCCCCTGGCGAAGGCGATGCTTTTGGGCTGGGGGTGTGGGGGGCCGTGCCCCCCCCACAAGGCGCTGGCTGAGCCCTCCGCGCGAAGCGCGCCCCTCGGGAAGGCCGTGCTTTCAGGCCAGGCGGAACTGGAGGTCGGTGTCCCAGTTGTTCAGGTCGGGCTCGGCCAACGGGTTGGTCTTGTAGAACTCCAGGCGGCAGCCCCAGTGCTCCGTCCCGTCCTTTTCGGTCATGTCCCAGGTCAGGCCCTGCTCCTCGGCCCATTTCAGCAGCCCGGAGGTGACGTCCATCAGCTGGTCCGGGTGGCCGTGGTGGGAGGTGGTGACGTAGCGGCCGGCGGGCAGGACGTCGGCGAAGATCTCGCCCTCGCCCGCCACCGGCGCCGGAACGGGCACTCCCGCCTGCACCACCAGCCGGTCCTCCGGCATGTTGATGCTGTCGTACCTGAAGAACGGGGCGTCTGCCGGGGACACCCCGCGCTCGGCGAGCCAGCCGATGAGCTCACCGATGCGGTCCCCGACCAGGCCGAAGCTGGTCATGGTGATGGTCTTGCGGATCCCGATGTAGGGACGCTCGGGAAATTCGACGATCTGTGGCATGTCGTGTTCCTCCTTCATCCTTCTGTACGGAGCGCGGGGTCGAAACTCATCGGCAGGTCGAAGAAAGGGAACAGGCCAGGGTCCAGGTAGGTGGTCGCGCCCGCTATGCGACCGTCCGCGACGTCCAGGATGACCAGGGCGAAGGCCTGGCCGTCCACGTACTGCCCGAAGGCCGGGGAGCCGTTGGCGCGCGTGGGCACGAGGTGGGCACCGGCGCACGGTGCTCCGGAGGCGAGCAGGACCGCCCGGATGTGCTCGCGCCCGCGCAACCACCACGTGAACGGCGGCATCGACATCGTCGCGTCCTCGGTCAGGAGCGACACCAGGGCGTCCACGTCGTAACGCTCGAAGGCCTCGACGTAGCGGGCGAGCAGTTTCTCGTCCTCCACCTGGCGGTCGGCGGGCTCCATGGTGGGGAGGCGGGCGTACGCCCGCTGCAAGGTGCTGTTGACGGACGTGACCGTGGTGGACAGGAGGGTGGCGGTCTCGGCGGCGGTCCACTTCAGGACGTCGCGGAGGATGAGCACGGCCCGCTGCCGGGGTGGGAGGTGCTGCAGAACCGCCACGAAGGCCAGCCGGACGGTCTCCCTCGCGACCGCCAGTTCCTCGGGGCTGAGCCGGCTGTCCGGGATGGGGTGGATCCAGCGTTCGGGAGGGAGCGGCGCGCCGAGGTCGGTGCCCGGGGTGGCGGCCGGGGTCAGGTCCATGGCGCGGGCGCGGCGCTGCGGGCCCCGCAGCATGTCGAGGCAGATGTTCGTGGCGAGGTGGAAGAGCCAGGCGCGCAGCGGCCCGCGCGCGGCGTCGTACGTACGCCACGCTCTGACGAACGCCTCCTGCACCGCGTCCTCGGCCTCGAACCCCGAGCCGAGCATGCGGTAGCAGTAGCCCGTCAGCTCGGCCCGATGCCGTTCGAGCTCCGTCGTGTCCACTATGCCGGCGTCACCTCGATCTGGAGCTCGGTGACCCATTCGTCGAGGTTCTCGGGGCAGTGCAGAGAGATCTCCCTGGCCAGGCCCAGGGAGCGGTAGCCGTTCTCCTCGATCCAGTGGGCCAGCGTCTGGAACGTCGGCCCCACCGCCTCCATCGGTCCCTCGTGGATGATCGCGGCCGCGGTCTCGATGGGAGGCAGGTCGACGATCTCGAAGTCGTAGGGGCCGGGCGGGACGGCGACCGGCAGGCACGTGTGCACCATGACGGAGCCGTCGTCGTCCGGCACGTAATAGGCCAGGGCAGGGGCCACGATACTCACTCCGGCGGCCTCCACCCGGCGGCAGGTCTCCTGGAACAGCGGCTTGATGACCGGGCCGATGTCCTCCCCCTCGTAGCTGGCCGCCCTGGCGCTGAGCTCGGCGACCCGGACCGGGCCCACTCTCTTGAGCATGACCTCGGCCGTCCTCATGTACCCCTCGGTCTCGATCGTGCGCAATCGCGTCTCGACGCCTCGGAGCCTGGCCAGGTCGGCGCTGATCTGGGCTTCGAGCTGGGCGCGGCGCAGCCGTACCATGCCGTGCAGTTCCTCCGTGCTCACCTTCTCGTCGAGGATGGCGCTGACCTGCTCCAGCGTGAAGCCGAGGTCCTTGATCGCGACGATGCGGTTGAGCCGGGACAGCTGCGCGGCCTGGTAGGACCGGTAGCCGGTGACGGGGTCCACGTGCGCGGGGCGCAGCAGGCCGATGGCGTCGTAGTGACGCAGCATGCGTACCGAGACCAGCCCGAGCCTGGCGAAATCTCCGATGCTGAACATGACGGCTCCAGGTGTAGGGCCTGACACGGTGTCAGGGTCAACCTATGGCGATTTTGGGAAGCATGGGGTATTTTTCCTGCCATGGACGACCGAACGTTCGGTAGGACCGAGGATGCCAACCGGCGGATCAGGACGGCGGCGGTCCTGCTGTTCGCCCGGCGGGGTTACGCGGCCACGAGCATTCGCGACCTGGCCAAAGCGGTCAACATGACAAACGCCGGGATATATCACCACGTGACGAGCAAGGAATCCCTGCTCGCCGACCTCATGCGCGTCGCCCAGCAAGGGCTGATCGACGCCACGGAACGCATGCTGGAGAGTGTCCGCAGCCCCACCGACCGCCTCGCCCTGCTGATCGGCTCCCTCACCTCCGTCCACGCGCTCAGCCCCATGACCAGCCGCGTCATGGACGGCGAACTGCGCTCCCTCACTCCGGGCTCCGCCGCCCACGACGAGATCATCGCCCTGCGCGACGCGTACGAGGCCCACTGGAAGGACGCCCTCGCGGACGGCGTCGCCCAGAGCGTGTTCCGCGTCGCCGACCAGAAGCTGACCCGCCTCGCCCTGATGTCCATGTGCACCGGCACCAGCGAGTGGTACCGCCCCGACGGGGACTCCACGCTGGAGCAGGTGTGCGCCGAGTTCGTCACGATCGGCCTGGCCGCCGTCCGCGCGCCCGCCCCGGCCGAGGCCACCCTCGACCTCTCCCTGCTGCCCGACTTCCCGTGGGAGCCGCCGGATGCACGCAACGATCCCCGACCTGATGAGGCACGCCGCTAGCACGTACGGCACGCGCGAGTTCCTCCGCTTCCCCGACACCTCGCTCACCTTCGCCGACGCCGACGCCCGGTCCGACGGCCTGGCCGCCGCCCTGATCGACAAGGGCGTCCGCCCGGGCGACCGAGTGGCGATCATGATGGACAACATTCCCGACTGGCCGCTGAGCTGGCTGGCGGTGCTCAAGGCGGGCGCGGTCACCGTGCCGGTGAACGTCCGCTACCGGGCCGCCGACCTGGAGCACGTCCTGCGCGACTCGGGCGCCGTGGCCACCCTGACCACCGAGCAACACGCCCCGCACATCCCGGGTACGGTCTACGTCCTCGACGCGGAGTCCCGTGACCAGCGCCCGGCTTTGACCCACGAAATCGCGAATTTTCAGTACACGTCGGGGACCACCGGCTTCCCCAAGGCCTGCATGCTCACCCACGACTACTGGCTCAGGACCGCCCGGCTGATCGCCGAGCAGGCCCGCCTGCGCGACGACGACGTCATGCTGATCGCCCAGCCGTACTCGTACATGGATCCGCAGTGGGCCACCCTCTTCTGCCTCGTCGGCGGCATCCCCCTCGTCGTGCTCCCCCGCTTCTCCGCCTCCGGCTTCTGGGCCTCGGCCCGGGAACACGGGGCGACGCTCACGTACGTACTCGGCTCGATGCCCCTCCTCCTGCACAAGCAGCCGCCCCACCCCCACGACCGCGACAACCGGATGCGCCTCGTGCTCTGCTCGGGCATCCGGCCGGACCTGCACCAGGCGTTCGAGGAGCGCTGGGGCGCGCCGTGGCGCGAGCTGTACGGCTCCACGGAGAGCGGTCCCGACCTGGGGGTGCCCATCGACGCCGTGGAGACGGTCGGCACCGGCGCCATGGGGCTCCCGTACCCGGGCAAGGAGGTCACGCTGGACGAGGAGACCGGCGAGATCCTGGTCAGGGGCACGCCCATGATGAACGGCTACTGGAACCATCCGGAGGCCACCGCCCACGCGTTCAGGGGAGGCTGGTACCACACGGGCGACCTCGGCTTCCGCGACGAGCACGGATACCTCCACCATGCCGGGCGATTGAAGGACATGGTGCGCAGGGGCGGCGAGAACATCTCGTGCGCCGAGGTGGAGGGCGTGCTCACCCAGCACCCCGCGGTACTCCAGGCCGCCCTGGTGCCCATCCCCGACGACCTGTTCGGCGAGCTGCCCAAGGCGTTCATCCAGCTCCGCCCGGGGCACGCCCCCGACGCCGAGACGGCCGGGAGCATCATCGGCCATGCCAGGGAGCGGCTGGCCCGCTTCAAGATCCCGGAGTACGTGGAGTTCGTGGCGGAGTTCACGCTCACCCCGTCGTCCCGCATCGAGAAGCGCCACCTGCTCGATCCCGGACGGGACCAGCGCGCAGCCCCCGCGGTGTTCACGGGCCTCACCCCGTGAGGCCGGCTCGGTCGCCGAGGAGCCGCCACCTTCCCTCGTCCCTCTGGTCGCTACGCTCCCGCCGCTCCTCAGTCCAGGCGGCGGCGCTCCCTCGCAGCGTTCACGGGCCTCACCCCGTGAGGCCGGCTCGGTCGCCGAGGAGCCGCCACCTTCCCTCGTCCCTCTGGTCGCTACGCTCCCGCCGCTCCTCAGTCCAGGCGGCGGCGCTCCCTCGCAGACCCAAGGAGAGATCATGATCGAAGTGACCGAACGCGACGAGGTGGCCATCGTCACGCTCGCCCGCCCGGAGAAGCTCAACGCCCTCACCGCGGGCATGCGCCGCGACCTGGCGGCCGCGATCCGCGCGTGCGGCAAGGACGGCAGGGGCGTCGTGGTCACCGGCACCGGCCGGGCGTTCTCGGCGGGAGAGGACATCCACGAGGCCGCCGGAAAGTCGCTGGTCGAGGAGGTGGAGCTCTTCCACGACATGACCAGGGCGGTGCTGGAGACGCGGGTCCCGGTCGTGGCGGCGGTCAACGGCCTGGCCGTGGGCGGGGCCGCCGAGTGGACGCTGTGCTTCGACACCCGCATCGGCACCCCGGCGACCGAGTACTTCCTGCCGGAGAACCACATCGGCCTATCCGTCTCGAACGCCTCCAGCTACCTGCTCCCCCGCCTGGTGGGCGCCAGGGCGCTGAAGATGGTGCTCGACTCGACCCGGATGACCGCCGAGCAGGCCCTGGCCACGGGCCTGCTGGACGAGATCGTCCCGGCGGAGCGGCTGCTGGAGGCGGCGATCGAACGCGTACGCCACTGGACACGGCCGGGCACGGCCACGGCGGTCCACCTGGCGCTCCTGCGGCCGTCCCTGGACGAGGTCGAGCGCGCCTTCGCGAGGGAGACGGAGGCCGCCAGGCAGGTGGAGGAGTCGGGCATCGCCCATGAGGGCATGTCGCGCTTCGTCAACCGGGCTAGGCGATGACGATCGCCACAACCAGCAGGACCACCGCCGCCACCAGCACCGCGATGGAGTCGTAGGACCACGTGACCCGGGCCGGCGCCGCCTCGTCCGCACGGTGCCTGGCCGACTCGGCGCGGTCGCGGATCTGGTCGCCCACCCAGTCGGCGTGCGTCTTGCCCGCGAACGCCTCCACGGCCGCCTGCTCGGCCTTCGACAGCGTGGGCTCGGTGCTGAAGCGCCCACGCTGCTGCCTGGGCGCTCCGCGCCGCTGCGCCTTGGCCCGCTCGCGCGCGCTGCTCATCGGCGTCCACAGCCGCAGCACGCGCTCGTCGCCGTACTGGACGTTGATCGAGTGGGACACCGTCACGTCCTCGACCGAGGCCCACGGCAGGAACGTCGTGCGCAGCGGGTTGCGCCCGATCAGCCCCGCCTCCGTGAACACGGTGGCGGGGCGCATCGCGATCACGTAGACCAGCGCGGTCAGCGCGCCGAGCACGGCCAGCGCCACCAGCGACGACTTGCCGGTGTAGTGGGCGATCAGGTCCCAGACGTTGAACGCGACGAAGGCCAGCCACACCCAGGCGAGCACGAACGCGGTCTTGGACCGGTAGGTCTGTTTCACGGCTGCCACTTGAGCTGCGCGAACCCCGGCTTGATGACGCCGTTGATCAGTGCCAGCCGCTCGTCGAACGGGAGGAACGCCGACTTCATCGCGTTGACCGTGAACCACTGCAGGTCGTCCCAGCCGTAGCCGAACGCCTCCACCAGCTTGGCGAACTCCTGCGACACGCTCGTCGAGCTCATCAGCCGGTTGTCGGTGTTGACCGTGACCCTGAAGTGCAGCCGCCGCAGCAGCCCGATGGGGTGCTGGGCGATCGACGGGGCGGCCCCGGTCTGCAGGTTGGAGGTGGGGCACATCTCCAGCGGGATGCGCTTGTCACGCACGTACGCGGCCAGCCGTCCCAGCTTGGCGGAGCCGTCCTCGGCCACGGAGATGTCGTCGATGATCCGTACGCCGTGGCCGAGCCGGTCGGCGCCGCACCACTGGATCGCCTGCCAGATCGACGGCAGCCCGAACGCCTCGCCCGCGTGGATGGTGAAGTGGGCGTTCTCCCGCTGGAGGTATTCGAACGCGTCGAGATGCCGCGTGG
Organism: Nonomuraea sp. JJY05; assembly: GCF_043496855.1. Classification (NCBI taxonomy): domain Bacteria; kingdom Bacillati; phylum Actinomycetota; class Actinomycetes; order Streptosporangiales; family Streptosporangiaceae; genus Nonomuraea; species Nonomuraea sp. JJY05. The sequence goes on from NZ_JBIEIS010000007.1 coordinate 165,746, forward strand.
GCGGGTAGCCCGCCTCGGCCCCCGCGATGTCGAACCCCACCACGCCCACGTCGCGGTAGCGCACGGCCAGCTCGGCGATCTCCATGGACCGCGCCTGGTGCCGCATGGCCGTCAGCAGCGTGCCGACCCGGATGCCGCGCCCCTCCGAGCCCTGCCTGAACCCTTCGAGCACCGCCTCGACCACCTGGTCGAGGCTCAGCCCGCGCGTGGTGTGCTGCTCGGGCGCGTAGCGCACCTCGGCGTAGACCACGCCGTCGTCCGCGAGGTCCTGAGCGCACTCGGCGGCCACACGGACGAGCGACTCGCGCGTCTGCATGACCCCCACGGTGTGGGCGAACGTCTCCAGGTAGCGCTCGAGCGAGCCGGAGTCGGCCGCCTCCTCGAACCAGTGGCGCAGGCGGTCGGGATCGTCAGTGGGCAGCCGATCGTAGCCGGTCTCCCTGGCCAGCTCGACGATCGTCTCGGCGCGGAGCCCGCCGTCGAGGTGATCGTGCAGCAGCACCTTGGGAGCCCGCCGGATCTCGTCAAGCGTGGGACTCATCTGGCCATGATAGGGCGTCCCTCGCGTACGGTTCAGTCACGCCCTGCGCTCTCCGCGGAGAAGGCCGGCAGGCACACCGCGATGTACTCGGCGCCCTCGGGACCTGCGCTGTAACGGACCTTCTCCCCCGGCGAGGTCACCACCGACTGCCCGGCCGCGACCTCCGTCGTGCCCTCGGCGTGCTCCACCATCACCAGGCCGCGCAGCACCACCGTGTACTCGGTGAACTGCGGCCGCTGAGGCGGCTCCTCCCAGCCGGGCGGGGCGGTCATGTGCGCTATGGAGATCCCGTCGTCGCCGCTGCTGACGCGGCCGATGTGCTCGTCGATGAGCTTGCCGCCGGGTACGGGTATGCGGGCCGGGCCCTCGATCTTTCTCACCACGACGTCAGTGTGCCACGTCGATGATCAGGCGGCTGGGACCGCCCTGCTCCTTGACCTGGAACGCGGCCTTCCTGGCCAGCACCAGGCCGATGCCGACGCGGCCCTCGAAGTCGCCGGTCCTGACGACGTCGGTGAGGTTGAGCAGGCCGGTGCGGAACACGGGACCGCCGTTCCAGGTGGGCTTGCCGTCCGCGTCGTGGGCGTTCGCCGGGAAGAGCGTGACCTGCAGGTACGCGCCGCCGCTCACGTCCATGGGCTTGCCCGAGCCGTCCTCGACAAATTCGTCCACCCACTGGACGCCGTAGCCGGGAACCTTGCCCTTGAGATCGATGACCAGGCGGTCGTAGGTGTCATGACCGGCGAACCGGACGGCCGTGACGACGGCGGGCTCGATCCCGTCGCGCTGGACGTCCACCTCGGCCGTGCTCGTCGGCGTGTCGGGCCCTGGCCGGTCCGTCCGGGTGGCGGCCGGCTGCTCCGGCACGGCGGTCTGGGTGACCTGGCCGCAGGCGGTGAGCAGGGCCAGGCAGGCGAGCGGAGCGAGAACACGGGAGCCGGACGGGCGCATACCTCCAAGATGCCCGGCCTGCGGTCCCGCATGCGACCGGGCTTCCTGCCCTGCCGAGTACCCTGATCACCCCACGAGGAGTTATATACGTGAAAAAGTCTGGCGATTTATCGATCTTTCTGGCCAACTACTCGCCGTCGTTCGCGCGGACCGCGTACCTGCTGACGGGTGACGCGGACCGGGCCCGCGAGCTGGCGGTCGAGGCGCTGGTCACGGCGTGTCGCCGCTGGTCCGCCATCCGCTGGGGCCGGCCGGCCGTGGGGGTGCTGCGGGAGCTGTACGCGCGCTTCCTGGCCGCCGCGCCGCCTCCCTCACCCGAGGAGCACCCGCTGGCCACGCTGCCGCCCACGGCCCGGGCCGTGCTCGTGGCGCGCTACCACGACGCGCTGCCGCCGGAGCAGGTGGCCATGGTGACGGGCCTGTGGACCGCCGCCCTGGACGAGGAGACGCACCAGGCCCTCGCCCACCTCCGGGACGCGCACCCCGAGCTCTTCACCCGCGACGAAACGCCGGATCCCCCGGAGCAGGACGGCGACGCGCAGGAGACGCCGCGGACCGCCCCCGATCCGGATGGCGGTGACGCGCAGGAGACGCCGTGGACCGCCCCCGATCCGGATGGCGGTGACGCGCAGGAGACGCCGTGGGCCGCCCCCGAGCCGGATGACGCGGCGGAGACGGCCCCGGTCCAGGGGGCGGACACCGACGAGCCCGGCCTGCGTGCCGCCCTGATCCGCATCGCAGCCGGCATGCCGCACACCAACCTCTCCGAGCTCGTCCTGACCCGCATCGGCAGGCGGCGCAGGACCCGCCTCACCCTGTGGGCGGCCGCGTCGGCGGGGGCGGTCGGCGCGTTCGCGGCCCTGGCCGTGATCGCCGTGAGCAGCCTGGCGGGCAGCCTGGAGAGGGCGGCCGGTGACAGCAGCGCCGCCCTCACGCCGCCGGACGAGGTCCCGATGGCGCTGCCGGACAAGCTGAGCGACCCCATCCGGTACGCGTACACGGACTACTGCGAGGACGTCTCGTCCGACCCCGGTGACCCGCGGCCCTGCGGCCAGTGGCGGCTGATGACCCTGGCGGGCAAGGAATGGCGGCTGCACACCGCGCGGGCCGGCTACGACGAGGAGACGCTCGTCCCCCTGCCCCTCGCCATCAGCCAGGACGGCCACCGCCTGGCCTACCGGCATCTCGACGGCTCGTACGTCGTGCACGACCTGCCGACGGGCGTCGTCAAGAAGATCGGCATCGAGCACGCGGAGACGCCCTCGCACCTCACCTCCTCGCCCGACGGCCGGTACTTCGCCCTCGACTTCGGCGCCGCCGACGGCGCGATGCTCGACTTCGACACCGGCGCGACCCAGCACGTCAGCGGAACCAAGATCAAGATCCTGGCCGTGGGGGACAACGGCACGTGGGTGGTCAGCGACGAGGTGGACGTGAACGACGTACCGGGCCACGCGTCGGTCGCCACCCTCACGGTCCAGGGCGCGAAGCGCCGCACGGGCGGCTACCGCATCGACCCCGGCCTGTTCGGGCACGGCGCCGCCCTCTCCCCGGACGGCCGCACGCTGGCCCTGGTGTCGGCGGACGAGCGGCTCGTCACCATGAACGCGCGCACCGGCCGCGTCTCCGGCTCCCGCGCGGCACTCGACGACTACGGGGTGATCGCGGTCGAGCGCTGGCTCAGCGCCGACGAGGTTCTCGTACGACAGCCCGACGAGGACGACGAGGACGCCTACCTGACCAGGGTCGACGTCCGGTCGGGCAAGAGCGCGGGCTACGGGGAAGAGGAGGAGGTCGGCTACGACTTCCCGCTCGGCGCGCTGGAATGACGAGAAGGGCCCCGCCGAGGCAGGGCCCTTCTGTGAACAACGCTGGTCAGACGGTCTCGTAGACCTTGACGTTCTCGCTCTCGACGGCCTGCGCCTTGCGGGCGCGCAGCCCGGTCGCCGAGATCGCCAGCCCGACCAGGGCCAGCACCAGCGAGACCACGATCGCCGAGCGCAGCGAGCCGATCGAGAGCGTCTCACCGCCGCCCGAGGTGAGCACGGCGGTGACCACGGCCAGCACGATCGCGCCGCCCACCTGGCCGGAGGTGTTGAGCAGCCCGGAGGCCAGCCCCTGCTCGTCGTCGTCCACGCCGGTGGTGGCCTGGATGTTCAGCGAGGGGAAGGACAGCGCGAACGCGATGCCCATCAGGAGCATGCCCGGGATGACCATGCCGCCCAGGCTGGGGTCGCGGTCGATGCCGAGGAACATCGCGTACCCGCCGGCCAGCGCGGCGGAGCCGATGACGATCAGCTTGCCGGTGCCGAACCTGTCGGCGAAGTCGCCCATCTTGGTCGAGGTGAGCGCGACCAGCAGGCCGGCGGGCAGGAACGCCAGGGCGGTGCCCAGGGCCGACCAGCCGAGGAGGTTCTGGAAGTACTGCATCGCCACGAACTGGAAGGCGACGTACGAGCCCATGAGGATGAGCAGCCCCAGGTTGGCGCGGACGATGTGACCGGAGCGCAGGATGCCGAGGCGCACCAGCGGGTGCCGCATCCGCAGCTCGGCGAAGACGAACAGGCCGAGCAGGACGGCCACCGCCACCAGCGAGCCGATGGTCTGCAGCGAGGCCCAGCCGGCCTCGGGCGCCTGCACGACCGTGAACACCAGCAGCAGCATGGACGCGGTGATCAGCACGGCACCGAGCAGGTCGTGACCGCCTTCGGCCCGCTCGTCACGGCCGCGCAGCACCTTCGGCGCGATCAGCAGGGCGATGATCGCCACGGGGACCGGCATCAGCAGCGTCCAGCGCCAGCCGATCTCGGTGAGCAGGCCGGACATCACAAGGCCGAGCGAGTAGCCACTGGCGCCGCAGGCGGTGAAGATGCTCAACGCCCTGTTGCGCTCGGGCCCCTCCGGGAAAGTCGTCGTGATGATCGACAAGGCCGCGGGGGCGGTGAACGCGGCGGCCACACCCTTGACGAACCGGGCCGCGATCAACAGCCCGCCGTCGTCCACAATGCCACCGAGCAACGACGCCACGGCGAAGACACCCAAAGCGACCAGGAACACCCTGCGCCGCCCGAGCAGGTCGGCGGTCCTGCCCCCGAGCAACAGAAGACCGCCGTAGCCGAGCACGTAGCCGCTGACCACCCACTGCAGAGATGAGGTACTCAGGCCCAGATCATGCTGAATGGCAGGCAGGGCGACACCGACCATCGAGACGTCAAGGGCGTCAAGGAAGATCACTGCGCAGAGCACGGCAAGCGCGCCCCAGCGGGATGAGGAAGAGGACATGGGACAGAACAATACATGCGGTTGCATCTAATGCAAACGCATTTAATGCCGTTGCATAAGTTTTAGCGAAGTGGTAACCTCCGCGACATGGACGAGGAGTTCGTGGTCGACACCTGGCATTACGTCCTGGCCAAGCACGCCAAGGCCATGTGCGCCCTGGAGCGCGAGCTGGGGGATCGGCATGGGCTGGGGCCCAGCGAGTTCGAGGTGCTCGACCGGATCGTCCATCATGATCGGAAGCTGCGCATCCAGGAGCTCTGCGACGAGGTCCACCTGAGCCAGAGCGCCCTGTCCCGGGTGGTGGCCCGCCTGGAGAAGGCCGCGCTCGTGTCGCGCGGGGTCTGCGACGCGGACCGGCGGGGGGTGTTCGTGTGCATCACGGACGAGGGACGCGCCCGCCACGCCGAGGCGCTCCCGACGCAGCGCGCCGTCCTCTCGGAAATCTTCGCCGACGCCCCGGCCCTCGCCCGCTGACACCCCCGCGCCTAGCCGCAGCGCCCCTTCCCGAAGACCCCCACCCGCAACGGCCCCGCCGAGCGTGGCTGGTGTCCTTTGGGGTGAGAGGGGGGATGCGGCGAGACGGCCCGGTCGGCGAGGCGTTCCTCGGGGGCGGAGTGTCAGGGTGCGGTGATGCGGTCGATGACCAGGGGCAGGTGTTCCTCACTCGCCGAGCCCACCGCGTAGCCGCCCTCCAGCGCCTCCAGAGCGCGCTCGAACCGAGCCGTCTCATCGGCGTGCAGCGTCATCAGCGGCTGCCCCGCCCGCACCAGGTCCCCAGGCTTGGCGTGCAGGGTGATCCCGGCCCCGAACGACACCGGGTCCTCCTTGCGCGCCCGGCCGGCGCCCAGGCGCCAGGCGGCCAGGCCCACGGCGTACGCGTCCAGCCGGTTCAGCACCCCGGATGAGGGCGCCTCCACGGTCAGGGTCTCGGCCGCCCGGGGAAGCAGGGCGTCCGGATCGCCGCCCTGCGCCACGATCATCCGCCGCCACGCGTCCATGGCCGACCCGTCGGCGAGGGCCTTCGCGGGGTCCTTGCCGGACGACACCCCGGCCGCCTCCAGCATCTCGCGCGCCAGCCGTACCGTCAGCTCCACCACATCGGCGGGGCCGCCGCCGGCGAGCACCTCGACCGACTCCGCGACCTCCAGCGCGTTCCCCACGGCCAGGCCCAGGGGCCGGTCCATCGCGGTGAGCAGCGCCACCGTGCGCACCCCGGCGTCCGTCCCCAGGGCGACCATGGTCTCGGCCAGTTCGCGAGCCGCCGAAGGCGTCTTCATGAACGCCCCGGAGCCCACCTTCACGTCGAGGACGAGCGAGCCGGTGCCCTCGGCGATCTTCTTGGACATGATCGACGAGGCGATCAGCGGGATCGACTCGACGGTGCCGGTGACGTCGCGCAGCGCGTACAGCTTCTTGTCGGCGGGTGCCAGCCCCGACCCGGCCGCGCACACGACCGCGCCCGCCGAGCGCAGGACCTGCAGCATCTCGTCGTTGGAGAGCGAGGCCCGCCAGCCGGGGATCGACTCGAGCTTGTCGAGCGTGCCGCCGGTGTGCCCGAGCCCGCGCCCCGAGAGCTGCGGCACGTACGCCCCGCACGCCGCCACCAGGGGAGCCAGCGGCAGCGTGATCTTGTCGCCCACGCCGCCGGTCGAGTGCTTGTCGGCGGTGGGCCGGTCGAGCGCGGACCAGTCCATGCGCTCGCCCGAGCGGATCATGGCCTGGGTCCAGTCGGCGATCTCGCGGCGGTTCATGCCGTTCAGCAGGATGGCCATGGCCAGCGCGGACATCTGCTCGTCGGCCACGCCGCCGCGCGTGTAGGAGTCGATCACCCAGTCGATCTGGGCCGTGGTCAGCTCGCCACCGTCCCGCTTGGCGCGGATGACCTCGATCGCGTCCATTCAGGCGCTCCGGCTGAGATCCTGGGGGCCGAACGCGTACGGCAGGATCTCCGCCATCCGCTTCGGCCCGTCCACGGTCTCGACCAGCAGGTCCTCGCCGCCGAACTCGTACAGCACCTGACGGCAGCGCCCGCACGGCATCAGCAGCTCACCGTGCCCGTCCACGCAGGTGAAGGCCACCAGCCGGCCGCCGCCCGACGCCTGCAGCGCCGACACCAGGCCGCACTCGGCGCACAGGCCCAGGCCGTAGGAGGCGTTCTCGACGTTGCAGCCGGTGACGACCCGCCCGTCGTCGACCAGGGCCGCCGCTCCCACGGGAAACTTCGAGTACGGCGCGTACGCGTTCCGCATGGCCTCCGCGGCCTCGAACCGCAGGCCGTCCCAGTCGATGGTGCTCAATGTTGTTCTCCCCGGCGGTAGCGCACGCCGTCGGCCTTGGGCATTCGCAGTCGCTGCGAAGCCACCAGGAGCACGAGCAGCGTGAGCACGTGTGGTGTGATGTAGACGAACTCGTTCGGCAGCTGGTCGACGGTCAGCCAGAGCCAGAAGAGCACGACCATGCCCGCGGCGGCGGCCGCCATCAGCGTATATTCCCTGGCACTGCCGGCCGCGAGCTCGGCGGGCCGGTCGGGCGACAGCATCCGGCGGACCCTCATGATCAGGTAGATGAGCAGCAGCACGGCGCCGAACAGGAGGAACGAGGTGATCGCCCCGGTGCTGCGCAGCTGCAGACCGTCGGCGTAGCCGAACAGCGAGGCGCCGATGGCGAGCCCGCCGGGGCGCCAGTTGCCGAAGATCATGGCGGCCAGGCCGATGAAGCCGCGCCCTTGCGTCTGGCCCTCGACGTACTTGGTGGAGACGAAGACCAGGAACACGCCACCGAGCCCGGCGAAGGCACCGGAGATGACGACCGCGATGTACTTGATCCGGTAGACGTTCACGCCCAGCGACTCGGCCGCCCACGGGTTCTCGCCCGCCGAGCGCAGGCGCAGCCCGAACGCGGTGTGCCAGAGCACGAAGTACGTCACGGGCAGCAGCAGGACCGCCAGGATGACCAGCACGTTCACTTCGTGCGTGAGCCCGCGCAGGATGCCGGCGAGGTCCGAGAGGAGGAACCAGTGGGTCCCTTCCAGCTTGCCCAGGAGGTCGGGCCCGTCGGAGAGCAGCGGCAGGCTGGGCTCCGGCGCGGGCGAGATGATCGCGGGCGAGCTGGTGATGCCCGCGCCCGCCTCCGCCGCGGGGGTGCCCTCCTTGTAGAACACCTCGGACAGGAAGCGGGTGATGCCGGGGCCGAGCAGGTTGATCGCGACGCCGCTGATGATGTGGTCGACACCGAATGTCACGGTGGCGACGGCGTGGATGAGGCCGCCGAGCGCGCCGCCGAGCAGCCCGGCCAGCAGCGCGGCCACCGCGCCCCACTGGTATCCGGCCCAGCCGGCGAACCAGGTGCCGAGCACCATCATGCCTTCGAGGCCGATGTTGACCACGCCGGCCCGCTCGGCCCACAGGCCGCCGAGGCCGGCCAGGCCGATCGGCACCGCCAGCATCAGGGCCGCGGCGAACGTGCCGGACGAGGTGATGTCGTTCTGGCCGGACACGACGCGGACCAGCGACATCAGCAGGATGAGCGCGGCGACTCCGATGAGCGCCACGTGGTACTTGCCAAGCCTGGTCATGCTGCCACCTCAACCGGGGTCTTCCTGCCGAGCTCCTGGGCGGCCCGCCGCTCTTCGAGTCTGAGCGCGAGCCGGTTCGTCACCTCGTTGGCCACGACGACCAGCAGGACGATGACGCCCTGGATGATCGTGATGACGGACGGCGGGACGTTCGCGATCTGCAGCGCGCCCTGCGCCCGGTCGAGGAAGGCGAACAGCAGCGCGGCGACCGCGATGCCGACCGGCTTGTTCCTGCCGAGCAGCGCCACCGCGATGCCGAGGAAGCCCAGGCCGGCGGTGAAGTTGGAGTTGAAGGCGCCCTTGTCGCCGAGGATCTCGGGCAGGCCGATGAGCCCGGCGATCGCGCCGGACAGCACCATCGCCGCGATGACCATCTTCTTGGGGTTCACGCCGGAGGCGAGCGCGGCCGGGCCGTTGAGGCCGCTGGCCTTGACGTTGAAGCCGAATCTGGTCCGCTCCAGCACCACCCAGATCACCACGCCGAGCACGATCGCCACGAGCAGGAAGCCCCACAGGCCGCCGCCGCGCGTGGGCGGGAGCAGGCCGAATCCGTCGAACAGGAAGTTCAGGTTGGGGAACATCGCCGACTCGGGCAGCTGCGGAGTGGTCGTGGTGAGCTGGCCGGCGGCGCGCTGGCCCGCGAAGGGGCCGCGTACGAGGTAGGACGCGATGTTGATCGCGATGTAGTTCAGCATGATCGTGGCGATGACCTCGTTCACGCCTCTGGTCACCTTCATGACCGCGGGGATCAGCGCGTAGAGGCCGCCGACGGCCGCGGCGACCACGATGATCACCGCGATCTGGATCGGCGCGGGCGCCTCGAACGTCGAGCCCACATACGCGGCGACGATGGCCGCGAGCCGGTACTGGCCCTCCACGCCGATGTTGAAGAGGTTCATGCGGAAGCCGACGGCCACCGCGAGACCGGCGATGAACAGGGGCACGGCCCGGTTGAGGAAGGTCGCGATGCCGTTGGAGACGGCCCGCGGGGTGGCGCCGAAGTCGAAGAAGGCGGCGAACGCGTCGAGCGGGCTGGCGCCCGCCGCGACGATCGCCACGCTGGAGATCGCGATCGCGAGGACGATGGCGACGACGGCGCCCGCCACGGTGAGCAGCGCCCGGTTGAGCCCGGCGGGCATCACGTCTCCTCATTGCCGGCGATGGCGCCGGTCATGTAGCCGCCCAGCCGCTCGGGCGTGATGTCGGAAGGGTCGAGCGCGGCTACGAGCCGCCCGCGGTAGATCACCCGGAGCGTGTCGGACAGGCCGATCAGCTCGTCGAGGTCGGCGGAGATGAGCAGCACGGCCAGCCCGGCGGCCCTGGCGTTGCGCAGGTGGTCCCAGATGGCGGCCTGCGCGCCGACGTCCACGCCTCTGGTGGGGTGGGCGGCGATGAGGAACTTCGGCTCGCCGCTCATCTCGCGGCCCACGATCAGCTTCTGCTGGTTGCCGCCCGACAGGGCCAGGGCCAGCGTGTCGACGCTGGGCGTGCGGACGTCGTAGTCCTTGACGATGCGCTGGGTGTCGGCCTTCGAGGCCCGCCGGTTGATCCAGATGCCGCTGCGGGCGGGCTTCCTGGTCTGGTGGCCGAGCACGCGGTTCTCCCACAGCGAGGCCTCCAGCAGCAGGCCTTGGCGGTGCCGGTCCTCCGGGATGTAGCCGATGCCGGACTCTCTGCGCTTGAGCGTGGTCCATTGGCTGATGTCCTGGCCGTCCAGCTCGATGCTGCCGTGCGCGGGCCGGATGCCCATGATCGCCTCGATCAGCTCGGACTGGCCGTTGCCCTCGACGCCGGCGATGCCGAGGATCTCGCCCCGGTGGATCTCGAACGACACGTCGTCGAGGAGCAGCCGCTTGCCTTCTTCGCGCAGCTTGGCCAGGTCGGCGGACGGGTGGTAACCGTCGGCCTCCATGGTGACCTGGGCGACCCGCAGCGTCACGGCGTCGGTGACCGTGGACTCGCGGGTCTCAGGCGTGGGCAGCTCGCTGCCGACCATCAACTCGGCGAGCTGGCGGGCGGTGACCTCGCGGGGGTCCACGCTCGCGACCGTGGTGCCGCGCCGGATCACGGTGATCGCGTCGGCGATGCCGAGCACCTCGTCGAGCTTGTGGGAGATGAAGATGACGGTCAGGCCGTCGGCCTTGAGCTCGCGCAGGTTCTGGAAGAGCTCCTCGACCTCCTGCGGCACGAGCACGGCCGTCGGCTCGTCGAGGATGAGGATGCGCGCGCCCCGGTAGAGGACCTTGAGGATCTCGACGCGCTGGCGGTCGCCGACGCCGAGGTCCTCCACGAGCTTGTCCGGGTCGACCCGCAGGCCGTGGCTCTCGGCCAGCTCGGTGATGCGCCTGCGTGCGGAGGCCGTGTCGAGCATGCCGGCCTTCTTCGGCTCGGCGCCGAGGACGATGTTCTCCAGCACGGTCAGGTTGTCGGCCAGCATGAAGTGCTGGTGGACCATGCCGATGCCGACGCCGATGGCGTCGCTCGGCGTACGGAAGCTGACCTCGGCGCCGTTGATCCTGATGGTGCCCTCGTCCGGCTTCTGCATGCCGTACAGGATCTTCATCAGCGTTGACTTGCCCGCGCCGTTCTCCCCGACGATGGCGTGCACCGTCCCTGGTTCGACGGTGATGCGGATGTCGTGGTTCGCGACGACACCGGGGAAACGCTTGGTGATGCCCTCCAGCTCTACAGCGGGTTTCGCCGTGGCCAGGGTGTCAGCACTCATTTCGCCTCTCCTAGCGGGGGGCGGGGGATAGACAGAAGGCCCGAAGTGGGGACTCCGGGCCCTCAGCTGTCACTCCTACCCCGATTACGGCTTCGACGGAACCGTGATTTTGCCGTCGACGATGTCCTTCTTGGCCGCGTCGAGCTTGTCCTTGATGTCGTCGATCTCGCCGCCGGTGGTGGACAGGCCCACGCCGTCGACCTTGAGGTCGTACGTGATGTTGGAGCCGCCCTTGGCACCGCCCTGGAAGGCCTTGATGAACTCGAACACGCCGACGTCGACGCGCTTGAGCATCGAGGTCATGATGACGCTCTGCAGGTCGGTCTCCTTGACCGTCTGGCGCTGGTCGGAGTCGACGCCGATGGCCTTCTTCTTGGCCGCGGCCGCCGCCTGGAAGACGCCCAGGCCCGAGTCGCCGGAGGCGTGGTAGACGATGTCGGCGCCGTCCTGGTACATCTTCTCGGCCGCGACCTTGCCCTTGTCGGGGGCCTTGAAGCCGGAGAAGTCACCGTCGGGGGTGAGGTACTTGATGTCGATCTTGGCGTCCGGCTTGACCGACTTCACGCCGGCCACGAAGCCCGCCTCGAACTTCTTGATCAGGTCGTTCTCGACACCGCCGACGAAGCCCACGTGGTTGGACTTGGACTTGGTGGCCGCCGCGACGCCCGCCAGGTAGGAGCCCTGCTCCTCGGCGAACAGCAGGCCGGTCACGTTGGGCCCGTTGGAGGCGGAGTCGACCACCGCGAACTGGATGTCGGGGTACTCGGCCGCCGTCTTCTTGATGTCGTCGCCGTACGCGAAGCCGACGCCGATGATCGGGTTGTAACCCGCGTCGGCGAGCTGGCGCAGCAGGTCACCGCGGTTGGAGCCGTCGGCCGCAGGGCTCAGCTCCTTGATGTCCGCCTGGAGGTCCGTCTTGGCTTTCTCCAGACCGGCGTAGGCCGCGTCGTTGAAGGACTTGTCGCCCCGGCCGCCGACGTCGAACGCCAGACCCACCTTGAGCGCGCCCTTCGCCGCCTCACTGCTCGCGCCGGCGCTGCTCGGCGCCTCGCTGGCCGTGGTGCCCCCGCCACCGCCGCCACAGGCGGCAACTGCCATGAGCATGACCCCGGCTACCGAGCCGATCGCCATCCTGTTGAATCGCTTGCCGAGCAAGGCGACTCCCTTCCCTTTCCCCGTCGTCTTCGCCGCTGTCGATACTTCATCGCACGCGCGAAGCACGTACGGCACCTGCACGGAAGATAGTTGCTTGACCAGGGCGAACCAAACCAGCACACAGGGTCGCAACCGCTCCGTTATCGACATCACTCGCGTCCGTGACCTGAAGGACGAATCCAACGCAATCCCAGACACATGGAAAGTTTTGCCCAACTTTGACCCCTTGTGCCGGCGCGGATCATGACGGAGATTCCGACAGACGGTGGAAACCTGATCTCGGAGCCCCGTATGCATCCTTGGAAGGCATTGACCGTGCCGCTGGCCACGCTGCTCGTCGTGGCCCTGAGTGGAACCACGCCCGCCACGGCCGGCACCCCGGCCATCAAGATCGAGAACAACGCCACCCAGCCCGTCTTCTCCCGCGCGGACGCCGTCAAGCAGACGGTGTTCGTCGATGTCGAGGGCACCGACAGCGACAACGACGGCAAGCCCGACCGGGTCGCCGTCGACATCCTGCGCCCCAAGGAGACCGACCAGGGCCTGAAGGTCCCGGTCATCATGGAGGCCAGCCCGTACTACGCCGGCGGCAACGACGTCCCCAACCACCCCGTGGACGTGGACGCGAACGGCAACCCGCTGCCCGCCCTCGCCGCGGCCAGGAACAAGCTGGCCGCCGAGCCCTTCGACGGCTACTACGACAACTACTTCCTGCCCCGCGGCTACGCCATCGCGCTGGTGGAGAACCTCGGCAGCGGCCGCGCCACCGGCTGCCCCACCTCCGGCGACCGTAACGAGACGGCCGGCCCGAAGGCCGCGATCGACTGGCTGAACGGCCGCGCCAAGGGCTTCGACGCCGACGGCAACCCGGTCGAGGCCACCTGGTCGACGGGCAAGGTCGGCATGATCGGCGTCTCGTACAACGGCACGCTGCCCAACGCGGTCGCCACGACCGGCGTCGAGGGCCTCAAGACGATCGTGCCGATCGCCTCGATCTCCAGCTGGTACGACTACTACCGCGCCAACGGCGGCGTGCTGGCACCTGGCGGCTTCCAGGGCGAGGACCTGGACGTGCTCGCCAAGTACGTGCTGACCAGGCAGGACGGCCAGGCCGCCTGCGGCGCGCTGATCGACGGGATCACCACGGCCCAGGACCGGATCACCGGCGACTACAGCGCGATGTGGGACGCCCGCAACTACCTGAACGACGTCGGCAAGGTCAAGGCCAGCGTCTTCCTGGTGCACGGCCTCAACGACTGGAACGTCAAGACCAAGCAGTTCGCCCAGTGGTGGTACGCCCTGGCCAAGCGGCACGTGCCGCGCAAGATCTGGCTGCACCAGGGCACCCACATGAACCCCTTCAACCTGCGCACGGTCGAGTGGCTGCGCCAGCTGCACGGCTGGTTCGACCACTGGCTGTACGGGATCGACTCGGGCATCATGCGCGAGCCGCAGGCAGACGTGGAGATCGCGCCCGGCCAGTGGGACCGGCACGCGTCATGGCCGCTGCCCGGCGCGGCCACGGTGCCGCTCCGGCTGGGCTCGGGCTCGAAGCTGGGCCTGCTGCCCGGCCCGCACTCGGCCAGGGAGTCGTTCGTGGACCAGAAGGCCAGGACGGCCGAGCAGCTGGTGGAGGCCACGGGGTCCGATCCGAACCGGCTGGCGTACGTGACCGGCGATCTGCCCGCCGACGTGCGGATCTCCGGAACCCCGACGGTGTCGGTGCGGGCCTCGTTCAAGGACGGCGCGTCGCCGTACCTGACGGCGCTGCTCGTGGACTACGGCACGGACGTCCGCGCGAACGGCTCGCTGGTCTCGACCGGCCAGTCCTACTGCTACGGCGAGGGCGTCCCGGGTGACACGGGCTGCACGACGCTCAGGACGCTCGGCACCGCCACCACCCCGTACAAGATCGTCACCAGGGGCTGGCTGGACGTCCGCAACCGGCACCGCCCGGACCGGACCGAGGCCCTGCGCCCGGGCAAGGAGTACACGTTCACGTGGGACTTCCAGCCGACGGACTACCTGTTCAAGAAGGGCCACCGGCTGGGCCTCGTGATCATCTCGACCGACTTCGACTACACCCTGCGTTACCCGCCGGGCACGAAGATCACAGTCTCGCCCGGGCAGTCGTCGCTGCGACTGCCCGTGGTCTTCGGCAAGCTGCTGTAGGGACTAGGCCATCGCGGTGGTGGTGACCGTGTCGAGCGGGCCGACCTCCCACAGCGCGGTCAGCGCCGTGGCGGCCATGACGCGCACGCCCATCGCGATGGCCTTCTCGTCGACGTCGAAGGTGCCCTGGTGGATGTCGTACGTCACGCCGTCGGGCGAGCGCGTGCCCAGGCGGGCGAACGCGCCGGGGATCGACTCGAGGTACCAGGCGAAGTCCTCGCCGCCGAGCGACTGCTGGGTCGGGACCACCGCGCCCGCGCCGAGCACGCGCTCGGCGGCCTCGGCCAGCATCTCGACGCTGACCTCGTCGTTGACGACCGGCGGCACGCCACGCGTGTAGTCCATCTCGGCCTCCACGCCGTAGGCGCCGGCCACCGACTCCAGCAGCGACTTGATCAGGTCGGGCGCGGCGTGCCAGGCGCCCTCGTCGAGGCAGCGGACCGTCCCGGCGGCCAGGCCGTCGTCGGGGATCGCGTTGGCCGCCGTGCCGGCCTCGACCTTGCCCCAGACCAGGCTCAGCGAGGAGCGCGGGTCGACCCGGCGCGACAGGGCGGCGGGCAGCTCGGTGAGGATCTTGGCCAGTGCGAAGACCAGGTCGGCGGTCAGGTGGGGACGGGCGGTGTGCCCGCCGGGACCCGACACCCTGACGACCAGCTTGTCGCATGCCGAGGTGATCGGGCCGGCCTTGAGCCCGACCTGGCCGACGTCCACGCGCGGGTCGCAGTGGAGGCCGAAGATGCGGTCGACGCCGCTGATGCCGCCCTGGGCCATGACCTCGAGCGCGCCGCCGGGCAGCTCCTCAGCGGGCTGGAAGATCAGGCGCACCCGGCCGGGCAGCAGGCCGGCGGCGGCCTGCTGGGCAAGGAAGAGCGAGGTGCCGAGCAGGACCGTGGTATGCACGTCGTGGCCGCACGCGTGGCAGACGCCGGCCACAGTGGAGCGGTAGGGCGCGTCCTTCTCGTCCTGCAGCGGCAGCGCGTCGATGTCGGCGCGCAGCGCGACGGTCGGGCCGTCGCCGCTGCCCACGTCGCAGATCAGCCCGGTGCCGCGCGGGAGCACCGAGGGGGTCAACCCGGCGGCGGTGAGCCGCTCGGCGATCCGCTGCGTCGTGCGATATTCCGCGAAGGCCAACTCAGGGTGCATGTGCAGGTCGCGGCGGAACGCCACGAGATCCTGCTCGGTCTCCGCCAGGAACGCGTCGAGTTCCCCCCGAAGCTCACGTCCCCGCATATGTCACCGTCCCGTCCATGCCGCGCGCACCAATATGTCTGACCACCGCGGCTCATCCGCTGTGAAAGCTCGTCATCCCGCCGTGGCCTCCCGGTCGAGCGGCCACTCGGCGGATCAAAAAACACACCCACTGGTCGGGGTGCGCGAGATCGTCAGCATGGGCTTTGCGTTCGCCTGTCGCGAGCGCCGCTGCAGCCCGGGAGCACAGCGGTCGGCCGTGAGCCCGATGGCGATGCTTCGACTTTATCGCCCCGGCGCAAGTCCGCGGTGACAGATACTCCAAAAGTTCCTGCGAGCATGTCCGTAACCCCAGGTGGTCACGGTCTGTGAACATTCAGGTGATCCGGAAATGGTCACAACGGATCAGTAGATCATGACCCAACGCTGCCAGTTCAAACGTGGTCAGCGATTCCGAAACCTGTCACCTTCTGTCATGGTCATGACACTTCGGCGATGGCTGCATTTGAGAAGAATGCGTGTTTCACTCGCAATATGATCACTAATATCCCGTTCGGGGAGAAGTATGCTGGGTTGAGCATCTTCAAGCCGAGCGAGGGGACCCTGGTGGTCGTACCCTCGCTCTCCCTTCCACAGGATGAGCTCCGCCGGATCACTGGGGCCAGGTCCTACGAGGAGCGGCTGCTGTTCCTGCTGCTCACGCTCCGCGAGCCCGGGGTCAAGGTGGTCTACCTCTCCTCCGCGCCCATCGATCCCGACATCGTCGACTACTACTTCGCCTTCCTGCCGGATCCGGATGACGCGGCCAAACGGCTCACGCTGATCAGCCTCGACGACCCTTGGTCTCAGCCGCTGACCAAGGCCCTGCTCGCCCGTCCGGACGCGCTGGAGCAAGTGCGCGCGGCTGTCGAGGGCGACGCCTGGCTGGTGCCGTTCGTCCTGAGCGAGCTCGAGGAGGAGCTCGCCTCGTTACTCAACGTCCCCCTCTACGGACCGGCCACCGCCCTGGCCTATTACGGCTCCAAGAGCGGGGCGCGCGAGGTTGGGCACGAGGCGGGCGTGCCGATGGCGCGGGGCTTCGGCGACGTCCGGCACGTGCTGGAGATCGAGGAGGCGATCGAGGCCCTGCCGGGCGAGCGGGTGATCGTCAAGCTGAACGACGGCTACTCCGGGCTCGGCAACGCGATCGTCACCAAGGCCGACAGGTCGCTGACCAGCTTCTCGGCCTCCGGCGAGACCTGGGCCAGCTTCACCGCGAAGATCAGGGACCGGGGGGCGGTGGTCGAGGAGTTCATCGAGCATCGGCCGCTGTACTACCCGAGCGCCCTGGCCTGCATCACGCCGGGCGGCACCGCGCAGGTGCTGGCCACGCACGACCAGGTGCTCGGCGGGCCCAACGGCCACGTCTACCAGGGCTGCACGTTCCCCGCGGCGCCCGAGTACCGGGCCGAGGTGGGCTCGGCCGCCGAGCGGATCGCCGGCGTCCTGGCCGATCGGGGCGTGGTGGGGATATTCGGAATGGACTTCTTCGCGCTGAAGGCCGACGCCGGGTACGCGGCGCTGCTGTGCGAGATCAATCTGCGGATCGGCGGCACCACGCATCCGTTCGGCGCCGCCGTGCTGACGACCGGGGCCACGTACGATCCGGCCACCGGCCTCCTCATGTCCGGAAATCAGCCGAAGTTCTACACCGCGACCGACAATTGCTCATCGACTTGCCTGCGCGGGCGCGGCCCGGGCGAGGTCGTGCGCATGGCCGATCGGCTCGGGATCGGGTTCGACGCGGAACGGCGTACCGGGAACGTCTTCCACCTGCTCGGGGCCGTCCCCGAGCACGGGAAGCTGGGCTTCACCTCGATCGGCGACTCCCGGGAGGAGGCGGACGAGCTGCACGCCCTCACCCGGCGTCTCCTATGCGGCCCGTGACCCCCTTGCCGCTGCTCCCGCGCAGCCCCCGCCAGCCGATGATCCCCAGCACGACGGCGAGGATGATGTTCACCGCGATCAGGATTCCGTGCACCACGTAGAAGCTGGTCGGATGCCCGTCGGCCAAGTTAAACCCGAGGTTCACCCACTCGAAGATCATGAATGCGCCCAGGATGATGAGGAATCCGGCGATCTTTCGTGACATCAGCGCCTCTCTAGTATCGAAGGTGGATCAACGGGGGATGTGTCGCCACATGGGCATTCACTCGAAGCTACGCTGAGATCGCCATGTGGACGAAACTCGTGCCGGTCACGGCACTCATCGCCTCGGTCTCGCTCACCGGCGGGACCGCATATGCCGCTCCGACGACACCCGTCGGAGGTGAGGCGCTGGGCAGCCGCGGCCTGGTGGCGCCCGAGGGCGTCAAAGCACCACCCAAGACTCAGGCTACGTCGTACGTCATCGCGGACGTGGACACGGGTGAGGTGCTCGCGGCCAAGGACCCGCACGGGCGCTACCTGCCGGCCAGCACGCTCAAGACGCTGACCGCGCTCACGCTCATCCCCAAGCTCGACAAGGACCGCAAGATCCGGCCCAGCCAGAACGCCTGCAACCAGGAGGGCACGGCGGTCGGCCTGTCGGTCAAGGCGACGTACAAGATCGACGACCTGTTCAGGGCGCTGATGATGTCGTCGGGGAACGACGCGGCCATGGCCCTGGCCGAGACGAACGGCGGCCTGGCCAAGACCATGAGCGACATGAACGCCACGGCCAAGCGGCTGCAGGCGTACGACACCGTGGCCAAGACGCCCAGCGGGCTGGACAAGCCGGGGCAGAGCAGCTCGGCGTACGACCTGGCGCTGATCGCCCGCGCCGGCCTCGCCAATCCTGCTTTCCGGGGATATATCAGCACGAAGACTTCTAAGTTCCCCGCGCCCAAGGGCTACTACGAGATCAGCAACCACAACAAGCTGCTCTGGCGCTACAAGGGCATGATCGGCGTCAAGAACGGCTGGACCTCGAAGGCCCAGGGCAGCTTCGTCGGCGCGGCCACCCGCGGCGGGCACACGATCGTCGTGAGCATCATGCGGCACGAGGGCTACTTCTGGGAGGAGGTGGCCAAGCTGCTCGACTGGGGCTTCTCGGTCAGGGGCAAGACCCAGGCGGTCGGCCGGCTCGTCGACCCGCTCCCCGAGGTCCAGGCCGCCCCGCGCTCCTCGGCTGCGCCGGCCTCCAAGGTCACGCCCGCCGCCCAGCCGCCGCTGCTGGACACGGCCGCCTCCAAGCAGACCGACTCCACGAAGACGATCGGGGCCGCGGTGATCGGCGGGGGGCTGCTGTTCGGGTTGATCTGGCTGGGATTCGGCATCCGCCGCCGGCGCGGCCGCTCACGCACCTGACGTGCCCCTTCGCAGGGCCCAGGTGTCCGGGTTCAAGGACGGGACCGGGGACGGAGAAGGCGGCGGGCAGCGGCCGGCGGTGGCCGTCCAGGCGGCCACGTAGAGCACGAGCCTGGCCGAGAAGTTGATCCAGACGAGCAGCCCGACGATGACGGCGAACGTCCCGTAGACCGGGTTCGTCAGCGTCTGCCCGAGCAGCAGCGTCGCGGCCTGCTTGAGCACCCCGAACCCGATCGCGCCCAGCAGCGCCCCCCTGGCGATCAGCCGGAACGGCCGGGTCGGCCGGTCCACCCACCCGAGCAGGATCAGGAACAGCAGCCAGTCGGCCCCCACGCTCGCCGCCACGCCCGCGAACCGCAGCCCCCAGGTGGCCGGCGCCGACTCGCTCCCGAAGACGAACTCCATGACCTTGTCCGTGGCCGTGGTGGCGAACCCGGCGACCAGCACGGACGCGATCATCGTGGTCCCGATCAGGATGATCGAGGCCAGGTCGCGCAGCTTGCCGACGAGGAAGTTGAGCGGCGGCGCGGTGGTCATCGACATCTCGCGCAGGGCACCGCGCAGCGCGTCGAGCGCGCCGAGCCCAGCGTAGAGCAGACCGAGCAGACCGATGGCCCCGGCGGTCTGCCTGGCCGTGGCGATGGCGTCGAGGTTGAGCTGGGTGGCGATGCCGGGCAGCCGTTCGATGATCGCCTTCTCCAGCGCGTCCCTGGTGGCCTGGCTGGTCGCCACCACGAACCCGAGCACCGCGTACGAGAGCGCCACGAGCGGGAAGAACGACAGGAACGCGTAGTAGGTCACGGCGCCCGCCAGCGTGTCGCCGGACTGGTGCTGGTAACGCCGCACCGCCCTGACCAGATGGTCTAACGCCGGTCGCCGTTCCCGCCAGCGGCGCACCTTGCCGCGACCCCAGGCCTTGACCGCCCCGATCCGCTTCATCACGCTCGCCATCACGCGCCTCCTGGGGACCCACTACCCCGGCGCCAGGGCGACGATCAGGGGTTCGCCACCATATCCGCCGATTCGATCAGTGTGGAGAGGACCGCCGTCAGATCGTGGTGGAGCAGCCGCCCGTCGCGCTTGACCACCCGCCCGCCGACCAGCACCGTGTCCACGGCGCTGGTGTCGGCGTTGAGCACGACGGCGCCGATCGGGTCGTGCGCCGCCGCCATGCCGAGCGTGTCCGTACGCAGCAGCACCAGGTCTGCCTGCTTGCCCGGCCGCAGCGAGCCGATGACGTCCGCGAGGCCCAGCACCTGGGCGCCCTCGAAGGTGGCCATGCGCAGCGCGTCGCGGGTGGTGAAGCCCATCCCGGCGCCGTCGGGGAGGCCGCGTTCGAGCAGGTGGGTCGTACGCATCAGGCTGAACATGTCTCCCGGCGCGCACACCACGGTGTCCGCGCCGAGGCCCGTCGGGACCCCCGCCGCCCGCAGCCGCCCGGTGGCGGGATAGCCGAGGCCCAGGTTCATCTCGTCCACGGGGGCGAGCGAGGCGGAGCCGCCGGCGGCGGCGATGCGACGCAGCGCCTCGTCGGTGTAGTGCAGCGCGTGCACGAAGGTCGTGGGGGTGGTCAGGAGGCCGTTCGCCTCCAGGAACGCGAGCCCGCGCTCGGCGCTCTCCTGGCCGTGACCGCCCAGGTGCGCGGTGACGGGAAGGCCGAGCTCGGCCGCCACCCGCCACTCCTCCAGCGCGCGCTCCTCCCCCACGATCTCCGGGCCGAGCGCCGCGACCACCATCGTGACCAGCCCGGACGCGCAGAAGAGCGAGTCGTGGACCCGCCGGGTCTCCTTGGTCAGCTCACCGGAGTCGCCGCCGTAGCAGTAGCCGAACACGGCCCTGATGCCGGACTCGCCCAGCGCCCGTACGGCCGCGTCGGTGTGGTCCGGGCTGAACTGGACGTGCGACCAGTCGAGCAGCGTGGTGATGCCCGCGTCCAGGCACTCCAGCGCCCCCGCGAGGTTGCCCGCGTAGACGTCCTGGGGGCGGTGGCGGGGGGCGAGCTCGGCGAGGACCCGCCGCAGGTAGGTGTCGAACGTGATGTCGGGCGCGACGGCCCTGATGCCCGCCTGCCAGGTGTGGCGGTGGGTGTCGACGAATCCGGGAAGCACGATCCGCCCGGTCGCGTCGATCACCTCCGCACCCGGGACGTCCGGCAGGCCGGGGCCCACTTCGGCGATGAGGCCGTCCTCGATCCGCACGTCCACGTCGCCCAGCACGACGGGCTCGGGCTCGGTGTCCACGACGACGCCGTTCCTGATCAAGATCGTAGATGTCATGCTCGAAAGCTTAATAAGAAGCTTTTCAGAAAGCAATATTGCGACAGGTATCCTCGATGGCGTGAATAGCGATGAGGTCGACGCGCTGGTCCCCCGCTGGAAGGAGGCGGGCCTGTCGCCGTCGCTCATCGCCGCCCTGGAGCTCAGCAAGCGGGCGGCGCGGCTGCACCTGGTGTTCGACCAGGCGATCAAGGCCGAGCTGGCCGAGCTGGGGCTGACGTACGCCGAGTTCGACGTGCTGGCCGCGCTCAGCCGGGCGCCGGCGTACCGGATGAAGCCGAGCGAGCTGTCGAAGGCGCTGTTCCTCACGTCGGGCGGGATCAGCAACGTGCTGCAGCGGCTGGCTGCGGCGGGATACGTCGAGCGCGAGGCCAACGCGGGCGACGCGCGCAGCCGCTGGGTCCAGCTCACCGAAGAGGGGCGGCGCATGGCGGAGGCCGCGCTGGTGGCCTCGGGGCGGGCGCACGAGGAGGTGGCGGGCGGGATCCCGGACGAGGCCGTGCGGGAGGCGGCCGACGCGCTCCGCGAGGTCCTCTCCCGCGTCGGCCGCCGCCGCTACCGCTGACCCCGGCTAGGAGGTGCTCTCCCGCAACCCGTGGCGGGCCGCCCAGCCGGCGATCGCGGCGGCGATGGCCTCGGGGCGGTCCTCGGGGGCATGGTGGCCGGCCGGGCCGCAGTGCGCGGCCTCCAGGGCGGCCATGTTCGCGGCGCACCAGGCGGCCACCCCCTCCCCGATCAGCAACGTCGGCGAGGAGTCGAAGGTCAGCAGCAGCTTGGGCACGTCAGGGCTGGCCGCGAGCCACTTCCCGTAACCCTCGACCCGCTCGGCCACGTCCGCGGGCTCGCCGTCCAGCGGCAGGGACCGCGCCCACTCCAGCAGCGGCCGCCTGCTCTGCCTGGTGGGGTACGGCGACAGGTACGGCTCCTTCTCCTCCTCGCTCAGGCTCGTCAGCACCCCGCCCGAGAACGCCGTCTCCACGAGGAAGTTCTGGTCGAGCGCCAGCGCCTCCCCTTGGGCGCTCCGCAGCGTCTCGGCGCGGGCCCGCGGGGCCTCGCCCAGGTCGTCCCAGCTCATCGTGCGGACGATGGTCTCCATGAACGCCACCCCCCGGACCCGCTCCGGGTGCCGGGCGGCCCAGTCGAACGCGAGCGCGCCACCCCAGTCGTGCCCCACGAGCACCACCTCGTCCAACCCGAGCGCGTCGAACCACGCGTCGAGGTAGCGGGCGTGGTCGCCGAACCGGTACGGGATGTCCGGCTTCCCCGAGCGCCCCATGCCGATGAGGTCGGGGGCCAGCAGGCGGCCGTCCAGCCCCGGCAGCACTTTCCGCCACAGATAGGACGAGGCGGGGTTTCCGTGCAGGAACACGAAGGGCAGGCCGGAGCCGCCGGAGTCCTCGAAGTACATGGTCGAGTCGAGCACGTCGATCGTCGGCATGACGGTTCTCATTTCGGTCGTAAGTGCGACTAACGTTTATGGCACTAACGAAATTACATCGTTAGTGCCACTAACGCAAGAGGCTATGATCGGGAGCATGACGGACGACCTCAGCGCCACCCCCGCCCCGCTGCGGGCCCTGCCCAGCCGGACGCTGTCGCTGGTCGCGATGCACGCCGACCGGCTGGTCAACGAGGGCCTGGCCGCCGTCGACGCCCGCAAGTGGCACTACGCGGCGCTCGTCGCGCTGCGCGAGTCGGGCCCGGTGAGCCAGGCCGAGCTGAGCAGGCGCACCGGCATCTACCGCAGCGACATGGTCGCCGTCATCAACGAGCTCGCTGAGCGCGGCTTCGTCGAGCGCGCCCCCGACCCCGCCGACCGCCGCCGCAACGTCATCACCATCACCCTCGAGGGACTCCAGCAGGTACGACGGCTGCACACGCTCATCGCGAGCCTTCAGGACGAGCTGTTCGCCCCTTTGAGCCAACCGGAACGCGAGCAGTTGTCAGGTCTGCTGACCCGTCTCCTGGAGCATCATTCGCGCCCCGGCGGCTCCTCTGAGCAGGGCTGAATCCAGGACAGGCGATCTCCTGGAGCCCTAGCCTGTGGGATGTCGGGACCCACCCAGGAGGCCTCACGTCCATGTCCGAAATAGCCACCGGGCAGATGATCAGGCTCCAGCGCGAACGAAGGGGCATGAGCACCACCGCGCTGGCGACCCAGTCCGGCTGCACCCCGAGGCACATCGAGCTGATCGAGCACGGCAAGCGAACCCCCTCGCTCCCCCTGCTGCGGGAGATCGCCAAAGTGCTGGGCGTACGCACCGCCGTGCTCTTAGGGGAGACCCCGCGCGACTCGCACGAGCCCAGCCGGCCGCAGATCAGCGACATCGAGCGCGCGTTGTTCACGTGGCGCTCGCTGGAGCCCGACATCGAGCCGCCCGACGCCGACCAGCTCTCCGAACGGGTGTCCACGGCCCGCAACGCCTGGTTCACCTCGGCGCACCGCTACTCGATCCTGATGGCGTCCCTGCCGTCCCTGATCTCCGACGCCGAGAACCTCGCGCTCGCGGACACGCCGCAGGCCCACCGCGTCGCGTCCGACGCGTACATGCTGGCCAGGGGCGTGCTCAAGCACCTGCGGCGGGTCGACCTCGCGCATCTGGCCGCCGACCGGGCCATGCGGTTCGCGGAGGAGTCGGGGGATCCGCTGATCCGGGCGTGGGCGTACTGGAGCCTGGGGCAGTCGATGTTGTCGGACGACATGCACCAGATCGCGTACGACGTCGGCCGGCGCGGCATCGAGATGCTGGAGCCCCACGTCGCCGACGGCGACGACCGCCACGTCAAGGCGCTCGGCGCGCTGCACCTGCTGACCGCGATCGGCGCGGCACGCGGGGGCGACGACGACGAGGCCAGGGAGATCGTACGCGGGCCGGCGGCGCGGCTCGCGCAGCGCGTCGAGGACGGGGCCGACGTCTACGACCTGGCCTTCTTCGGGCCGACCAACGTCGCCATCCACATGGCCAGCATCGAGAACGACATGGGGCGCCCGGAGGCGGTGCTGCAGATCGCCGACGACATCGACCTGCGGCGCACCCCGTCCATCGAGCGGCGCGCCACCCACCTCAGCCAGGTCGCCCGCGCCTGCGAGGACGTCGGCGACGACGCCGCCAGCCTGCTCCACCTCCTGCGGATCGAGCGCGAATGCCCGGAGGAGCTGGATCACAAGCTGCTGCTGAGGGAGATGGTGCGGTCCCTGGCGCGGCGGGCGCGGCCGTCGTGGGCACCGGAGGTCCGCTACCTGGCCGAGCGCCACGGCATCGCGAACTGAGAGTTCGGTCCGTACGAACGGGGAGTTCTTCGGCCCGAGTTCGTCACGGAGCGGGATGCGGGTGACACGCTGCGTTAATGACCACAGCGCCGAGTGCCGAGTTCGTCATGGAACGACTGCTTCAGGAGGCGACGCGGGAGTTCCCCGGGTGGTCGTTCCAGCGGGATCGCTCAGGCTGGACGGCCACTCATGGGGAGACCCGGCTCACCCGCCCCAGCCTGGCGGCCCTGCGCGCCCTGCTGCGCCTGCACCGGAGCGCCCGCCGGAACTGACTCGAGGGCCGGCGGGCCTCGGCGGCTTCGACACCTCAGCGGCGGCTCGGCGAATCCGGCGCCTCAGCCGCGGCGGGGCTCGGCGGGTCCGGTGCCTCAGCGGCCGGGCCGGTCGAGCACCTTGGCGGCGAAGTCGTCGATGACGGCGGCGACCTGATCGGGAGCCTTGAGATGGGCGGAATGCCCCTGCCCGCGCAGCACCACCCGCTCCACCCGCGGCATCGCCCGCTCCAGCGCGTCGAGCCTCTCCCCGAGATGCGCCGGACTGCGCTCACCCCCGAGCAGCACGGTGGGCACCTCGATCCCCGAGTAGGCGTCGAGCCGCACGCCGAGCGTGTCCATGCCCACGTTGTCCTCGATCTGCGACGGGACGAGCGCCCGCATCCTCGGCACCACCGTCACGAACGCTCCGGCCAGGACCGCCACCCACGCGGGCACCCGTACGGAGCCCCGCAGGAAAACCCTCATCGCCTTCCCCGGCCGACCGGCCGCGATCGCGGCCCGCGCCCGCGCGTGCACCTCACCGTGCGGCCCTCCGAGCGGCGCCCCGATCACGGTGGGCGGCTCGTACAGGACCGCCCCCGCGAACGCCGACGGGTCGGCCACCAGGGTCTCCAGCGCGATCACCGCGCCTGAGGAGTGCCCGGCGAGCACCATCGGCCCGCCGCCCAGCGCCGCCGCCACGGCCAGGACGTGCTCGACCTCCTGAGCGACCGTGCAGGACGCGCCGTCGAGATCGAGCCGGTAGCGGCGCCGGTGCAGCCGCACGACCCGATGGCGCGCGGCGAGCCGCGCGGCCACCTCCCGCCAGGACGAGCCGTCGTCGAGGCCGGGATGGAGAACGAGAACGATCGGCCCCCGCCCCTCATCGATGGCCCGCGCCTCGGTCCCGTCGGCCGTCATCGCCTTGATCATCAGCCAGCCTCCTTAGCGACGCTAAGGCCAATTTAGCACCGCTAAGGCAGCGCGGCTACCGGGGATGCCGTCACCGACGTCCGTCCTCGGAACGCGGCACCTCGTGACGGTGGCTGCTCGGTGCGGATGACCGGTGCGATGACCGGGGCGTATGGGCTCACCTACCGGCGGCGACCGGCTCGGCGTCGGGGCTGGCGGCTGGTGTGGCGGCGCTGCGCAGCGGGAGCTGGCGGATGAAGAAGGCCAGGACGATGCCGACGGCGGTCACGGCCGCGCCCCAGGTGAACAGGGTGGTGATGCCGTTGGTGACGGCTTGCTGGAACAGGTGCTGGGCCGCTTCGGGGAGGGCGCGCAGCGCTTGCGGGGTCATCGAGGTGGCGGAGGCGGCCACGCTCTGCGCGGCCGGTCCCGCCTGCGCCAGGGAGTCGGCCAGTTGGTTGGCGTAGACGGCGCCGAGCAGGGAGACGCCGAGCGAGCTGCCCATGTTGCGCAGGAAGGTCGACACCCCGGTGCCCGCGCCCATGTCGCGCAGGTCGAGGCTGTTCTGGGCGATGAGGGTGCTGGTCTGCATCAGCGCGCCCATGCCGGCGCCCAGGACCACCATGTAGAGGGCCGTCATCGTGGTGGTGGTGCCGAGGTCCACGGTGGCGAAGAGTGCCAGGCCGGCGGTGACGAGGATGGAGCCGATGATGGGCAGCGACTTGTAGTGTCCGGTCTTGCTGATCAGCGAGCCGCCGGCCAGGCTGACGACCATCGCGGCGATCATCATCGGCATGAGCAGCAGGCCGCTGTTGGTGGCCGAGGAGCCCTGGACGAACTGCTGGAACTGCGGAAGGAAGCCCGTGGCGCCGAACATGGCGAAACCCGAGATGAAGGCGACGGCGCCGGCAAGGGAGAAGTTGCGGCTCCTGAAGACGCGCAGCGGCATGATCGGCTCGGCTGCCCGCCGCTGGACGATCACGAAGGCGACGAACCCGGCCACTGCCAGCGCCGCCAGGCCGAGGATCTGCGGCGAGCCCCAGTCGTACTGGGTGCCGCCCCAGCTGGTGATGAGCACCAGCGCGGTGATCCACACCGTCAGGAGCGCGGTGCCCCACCAGTCGATCACGGCCTTGCCGGTGCCCTTGGGCAGCTTGGCCAGGGTGATCCAGCACAGGATCAGGGTGATGACGCCGAGCGGCAGATTGACGTAGAAGGCCCAGCGCCAGCTGAGGTTGTCGGTGATGAAGCCGCCGATGAGCGGGCCGCCGATCATCGCCACCGGCATGGCGGCCATCATCACGCCCTGGTACTTGCTGCGATCCCGCGGCGGGATCATCTCACCGATGATCGACAGCACGCCGACCATCAGGCCGCCCGCTCCCAGGCCCTGCAGCGCACGGAAGCCGATCAGCTGCGCCATGTCCTGTGACATCCCGCACAGGACCGAGCCGAGCAGGAAGAGCGCCACGGCGGCGACGAAGACGATGCGCCGGCCGTACAGGTCGCCGAGCTTGCCCCAGATCGGCGTGGCCACGGTGGAGGCAAGGATGTAGCCGGTGGTCACCCACGCCAGGTGGTTCAGCCCGCCCAGCTCGCCGACGATGGTCGGCAGTGCCGGAGCGACGATCATGTTGTCCAGCATCGCCAGCAGCATGGCGATGACCAGGCCGCTCATCGTCACGAGGATCTGGCGGTGACTGAACCCCAGTCCGGCCTGCTGCCCCGCCGCCGGGGGACTCGTCGCGCTGTCTCCTGCCATCATTGCGCTCCCATTGATGCAATAGAACTTACCGGTCGGTCGGCAAGCTTACTTGCTAACCGGCCGGTAAGCAATTGCGCGAGTAGCTGTTTCGAGGGGACGGGCTACTGACCTCCAGGCGGATCCGCGAGGTGGTCGCTCATCCGGGCCCGCATGTCGGCTGTGGTGTTCTCGTGCGGGAACGGCTCGTCGGGAACCGGGAGGTCGAGTGCGGCGCACAAGGGCTGCCAGCCGTCGGCCGGCTGCCATTCCAGCAGCCGGTGCGCCGGCACGGTGGCACGGACCTCGGCAAGGTGGCGCTCGTAGGCCGCGATGACCTTGTCGCGGTCGTGGGGGTCGCCGAACGCGCCGCCGAACATGGCCCGGATCATCTCCTCCATGGCGCGGGCCTGCCCGGGGGTGCCACCGGCGTGCAGAGGCGGCCGCGCGCCGGCGAAGTCGCCGCGCGTCAGGCGGCGCGCCCCTTCCAGCACCGTACGATCCATGCTCTGGTACCAGCGCTCGACACTTTCCCGCCGGGACAGCAGCACCAGCGTGTCCGGGAACGCGGCGGACAGTTCCCGCCAGAACCACGACATCGGCCAGTCCACCCCGGCGGCGTATCCCGCGAGGAATCGCTGCCAGTCAGGCATGACACCCGCGCAGGCGTCACGCCAGACGGCCGCGTCGTCCGGCCGCCCGAACAGCTCCTGCATGTGGTAGCAAGGCGCCCCGAGCAGCCGTTCCAACGCCACCTTCAGCGACGTCGTCCCCGTACGCGGAAATCCCGCTCCTACGACTCGCAAACTCATGCCAGCCCTTCCTTCCTCGATCACGGCGATCTCGGTCACCTCCGGGCCGGCTCCGTCCCGGAGGCGCTTGCTTACCGGCCGGTTAGCAAGGTACTTGCTGACCGGCCGGTAAGCAAGCGGGTGTAGACTTTCCGGAGAGCTGAGCCTGGGAGCAAGAACAGCGATGTCAAAGACGGAACAGGTGACGGCCCCGCGGCGCAAGGGCAGCCAGACGCGGGCCGAGATCCAGCAGGCCGCGCTGTCGCTGTTCACCGAGCGCGGCTACGAGGCCACCTCGATGCGCGAGATCGCCGAGCAGATCGGCATCACCAAGGCGGCGCTCTACTACCATTTCGACAGCAAAGAGGCGATCATCCTCAGCCTCTTCCAGGACAATATGCGCGCCCTCGACGACCTGCTGGACTGGGCCGCGGGCCAGGCGCTCACGCCGGAGCTGTCCTCCGAATTCCTGGGCCGCTGGATCGCTCTGAGCGGCAGGCGGGGACTGCGGGTCATGCGGTTCGCCGCCGCCAACCACGCCACC
Organism: Nonomuraea sp. JJY05; assembly: GCF_043496855.1. Taxonomy (NCBI): domain Bacteria; kingdom Bacillati; phylum Actinomycetota; class Actinomycetes; order Streptosporangiales; family Streptosporangiaceae; genus Nonomuraea; species Nonomuraea sp. JJY05. Next base: position 194,450 of record NZ_JBIEIS010000007.1, read on the forward strand.
CTGCGCAAGGTGATGCCGCTGCGGGACGGCGGCCCGCTGGAGCGGATAGGCAGGGCCACACAGCTCCTCCTCGGCCCCGACGCGCCGCTGACCGACCGGCTGTGTGTCCGGATGGCCCTGCTCAGCGTGCACAACGCCGTGCTGGCCGCCCAGGGCACCGAGGCCACGGACGACGACATCCTCGCCATCGCCACGCAAGCGGCGACGCTGCTGGTCGGCGATCTGTTCCCGGCGCCGCGGCTGCCCGCCCCCGAGTAAGCACGCGGCTGCCGGCCCGCGCCGGAATATACCTCCCGGGAGAGCCCGCCACTGCGCGCTCACCGGTACATGGGCCCAAAGACCCAGTGCCGTCGTCCTCCCGAAGGAGCCGCCGGTCCATACTTGCGCCCGATTCACAGTCGTCCGGCGGCCGTTGAAGATCAGAGCATGCGAAGACTCACCGCATTGTTGTTCGGACTCCTCTCGCCGCTCGTCTTACTCACGCCGGTCGCGGCCGCCACCACGCAGGCCGCGCCGCCACGGGACACGATCTCGTGGGCGCCGTGTCCGGAAGAGCCGGCCGTCGAATGCGGAACGCTCACCGTACCCATCGACTGGAACCAGCCGTCGAGCGGCACGTTCGAGGTGGGTGTGGCCCGCCGCAAGGCCACCGATCCCGCCGCCAGGATCGGCGCGCTCGTGCTGGGAGCGGGCGGCCCTGGAGGATCGGGGGTGGGGCTGGTCCTCGGCAGCCCGCGCAGGTTCAGTCCCGAGATCCTGCGCCGCTTCGACATCGTCGGTCTCGACCCGCGGGGCACCAACCGCAGCCACCCCGTGGTCTGCTCCACGGACGTGCTGACGCAGGCCCCGGATCCGCTCCTGAAGAGCCAGGCCGACTTCGACAGGATGCTGGCCTACAACGACCGTCTGCGTGCCGACTGCCGGGCCCGTACCGGTCCGCTCTTCGACCACGTCGACTCGCTCAGCACCGCGGCCGACCTCGACGCCTTCCGCGCCGCGCTCGGCGAGAAGAAGCTGACCTTCTGGGGCGGCTCCTACGGCACCCTCCTCGGCCAGCTGTACGCCGAGCGTTACCCGTCGCGGGTCCGCGCGTTCGTGCTCGACAGCACGATGGACCACAGCCTGGACACCCGGGGTTTCATGGACACGGAGACCTGGGGCGCGCAGGACGCCTTCGACGAGTTCGTGGCCTGGTGCGACCGCGACAGCCGCTGCGTCCAGCATGGCAAGGACGTCAGGTCGATCTGGAAGGGGCTGCTGGAGCGCGCCGACCGCGGCGAGCTGTCCGTCCCAGGAGAGCCGGACACCAAGGTGACCGCGTTCATGTTGATCAACAACGCCCTGGGCGCCTTCTACGATCCGGCCAACTGGCAGCCGCTCTCCCAGCTGCTCGCCGCCCTGGAGGCCGGTGAGACCCCGCGCCCGGGCGCGCTCCCCTTGACGATCGACCGGACGGAGGAGGTCAGCCCCAACCCGTTCCAGATCTTCTGCCTGGACTTCCGGCTGCCCGTACGCGACTACCGCGAGTTCAGCAAGCACCTGCGCCGCCTGGCGAAGATCGCGCCCGACATGCGTTACAGCCCGCTGGCGATCGGCCCGGTCATCTCGTGCCTCGGCCAACCTGACCCGATCCCCAACCCGCAGCACCGCCTGAAGGTGCGGACGAACACGCCGCTGTTGGTCCTCAACTCCCTGCACGACCCGGCCACCACCTACCCGTGGGCCCTGAGCACGGCCCACCAACTGGGCCGGTCGGGCCGGCTGCTCACGTACGAGGGCTGGGGCCACATCGTCTACGGGCGTGGAGCCTGCGCCACGGAGGCCGTCGACACCTACCTGATCTCGCAGACCCTCCCGGCGCCGGGGACCCGTTGCCCGGCCGTCCCGCCCACCGACGTCCAGACGCTCAGGGAACCCGTCACCCCGCTACCCGGCACACCGGGCTGGACGCCTTCCGGCCTCTTCAGATGATCTTCGGGTGATCTCTTGGTGAGGGGTGGCTCGTGCTCGTACGGGCCACCCCGCTGTCGGCTGTCAGGCAGAGCGGGCAAAGGCCGATGTGGAACCGCCTGCCACGACTGAGCGCTATGGGCCGGCCGGCCAGGCCATCGCCGAGGTCGCTCGCACCGCCACCAAGCCGATCGCCTGGTTCAAAGTCCGCAAGCCTCAGGGCTGACGGAAAGACGGCACCGGGCGGATGGAACTGCGTCCTACCACTATCCTTCCGGCGTGATCTCCGCGTTTCTCGGCACCGCCGAGGTTGTGTCCGGGCTGCTGCACTCGCCCGTACTGACCGAACGCTGGGAGCGGCCAAGCGCGCTGGCCCGGTTCCGGGTCAGCGGCCTGGCGGGGCACCTGGCTCGAGCGGTCTTCAACGTCGAGCGCTGGGTGGCCGAACCGCCGCAGGCGGACGGGGCGCCTATCGATGCGGTCGCATACTTCCTGGCCGGCACCGGGCCGGCGCCGGACCTGGACGATGCGGTGCCACGTCGGATCCGCGCGGCGGGCGAGCAGGAGGCAGCCGGTGGACCTGCCGCCTTGGCCGGGGAGTTCGACGCTGCCCGCAACCGGCTCACAACATTGCTGCCGACCCTGCCGACCGACCGGCCTGTCGGCGTGTTTTCCCATGTCCTCCCGCTCGACCAGTGCTTGCTGACCCGGCTCGTGGAACTCGTTGTCCACCTCGACGACCTGGCTGTCAGCCTGGAGGTGCCCACACCACCGGTGCCGGTCGAGGCCACCGACGCGGTCACCGACTGCTTGACCCGCATCGCGGTGGCTCGTCACGGTTTCCTGCCGGTGATACGCACCCTGTCCCGCCGCGAACGCGCCACCGATCCGATCGCAGCGTTCTGAAGCCCCCCGCTTCCGGAACTCCGGCGCGGAGCAAGAGACAGTTGCGGCCCGAAAGTGAGCAGCGCCCCAAGTGGACCTGCGCCCTCGCGGCTCACCCGCCGAGCACCGAGCTCCTCAGCCGCTTGCTGATCCTCCGCATAGCCGACGATCACACGCTGACAGCTCTCGGGTGGTTGAGAGCCCCCTGTGGGGAACAGCTGCTCAATTCGCCCGTGCCCCTATGGTCGACCGGTCGACGAACTGGCCCGGACGACAGGGCGGCCTTGGGCGACAGCGCGGCCGAAGGCCGCCCGAGGAAGAGCAGCCCGAGCGACAGCGAGGACCGCTCGGGGCGGGCTCCAGCGGGCCCAGCCGGTAGTCGGGCAACGGGTGGGTGGAGTTGCGTGACCTACAGCGTGGGGAGGAAGCCGACCTTGTCGCGGACCTCGGCCATGGTCTGCTTGGCCACCGCCGCGGCGCGCTCGGCCCCGATGGCGAGCAGGCGGTCGAGCTCGGCCTCGTCCGACAGCAGCTTCTCCGTGCGCTCCCTGATGGGCGTGAACGTGTCGGCCACCGCCTCCGCCACGTCCTTCTTGAACGTGCCGTAGCCCTGCCCCTCGTAGCGGGCTACGAGGTCGGGGATGGGGGTGCCGGTCAGGGCCGACTGGATGCGGAGGAGGTTGGAGATGCCCGGCTTGTTCTCCTCGTCGAAGAGCACTTCGGAGCCCGTGTCCGTGACCGCTCGCATGACCTTCTTGCGCAGCGGGCCGGGCTGCTCCAGGACGTCGAGGATGCCGGCGGGGCTCGAGGAGGACTTCGACATCTTCGCCGTGGGGTCCTGGAGGTCGGTGATCTTCTCGACCTCCTTGAGGATGTACGGCTCGGGCAGCGTGAACGTGTCGCCGAAGCGGTGGTTGAAGCGCTGGCCCAGGTCGCGGGTGAGCTCCAGGTGCTGCTTCTGGTCGGCGCCCACCGGGACCCGGTTGGCCTGGTAGAGCAGGATGTCGGCGGCCTGCAGGATCGGGTAGGTGAAGAGGCCGACGCTGGCCGCGCTCTCCCCGAACTTGGCCGACTTGTCCTTGAACTGGGTCATCCGGCCCGCCTCGCCCATGCCGGTGAGGCAGATCAGGATCCAGGCGAGCTCGGTGTGCTCGCGTACGTGCGACTGCACGAAGACGGTGGACCGCTCCGGGTCGAGGCCGGCGGCGAAGAGCTGGGCGGCGGCGATGCGAGTGCGGCGGCGCAGCGCGGCGGGCTCGGTCGGCACGGTGATCGCGTGGAGATCGACCACGCAGTAGAAGGCGTCGTGGGTCTCCTGCAGAGCGACCCACTGCCGGACGGCACCCAGGTAGTTGCCCAGGTGGAAGGAGTCCGCTGTGGGCTGGATGCCGGAGAGTACACGAGGTCTGGCCATAGAAAGCAATTGTGTCAGGAATCTTGCTCGGGCGGCGACTCGACCGCCGGGCCGCGTTTCACTCTCACCCTCGCGATACGGCGCCCGTCCAGCCCCGTGACAGTCATCTCAAATCCCGCTATTTCCACCTTTTCGCCGACAGCTGGCACATGCCCCAGCATCGCCATGACAAATCCGGCAAGCGTCTCATAGGGGCCGTCCGGCAGCCGGATGCCGGTCTCGGTGGCGAAGTCGTTGAGGTTCGTGAGGCCGTCGATCTCGATCTCGCCGGCGGGCAAAATCACGATGTCCTCCTCCTCGTCGTACTCGTCCCTGATGTCCCCGATCAGCTCCTCGACCAGGTCCTCCAAGGTCACGATGCCCGCCGTGCCACCGTACTCGTCCACCACGATGGCCAGGTGCTGCCCCTCGTCCCGCATCTCGTTCAAGGTGGTGAGCAGCCGCTTCGAGGCGGGCACGAACTTGGCCGCCCGGATCGGCACCACCGCGCCGATCGGCTCGGTCCGCCCGATGAGCTCGGGGTCCAGCAGGTCCCGTACGTGTACGAACCCGATGACCTCGTCGTAGGTCTCCCGATAGACGGGGAAGCGCGAGTGCGGCAGCCCCGCCGCGAGGCGGGCCGCCTCGTCCAGCGGCGTGTCGGCGTCCATGAACTCGACCTCGGTGCGCGGCAGCATCACCTCCCTGAGCTGCCGTTTCCCCGCCGCGAACACCTCGGCGATCAGGTGGCGCTCGTCGGCGGTGAGGTCGGTGTGCCCGACCACCATGTCACGCAGTTCCTCCGTGGTGACCTCCTCGCGGTCGGCCTCCGGATTGCCCCCGAGCAGCCGGACCACGAGGTCGGTGGACTTGGACAACATCCAGATGATCGGCCGCGACAGGGACGCGATCCGGTCGAGGAACGGCGCCACGTACAGCGACAGTCCCTCGGCCCGCTGCAGCGCCAGGCGCTTGGGCGCCAGCTCCCCGAGCACGAGCGACGCGTACGAGATCGCCAGCGTCACCAGCACGAGCCCGAGCACCGGGGCGACGGCCTGGGGCACCTGCCAGCGCTCCAGCACGGGCACGAGCTGCGCGGCCAGCCGGTCGGCGCCGAACGCGGCCGACAACATGGTGGCGACGGTGACGCCGATCTGCACGGCGGACAGGAAGCGGTTGGGGTCACGGGCGAGTTTGGCCACCCGCTCACCCCGGCGGCCCCGGTGGGAGAGCTTGCGGACCTGGCTTTCCCGGAGGGAGACCATGGCGATTTCGGCGGCGGCGAAGAACCCCCCGATCAGGATGAACACCAGAACCAGGGCGATGTTGGCCGCGAGGGTGTCAAACATGGTGGTTGGCAGCGTACTCGGCGGCTTCCGCGCGTATGCTGGGCAGCAAGCCGTACAAAATCCAACATATTTGCACAGGAGTACACATGAGACTATTGGTCACCGGGGGTGCCGGATACGTCGGCAGTGTCGTGGCGGCGCAGCTCATCGAGGCAGGGCACGAGGTGACCGTACTCGACGACCTGTCAACCGGGCATCAGGACGCAGTGCCGGAAGGTGCCCGATTTGTCCAAAAAAGCATCACCGAGGCACACGACGTGCTGGACGGCATGGACGCGGTGCTGCACTTCGCGGCCAAGTCGCTGGTGGGCGAGTCGGTGGAGAAGCCCGGGCTCTACTGGTCCCACAACCTCGGCGGCACGCTGGCCCTGCTCGACGCCATGCGGGACAAGGGGGTGAACAGGATCGTGTTCTCCTCGACCGCGGCCACGTACGGGGAGCCCGAGCGCTCCCCCATCGAGGAGGACGACCCCACGCGCCCGACCAACCCCTACGGCGCCTCCAAGCTGGCCGTCGACACCGCGCTGAGCGCCTTCGCGCAGATCCGCGGGCTGGGCGCGGTGAGCCTGCGCTACTTCAACGTGGCCGGCGCCTACGGCCGTTACCGCGAGCGGCACACGATCGAGACGCACCTCATCCCGAACGTCCTGAAGGTCGCGACCGGCGAGCGCGAGTCCGTGAGCGTCTTCGGCACCGACTACCCGACGCCCGACGGCACCTGCGTGCGCGACTACATCCACGTGTCGGACCTGTCGCGGGCGCATCTGCTGGCGCTGGAGGCCGTCACGCCGGACGAGCACAAGATCTACAACTTGGGCAGCGGCACCGGCTTCACCGTGCAGGAGGTGATCTCGGTCTGCCGCGAGGTCACCGGGCACGAGATCCCGGCCGTGGTCGCGGACCGGCGCCCCGGCGATCCCGCCGTGCTGGTCGCCTCGTCCGCCAAGATCCAGCGCGAGCTCGGCTGGAAGGCCGAACGACCTGCGCTGCGCGACATCGTTCGCGACGCGTGGGACGCGCTTTCCGCAAACGCGTGATACCGCACCGCAAAATGTGCTGTGATACCGAAATGTGAGGAACTTTTCACCAAGGGTCACGAAGCTGCTCTTCGGTGTCCTCATCGTGACGGGTAGTCTTCTGGCCGCCGCAGGCGTGATCTTCGCCACCCCGCCGGCCGTCCCCGCCGTGCAGCCCGTGCCCTGCCCGCCCTGACGCCCCCCGCCTCGCGCGGGGGGCCGGACGGGGCCGTCAGATGAGGCCGAGCTCCTTGACCGCGTCGCGCTCCTCCGCCAGCTCGCGCACGCTGGCGTCGATCCGGTCGCGGGAGAACGCGTCGATCTCGAGCCCCTGGATGATCTCGAACTTCCCGTTCGCCGCACGCACGGGGAACGACGAGATGAGCCCCTCGGGCACGCCGTAGGAGCCGTCGGAGACGACGGCCGCGGAGGTCCACTCGGTGCCGTTGACCCAGTCGTAGACGTGGTCGATCGCCGCGTTGGCGGCCGAGGCGGCCGAGGAGGCGCCACGGGCCTCGATGATGGCCGCGCCGCGCTTGGCCACCGTCGGGATGAACGTCTCGCGCAGCCACTCGCCGTCGACCTGCTCGGCCGCGATCTTGCCGCCCACCTCGGCGTGGAACAGGTCCGGGTACTGCGTCGCGGAGTGGTTGCCCCAGATCGTCATCTTCTTGATCTCGGTGACCGGGACCTGGAGCTTGGCGGCCAGCTGGGACAGCGCGCGGTTGTGGTCGAGCCTGGTCATCGCGGTGAAGCGGTCGGCGGGCACGTCGGGCGCGTTCTGCTGGGCGATGAGCGCGTTGGTGTTGGCCGGGTTGCCCACGACCAGGACCTTGATGTCGTCGGCGGCGTGGTCGTTGATCGCCTTGCCCTGAGGGCCGAAGATGCCGCCGTTGGCGCCGAGCAGGTCGCCGCGCTCCATGCCGGCCTTGCGCGGCATGGCGCCGACCAGCAGCGCGACGTTGGCCCCGGAGAAGGCGACGTTGGGGTCGTCGGTGATCTCGATGCCGGACAGCAGCGGGAACGCGCAGTCGTCGAGCTCCATCGCGGTGCCCTCGGCCGCCTTCACCGCCGCCGGGATCTCCAGCAGGCTGAGCTTGACCGGGACGTCGGCGCCGAGCAGCTGCCCCGAGGCGATGCGGAACAACAGTGCGTAGCCGATCTGACCGGCTGCTCCGGTGACGGTTACCTTGACGGGCCCGTTGGCTGACGACGCCATGGCCTTCCCCTCACTCGCAGGATATTGGTTGACTTTGGGATGCTACCTGCTCGTCATCCGCAGGTTTCCATCGCGGGCACCTTCAGCTCAGGAACGAAGTCGACCTTGGCGAAGTGCTTGCTCAGAAGCTGCTTCATGAAGCCCGTTCGATAGAGGTCGGCGATGACCGCCTTGACCGCCTTGCAGGTCTTCACGTCGCCGTTCCTGATGCCGACGGCGTACCGCTCGTTGTTGAGCTTGGCGCCGAGGACCTTGTAGCGCATGTTCTCGCGGGCGGCGAAGCCGGCCAGGATCAGGTCGTCGCCCGGGACAGCGTCCACCTTGCCGTCCCTGAGCAGCTGCATGCAGACGGCGTAGTCGCCGGCCGAGACCGGCTCGACCTTGACCTTCGTCTGCACCTCGCCGACGGACGGGCTGTCGGGCGCGCAGAGCTTCTTGCCCTCCAGGTCGTCCACGGAGTCGATGCCGCTGCCCGCGCGCACGAGGACGTCGTGGTGCGCCACGTAATAGGGCCCCGCGAACTGGGTCTCGGACTTGTCGACTGAGTAGGTGGCCACCACCAGGTCGACGCTGCCGTCGGCCAGCGCGTCGGCCCGGTCGCCCCTGCTGACCTTGACGAGCGCGGCGTCCTTGGCCCCTAACTCGGCGGCGATGCGCTTGGCGAACTCGATGTCGAAGCCCTGGAAGTCGTGGCCGTTCTGCAGCGCGATGCCGGGCAGGTCGCCCTTGACGCCGATCACGATCTTTCCGGTCTGCGCCACCTTGTCGACCACAGTGGCGAACGCGGTCGAGGGCGCCTTCTGCTCGGCCGTCTTCGTGGGCTCGGACCCCTCGCTGAACGTGATCGACCAGCCGCCGTTCATCGCGAGCGCGATGGCGGCGGAGGCGAGCAGGACGACGGCGGTGCCCACCGCGATCCACACCCTCGCTCGGCGCGACCGCCCGGGCAGGGAGGGCTCGGTCATCGGGTACGGCGCCCCGCCGCCCTCGGGCTGCCCCGTCGCGGGAGAACCCGTCACAGACGAGACCGTCGCGGGGGGTGCCGGAGCGGGCGGTGTCGTAGCGGGCGGTGCGGACGCGGAGGGTGCCGACGCGGAGGGCGCCGACGCGGAGGGCGCCGACGCGGAGGGCGCCGACGCGGAGGCTGCCGTGGTGGAGTGCGGCCGGGGCAGGTCCGTGATCGACCCCGCCGACACCCTGCTGAACGGCGTCGTGTCGTCGCTGGCCACCTGCACGCCCCGGGTGAGCACCGCCGTGGACGCCCCCACCGTGGACGGCTGCCCGAGCAGCCGCAGCAGGATCTGGTCGGCGGACGGCCGGTCGGCCGGGGATTTGGACAGCGCGGAGCGCACCACGCCGCGCAGCGGCTCCGGCATCATGCCGACGTCGACCTCGTGGTTGAGGATCCGGTTGAGCACCACGGCGATGGACTTGCCCTCGAACGCGGGCTTCCCCGTGGCCGCGAACGCGATGGTGGCACCCCAGGAGAACACGTCCGTATAGGGCCCGACGTCGTCGCCCGCGATCTGCTCGGGCGCCATGTAGGCGGGCGTGCCAATGGCCCGGCTGGTGATCGTGCCGGTGGAGTCGATGATCCGGGCGATGCCGAAGTCCACCACGCGCGGCCCGTCTGCGGCGATCAGCACGTTGTCGGGCTTGAAGTCCCGGTGGACGATCGAGGCGTGGTGGATCGCGGTGAGCGCGGTCGCCGTGCCGATGGCCAGCCGGTCGAGCACCGTGCCGGTGAGCGGCCCGTCGGTCTCGATGATGTCCCTGAGCGCCCGGCCGTCGATGTATTCGCTGGCGATGTACGGCGTGTTGCCGTCGAGATCGGCCTCCATCACCCTGGCGGTGCAGAACGACGCCACCCGCTGCGCCGCCTTCAACTCCCTGGCGAACCGCGACCTGGCGATCGTGTCACCGGTGAACTTGACGTGCAGCAGCTTGATCGCCGCCTGCTCCCCGCTGTCGCTGACGCCCAGGTAAACGATGCCCTGACCGCCTTCCCCGATCCGTCCGGACAGCCGGAAGGACCCCAGCTGTGTGGGATCGCCGGCGACCAACGGCGAGATTTGCGGCATTCGTCATCCCCACGTGTGCTAACCCCAACGACGCAAACTTTACGACGTTCAGCAACTCCTCAGGGATCCGTTAACCGTTCGTGACGTCACGGTTTTACCCGGAGTGGAGTTGCGCGCGGGGGCCGTCGCGGGGAGGCTCGGGATCATGGACCGCCCCTACGACATCGTACTTTTCGGAGCGAGCGGCTTCACCGGCGCGCTCACGGCCGCCTACCTCGCGCAGGCTGCCGGACCCGGCACGCGGTGGGCGCTGGCCGGACGCGACCGCGCCAAGCTGGAGCGGCTCGGGCTCGACGTACCGATCCTGCTCGCCGACGCCACGGACCCCGCCTCGGTGGCCGCGCTCGCCCGCCAGACGCGCGTCCTGGCCACGACGGTCGGCCCTTACGTGGCGTACGGCGAGCCGCTGGTGGCCGCGTGCGCCGAGGCCGGCACCCATTACCTGGACCTGACGGGCGAGCCCGAGTTCGTGGACCTGGTCTACGTGCGCCACCACGACCGGGCGGCCAGGAGCGGCGCCAAGCTCGTGCACGCCTGCGGCTTCGACTCCATCCCGTACGACCTGGGCGTGCTCCACACCGTCAGCCACCTCCCCGAGGGCGTGCCGCTCAGGGTGAGCGGCTTCCTGCGGGCGAGGATGACCCCGTCGGGCGGCACCCTGGCCACGATGATGTCCATCCTCGGCCGCGCCCGCCAGACGGTCCGGCAGGGCACGCAGCGCCGCTCCGCCGAGCCCCGGCCCGCCGGCCGCAGGGTGAGCTCGCTGCCCGGCGGAGTCCGCTACGTGGGCGGCTGGGCACTCCCGATGCCGAGCCTCGACCCGTTCGTCGTCGGCTACTCGGCCCGCCTCCTCGACCGCTACGGCCCCGACTTCACCTACCGCCAGCACTACGCCGTCCGCACCCTTCCCGAGGCCCTGGCCACCGTGACGGCCGCCGGCGCCTTCGCCGCGCTCGCCCAGATCCCGCCCGTGCGCGGCTGGATCCAGGACCGGCTGAAGCCCGGCGACGGCCCGTCGGCCGAGCGCCGCGCCCGGAACTGGTTCAAGGTCACGTTCCTGGGCGAGGGCGGGGGCGAGCGCGTGGTCACGGAGGTCGCGGGCGGGGACCCGGGCTACGGCGCGACGGCCGCGATGTTCGCGGAGTCGGCCCTCTGCCTCGCCTTCGACGACCTCCCGGACCGCGCCGGCCAGCTCACGACCGCGTCGGCCATGGGCCGGCCACTCATCGACCGCCTGCGCGCCGCGGACATCTCGTTTGTCAGGAAGCTTTGATGCGGCAGGCGCCGCTTCCGTCGAGGATCACCGATCGGAGCGTGAGACCGGCCGCGCGCACCCCCACCGCTCGTCCAGGTGACCCCGGCGACGAGCACCGCGATCCCGGCCAGGAGCCAGCGTCCGTAGGCGAACCGGCGCACCATGCCCGTCCGCGGATCCAGGCGCGCCCAGACTTCATCGGAAATCACTCGAGCCCCTATTTTGGCGATTCCGCATTCTGCTACTTTTCCGCGCGGCGAAAGACGACTGTTGTTGCCGACCGTTTTCCTGGTGTTCCTGTTACTGGTGACACCGATGGCCGCCGCGGCCGCCAACTCACCGCTGCACCGTGTGGACGCGGACCGATTCGGACACCGCCAAATGCTGGACATCACCGCGTTCAACGGCCCTCACGTCCTGCGATATCTACAGGTGACGCGGCGATACCGGTGGATGGGGATCAGCGCGGGACTGGCCACGGGAGTTTTCAGCGCAACGTCCGGCTCAATGATTCTGGCTCCTTACTCCGTGCTGGTCGGCCGGCTCCTGGGAGTCATGGCCGGTGAAATCGCATCCGGCCGCCCGCGGGGCCCAATTCGGCGCGCGCCGGGAATACGGCTCGCCCCGCCGCCGCTCGCCGCGACCTGGCTGATCTGCGCTGCCGCGGGGCTCATGACCATGACGAGCCGGCGTACGGACAGCCTGCCCGGGCACACCACGTCGGCCTCGTTCACCGTCTGGTCACCCAAGGGCAAGGTGGCGGTTCACGTTGCCCGACAACCTGGCGGACAGCGCCATGCCGTCGCCGTCCGGGCGCACGACCGCCACGCTCGCCCGCGAGGTCACGCCCGACGGCGTCGCCGGGCACGGCATCGTGCTCACCGACACGTCGACCGGCCGGCCGGCCACGAGTATCCTGCGCTGGGACGGCGAGGACGCCGTCGTCGTACGGACCTCCGGTCCCCGTGCCGAGACGGCGTACCACGTCGTGGACCTCGCCACCGGGGCGGCGCCGCAGCTCGACGTACGCATGAGTAACGTGGCCGACCGGCTCTGCGGCCCGCCGAGCTCGGAGTGGCCCTCGGGAAGGCCCGTCAGTAGGGCAGACCCCACTTGACGAAGGACTTGCGCAGGTACGGGTTCTTGAACTTCGGGTACGCCACGGTCCGCACGTCCCCGTCCGAGGTGTAGCGCATGTCCGGATTGTTCTTGAGCCAGTCCAGCCACGCCTCCGAGCAGAACTGCTTGCAGTCGCCCTTCTTCTCCATGACCTTGATCCGCGGGATCCCCTGCGGCTCGAACGCCTTGCTGAACGGCGCCGGCGCGGGCGTGTAACCGGCCAGGAACGCGCCCTGGTGCTTGTAGCCCTTGCCGTGCATGGCCCATTCCTTGTTGCTCGGCTGGTTGCCGTAGGGCAGGGCGATCGTGGTGGGGTGGACCCCGGACAGCGAGTCGATCTGCTGGGCGATCGTGCTGATCTGCTCGTCGACCTCCTTGTGCGAGCGTCCGCGCAGGTTGATGTGGTCGCGGGTGTGGTTGCCGATCTCGAAGCCGTTCTCCTTGAGCCAGCCCAGCATCTGGGCCTGCTCCTCGCGGACGGTCTTGCCGAACATGTCGCGGGTCACGTAGAAGGTGGCCTTCGCCGGGAAGCCCGGGTGCTTGGCCGCCACGTCCTTGAGTATGGCGACGGCGGTGTTCGGGGCGGGGACGCCCACCTCGTTGAGCGTGAGCTGCGACGGCGACGAGTCATCAAATGTCAGCACCACCGGGTGCTTGCCCGCCGGAACGTCGATCTTTCCGGCCACCATCTCGGCGGCCGTGATCGGCACGTACCCCTCCCTGGCCAGCCGCTCCAGATCCGCGCGGAACTGCTGCGGCGACCTGTCGTCCGTCGTGGCCGGCTTGTCGATCACCCGGTGGAACATCAGCACCGGGATCTGCCCCAGCTCGTTCGCCTTGACCTGGGCGGCGAGCTTGGTCCTGGCCGCCTGGCTCGCCTTCAGCCTGGCGGCGGCGTCGGCCTTGGTGTCGGCCAGCTTGACGGTGCTGGGCTGCGAGTCGCAGCCGGTCAGGAGGACGGCGGCGGCCAACAGCCCCACTCCACTGAAAATACGCAGTCGCATCCGAACCCCCCGAGACGCGTACGACTGTTACGAGGTGGCTCTTACCCAGCTGATCAACTGCGCCACGCCGCGTCACCGTCAAGAGATGGTCTGGGAAGCGGGAAAGCGAAAGGGCCGCCCGCGGGCGGCCCTTTAAGCTGAAACGGTCAAACGGCCATCTTCTTCTTGAGGTTCTCGTCAAGTGCGGCCAGGAAGTCCTGGGTGGTGAGCCACTTGGCGTCGCCGCCGACCAGGAGCGCCAGGTCCTTGGTCATCTGGCCGCCCTCGACGGTCTCGATGCAGACCTCCTCCAGCTTGGAGGCGAAGTCGGTCACGGCGGGGGTGTTGTCCAGCTTGCCCCGGTGGGCCAGGCCGCGCGTCCACGCGAAGATCGAGGCGATGGGGTTGGTGGAGGTGGGGTTGCCCTTCTGGTGCTCGCGGTAGTGGCGAGTCACGGTGCCGTGCGCGGCCTCGGCCTCGACGGTCCTGCCGTCGGGGGTCATCAGGACCGAGGTCATCAGGCCGAGCGAGCCGAAGCCCTGGGCCACAGTGTCGGACTGCACGTCGCCGTCGTAGTTCTTGGCGGCCCAGACGTAGCCGCCCTCCCACTTCAGCGCCGCGGCGACCATGTCGTCGATGAGGCGGTGCTCGTACGTGAGCCCGGCCTTCTCGAAGTCGGCCTTGAACTCGCTCTCGTAGACCTCGGCGAAGATGTCCTTGAAGCGGCCGTCGTACGCCTTGAGGATCGTGTTCTTCGTCGACAGGTAGACCGGGTAGTTGCGGGCCAGGCCGTAGCGCATCGACGCGCGGGCGAAGTCACGGATCGACTCGTCCAGGTTGTACATCGCCAGGGCGACGCCGCTGCTGGGGAAGTCGTACACGTCGAGCTCGATCGGCTCGGAGCCGTCCTTCGGCGTGTACGTCAGGGTCAGCGTGCCCTCGCCGGGGATCTTCAGGTCGGTGGCGCGGTACTGGTCACCGAACGCGTGACGGCCGACGACGATCGGCTTGGTCCAGCCGGGGACGAGGCGCGGCACGTTCGACATGATGATCGGCTCGCGGAAGATCACGCCGCCGAGGATGTTGCGGATGGTCCCGTTGGGGGACTTCCACATCTTCTTGAGACCGAACTCCTCGACCCGCGCCTCGTCCGGGGTGATGGTGGCGCATTTCACACCGACGCCGTACTTCTTGATGGCGTTCGCGGCGTCGATGGTGACCTGGTCGTCCGTCTCGTCCCGGTACTGGATGCCGAGGTCGTAGTACTTGAGGTCGACGTCGAGGTAGGGAAGGATCAGCTGGTCCTTGATGAACTGCCAGATGATCCGGGTCATCTCGTCGCCGTCAAGCTCGACGACCGGACCCTCCACCTTGATCTTGGGCATGCGAATGGTTCCCCTTCAATGTTTTGATGCGTTGAGGCTATCGGACCGTCCGGTCATCAGGCGAAAAGGGACAGTATCAACGCTTTGAGCTCGTTGTTGTAGAGCAGGAGCGAGGTCAGGACCAGCACGAACCCGAACCCGGCCAGCGTGATGACGTCGACCTTCTTGCTGCGGATGGACAGCTGCCCACCGTAACCGGCGAAGCGGAGGGCGGCGGCGATCATGATGACGGCGCCCAGCGTGAACCCGCCCCAGCGCGGGTTCACGAAAAAGATCACGAGCACGCCGATGACCGCACCCGCCAGAATCAGCGGGTACGGCCCCCAGCTCTCACGCTCAGTCCCGGTGCTCAACGTTCTTCTAGTGGCTTCCACTTCTGATCGGTCTCACCGATGTACTCACTGTCGGGCCGGATCAGCCTATTGTCTGCGTGCTGCTCTATGACATGGGCAGTCCAGCCAGACATACGGCTGATCGAGAAGACCGGCGTGAACAGGTCCGTCGGGATCCCGAGATAGTGATAGACCGAAGCCGCGTAGAAGTCGACGTTGGGGTAGAGGCCCTTCGTCTCGAAGACGACCTCCTCCATCTCCTTGGACATCCGGTAGTAGGTGTCGTCGCCACCGGCCTCGGCCAGCTCGGCGGACATCTTGCGCAGATGGGTCGCGCGCGGGTCCTCCGTCTTGTAGACGCGGTGACCGAATCCCATGATCTTCTCGTGGGCCGCCAGCTTGTCGCGTACGACCTGGGCCACCTGGCCCGGCGGGATCGACTCCAGCAGCTTCATGACCTGCTCGTTCGCTCCGCCGTGCAGCGGGCCCTTGAGGGTGCCGATGGCGGCGACGATCGCGGAGTGCATGTCCGAGAGGGTCGCGGCGCAGACGCGGGCGGCGAACGTGGAGGCGTTCATGGTGTGGTCGGCGTGCAGCACCAGGCACTCGTCGAAGATCTCGACCGCGCGGGGGTCGGGGACGCGGCCGGTGACCTCGTGCAGGAAGTTCGCGGCGATGCTGAGCGACGGGTCCGGCTCGGGAACGCTCCCGCCAGTGCGGGCGGCGTGGTAGCGGGCGACGAGCAGCGGCTGCTGCGCGGTCAGCCGCGCCGCCTTGCGCAGGTTGGCGTCGGGGGCGATGGAGTCCTTGTCCGCGTCGTCCGCGCCGGACAGCGACACCAGGCTGCGCAGCGCCTCCATCGGTTTCTGTTTCTCGGCGATCTCGGCGATGTTCGCGGAAGCCAGGGCGCCCAGCTCCCGGCCCTGCGCCAGCTCGTCGACGTACGCGTCGAGCTCGGACCGGTTGGGCAACTTGCCACGCTGGAGCAGGTGTGCGGTCTCCTCGAACGTCGCGCGGCCGGCCAGGTCGTGGATGTCGTATCCACGGTAGAAGAGCCGACCGGCCTTTCCGTCAATGTCGCTCAGCGCTGTGGACGCGGCAACGACATCGGCCAGACCTTTCGTGGGCTTGTCCGCCATGAGTGTTTCCTCCGCTTATCTTCGTCCGAAGTCTACCCGTGAGCAGGCAAAACCGGCCTCAAAGGTCCAGACCAATTTCACGCCGGATTCTCCTTTCGGCAAAGGCGATTCCGCATCCCCTCGTTTGGGTAAGCCGGAGCTGTAGTAATAGTTACGGCGGGCTACCTGGGGAGGAACTGCCGTGGAGGGGCCGTTCATACGCATCGAGGACACTGGCGAGGTGGTCCCGTTGCGCCCCGAGATCACGACGGTCGGGAGGGGACGTGGGGTCGACATCCGGCTCACCGATCCCAGCGTGTCTCGACTCCATGCCGAGTTCGTCAGACGAGGACCCTACCTGTATGTCGTCGACCTGGGGCTGTCCAGGAACGGCACGCGGGTGAACGGCAGGCCGATCGCCCGGAGGGTCCTTGACGACGGCGACGTCGTCTCCTTCGGCGCGGCGCGGGGTCGCATCGGTGGAGTCCCCCGTGAGGACTTCACCCCCGAGG
The DNA here is from genome assembly GCF_043496855.1 of Nonomuraea sp. JJY05. Lineage (NCBI taxonomy): Bacteria > Bacillati > Actinomycetota > Actinomycetes > Streptosporangiales > Streptosporangiaceae > Nonomuraea > Nonomuraea sp. JJY05. The sequence goes on from NZ_JBIEIS010000007.1 coordinate 211,047, forward strand.
TCGAGCTGCGCAGGGCGGCGGCGCCCGAGCTGACCAGGCGCGAGGTCGACGTGCTGACCTCGCTCTGCAGGCCGGCGCTGTCGGACGAGGCGTTCGTCGCCCCGGCGACCGCTCGCGAGATCGCCGACGACCTGGTCGTGACCGAGGCCGCGGTCAAGCAGCATCTGCTGCGGCTCTACCAGAAGTTCAGGATCCCCGAGGGCACCAACCGGCGCACGCGCCTGGCCAATGAGGTCGTCGCGCTCGGTCTGGTCCGTCCGACCCCCGTGGTGCCACCGCAGCGGTCGACGGGTGCCCCGGCCGAGCAGCCGTCGGCGGCTGGGCGAAGGGCTTCTTGACGACGGTTCTCAGGGCCTGATCGCGACCGGGGCTTCGGCGAGGGGTTCCGGCAGCGTCGGAACCCGAGCGTCAGCGTGCCCGCGACCCACGGGAAACGGGCACGTCGCCGGCCAGGAAGCCGGCCGGCGACAGGTGCCGGCGAAGCATGCTCTCAGATCACCCTGAAGCCGTTGCTCGGCTTGCTGGTCCGGTTGGCCCGGTCCACCGCGACCACGTAGTAGTGGTCGCCGCGCTTGCCGTCGGGGTCCGTCCAGCGGACCTGGCGGTCGCCGGGCACGACCGCGACCAGGTTGCGGGCGTCGGCGAAGTCGCGCGAGGACGCGTGCCCGCCGAAGCGGAAGATCGCGAACTGGAAGGGCTCGTCCCTGCCGGTGGCCACCGCGCGCACCTCGACCCCGCCGGGCTTGCGCAGCGCGTAGGCCAGGACCGGCCGGCGCGGCGGCTCGCCGTTGGCCAGCCGGGGCAGCACGGGAGCCAGCGCGGGCCGCTGGTAGTGGTCGTTGACGGCGGTCGTGATGGAGCCGATCCGGTCGACCTTGACGTCGTTGGCGTTGTACCAGATGTCGCCGCTGATCTCGGGGTGCTCCCGGTTGAGCGTCAGGTGGGCGGACAGCTCGCCGGGAGCCTGCCACTGGGCCGCCTGGGCCGGGTCGCCCGCCTTGTAGGCGGCCTGGCCGATCCACAGCAGCGTGTTGGTGCCGCTCGCCACGTCGGACCACCAGGGCACGAGCTTGGAGTAGTCGGCCGGCGGCTGCCCCATGTACCAGTAGAGCTGGGGCGCGATGTAGTCGAGCCAGCCCTTCTTGACCCAGCCGCGGGTGTCGGCGTGCAGGTTGTCGTACGACTGGCCGCCGTTGGTGTCCGAGCCGAGCGGGTCGGAGGCCTTGTTGCGCCAGATGCCGGACGGGCTGATCCCCCACGCGATCTCCGGCTTGGCCGCCAGGACGCGCTGCTGCATCTCCTGGACCATCAGGTCGACGTTGTTGCGCCGCCAGGTGGCCAGGTCGGGGAAGCCGGCGCCGTACTTGGCGAACGCGGCGCCGTCGTCGAAAGCCGTGGTGTTGGTGGGGTAGAAGTAGTCGTCGAAGTGCAGGCCGTCGATGTCGTAGCGGGTGACCGCGTCCATCATCGCGTCCTGGCAGAACTTCCGTACCTCCGGCAGGCCCGGGTTGTAGTACAGCTTGCCGCCGAACGGCAGGACCCAGTCGGGGTGCTTGCGCCCGGGGTGGTCGGGGTGCAGCTTGGCGGGGTCGGGCTGCATCGAGACGCGGTAGGGGTTGAACCAGGCGTGGAAGGCCAGGCCGCGCTTGTGCGTCTCCTCCACGGCGAAGCCGAGTGGATCATAGCCGGGGTCCTGACCTTGGGTTCCGGTCAGATACTGTGACCAGGGCTCGAACGGTGACGGCCAGAACGCGTCCGCGGTCGGCCTGATCTGCACGAACACCGAGTTGAGCTTGCGCTGCACGGCCACGTCCAGCCAGGCGACGAACTCGGCCTTCTGCTCGTCGGCGGTCAGCCCTGGCTTCGACGGCCAGTTGATGTTGACGACCGAGGCGATCCACATACCGCGCATCTGACGCAACGGCGGCACGTAGTCCTGCGCCAAGGCAGGCATCGGAACGGCGGAAGCGGCGGCGGCGAGGGCGAGGCCCTTCAAGAGAGTCCGTCTGCTCGGCATGGGGGGGTGGCCTCTCGGAAAGTGGTTGTATCGAAGGCGACGATGACAGAAAATTACCTTCAGATCAACAACCGTGAAGGAAAGTGCCGATGAGCGGTGAGCTGTCCAGACTGGCGATGACAGTGTTGCACCCAGGGTACGAGGGGACCTCGGTCCCCGACTGGCTGCGCCGCGCGCTGGGCGAGGGTCTGGGCGGGATCGTGCTGTTCGCCCGTAATGTCATAGATGCGCAGCTCGTACGGCATTTGCGGGCCGAGAACCCGGACACCGTCGTCGCGATCGACGAGGAGGGCGGCGCGGTCACCCGGCTCGAGGTCCTGACCGGCAGCTCCTTCCCCGGCAACCGGGCCCTCGGCGTGGTGGACGACGTGACGCTCACCGAGCGGGTGGGCCGCCAGATCGGCCGGATGCTCGGCGAGCTGGACATTACGCTCAACTACGCGCCCGACGCCGACGTGAACTCCAACCCGGCCAACCCGGTCATCGGCATCCGCTCCTTCGGTCCCACGCCCGACCTGGTCTCCCGGCACACGGTCGCGTACGTGAACGGCGTCCAGGGCGCGGGCGTGGCCACGTGCGCCAAGCACTTCCCCGGCCACGGCGACACCGTCACCGACTCCCACCTGGCGCTGCCCACCGTGCACGCCTCACGCGAGGTGCTCTTCGAGCGCGACCTGCCGCCGTTCCGGGCCGCGATCGCCGCCGGGGTGCGCTCGATCATGTCGGGCCACCTGCTCGTCCCCACTCTCGATCCGTCGATGCCGGCGACGCTGAGCCGTACCGCCATGACCGAGCTCCTGAGGGGCGAGCTCGGTTTCGACGGGATGCTCGTCACCGACGCGATCGAGATGCAGGCGGTGGCCGCCATGTTCACGCCGGGCGAGATCGCGGTGCGGGCCCTGGGCGCCGGCGTGGACGCCATCTGCGTGGGGCTGGCCACCGAGGAGAGCCTGCACGCGATGCGCGACACGATCGTGGCCGCCGTACGCGCCGGGGAGCTGCCCGAGGAGCGGCTCGCGGAGGCGGCCGCGCGGGTGCTCGCGCTCTCCCAGTGGTACGGGGCGCACGCCGCGCTGCGCGACAAGGCCCGGGGCGACGTGGACGAGGGCGTGGGCCTGGAGGCGGCCAGGGCGGCGCTGACCACGTCCGGCACCGCCCGGCTCGACCGGGCTCCGCTGGTGGTCGAGGTCAACACCCGCTTCAGCAAGGCCGTGGACCCCTCGACGCCGACCGGCATCACGGCGGCGCTCGCCTCCCTGCTGCCGAACACGGCCCGGCTGCAGCTCGAACCCATGGGCGATCTGCCGGACCTGGCGTCCGACGGGCGGCCGGTCGTGCTGGTGGTGCACGACGCCGCCCGCTACGACTGGGTGCGTTCGACGGTGGCCAAGGCGCTGGCGGTGCGGCCCGACGTGATCGTGGTGGACACCGGCGTGCCGGCGCCGCCCGGCGGGGCCGTCCACGTGGCCACCCACGGCATCTCCCGCGTGTCCGCGCAGGCGGCGGCAGAATGGCTGACCCAGTGACCGCCGAGCCCGCGAACCCGGTCGCCGCCGTACGCGCCGTGCTGCCCTCCCTCACCCCGGCGGCGCAGTCCATCGCCCGCATCATCCTGGACGACCCCGGGCTGGTGGTGCGCAGCACGATCACCGAGTTCAGCGCGGTCTCCGGGACGAGCGAGGCCACCATCGTGCGCACGGCCCGGGCCCTCGGGTTCGCGGGATACTCCCAGATGCGCTTCGCCCTGGCGGCGGCCGTGGCCAAAGAGCCGGAGCGGCTGGTCCCCGGCGACCTCGGGCCCGACGACCCGCTGACGGACGTGATCGCCAAGGTTGCCCGGGCCGAGTCGGAGGCGCTGGCCGACACCGCCGCGCAGCTCGACCCCGACCAGCTGGGCGACGTGGTGAAGGCCATCTCGGTGGCACGGCGGGTGGACGTATACGGGGTGGCGGCCTCGGGGCTGGTGGCGGCGGACATGTCGCAGAAGCTGCTGCGGATCGGGGTGTCCAGCCATCCGTTCAGCGACGCGCACCTGGCGCTGACCAGCGCGGCGCTGCTGCGGGAAGGCGACGTGGTGGTGGCGATCAGCTGCAGCGGCGAGACGCCCGACGTGCTGGTGCCCGCCCGCACCGCGGCCGACACCGGGGCGCTGGTCGTGGGCATCACCAACAATCCGCGGTCGTCGCTGGCGGAGTTGGCCGATCACACGCTCGTGTCGGCGGGGCGGGAGACGGCGTTCCGGCCCGGGGCGCTGGCCAGCCGGATCAGCCAGTTGCTGATCGTGGACTGCATCTTCGTGGGGCTGGCGCAGCGGACGTACGACACGGCCGACGCGGCCATCCGCGCCACCCGCAACGCCACGGACCGCTACCGCAACCGCTGACCCACCGCCCCGAAGCAACCACCGCCGTTGGTCGCTGTCCCTTGAGGGAAAGGGGTACGCAGATGCGACCGCCGCCGTTGGTCGCTGTCCCTTAAGGGAAGGGATGCGCCAATGCGAGCGCCGCCGTTGGTCACTGTCCCTTAAGGGACAGTGATGCGCCGATGCGAGCGCCGCCGTTGGTTGCCGTCCCCGGGGAAAGGGGCGTGCTCGTGCGGCCGTCGTTGATGATGATGGCCGTCCCTTAGAGAGGGGCGACGGTCAGGCGCGGGCGACCGACAGGGCGGCCAGGTCGGCCTCGATCTTGGCGGCCGTGGCCAGCAAGGGCGGCAGGAGGTCGCGGCGGGCCGCCTGCAGGGTCGTGCGGCTGGCGTGGGTCGAGACGTTCACGGCGGCCACCGTCCGCCCCGAGCGGTCGCGGATCGGCGCGGCGATCGAGCGCAACCCCTCCTCCAGCTCCTGGTCCACCATCGCCCAGCCCCGCCCGCGCACCTCGGCCAGCTCGGCCCGCAGGGCGGCGGGCAGCACGATCGTGTGCGAGGTGAGGCGGCGCAACGAGGCCCGCTCCAGGTACGCCTCCAGCTCGGCCGGCGGGAGGGCGGCCAGCAGGACCCGCCCCATCGACGTGCAGTACGCGGGGAACCGGGTCCCGATGCTGATCGTCACGCGCATGATCCGGGCCGTCGCCACCCGCGCCACGTAGACGACGTCCTCCCCGTCCAACACCGCCACCGAGGCCGACTCGTGCACCTCGGCCGCCAGGCGTTCCAGGTGCGGGTCGGCGACCTCGGGCAGCGACAGGCTCGACAGGTACGCGTACCCCAGCTCCAGCACCCGGGGCGTGAGCGAGAACAGCCGCCCGTCGCTGCGCACGTACCCCAGGTCCTCGAGCGTGAGCAGGAACCGCCTGGCCGCGGCCCTGCTGAGGCCGGTCGCGCGGGCCACCTGGCTGAGCGTCAGCTCAGGGTCGACGGCGCTGAAAGCCCGGATCACCGCGAGCCCCCGGGCCAGCGACTGCACATGATCGACCATCGTGATCCCCTTGACATGGGCTCGCAAGAGCGTAAGTTCCGCGATACGGGGTTGTTCGGTCAGAGAATATATGTGCGCATCGCGAACAAATAGGAGCAGCCGTGCGTCGCGCTCTCATCGTCCTCGCCGCCTTGTTCACGGCCGCCTGCGGCGGCACCCAGCCCGCCACCTCGCCCGGCCAGGCCAAGCAGGGGGGCAAGGTCGACGCCGGAGTGATCGCGATCGTCGACACCGCTCCGATCCACCTGGGCAAGGCCAAGGGCTTCTTCACCGAGCAGAACATCGACCTCACGATCACCCCGGTCCAGGGCGGCGCCGCCGCCGTCTCGGGGGCGGTGAGCGGGCAGTTCCAGTTCGCGTTCGCGAACACGACCTCACTGCTGACCGCCAAGCAGCAGGGCCTCGACGTCAAGGTGGTCGCCAACGGCGTCTCCTCCACCGGACAGCAGGGCAAGGACTTCAGCGCGGTGCTGGTCAAGCAGGACAGCCCGATCAGGACGGCCAAGGACCTGGCGGGCAGGAAGATCTCCGTCAACCAGCTCAAGAACATCGGCGACACGACCGTACGCGCCTCCGTGCGCAACGCGGGAGGGGACCCGACCGGCATCGAGTTCGTGGAGCTGCCCTTCCCGGACGCGCCCGCCGCGCTGCAGAGCAGCCGGGTGGACGCGATCTGGGTGGTCGAGCCGTTCGTCAGCCAGGCCATCAGCCAGGGAGCGCGCCCCGTGGCCTGGAACTTCGCCGACGCCGCCCCCGACCTCACCGTCGCCATGTACTTCACCACGGGCCGCACCGACGCCGACCTGACCAGGCGGTTCACGGCGGCGATGCGCAAGTCGCTGGAGTACGCGGACGCGCATCCGGACGAGGTCAGAGAGGTGCTGAAGACGTACACCAAGATCGCGCCCGAGGGGATCGCGAAGATCAACCTGCCGAAGTGGCCGGTCGAGGTCAACAAGGCCTCCGTGCAGACCGTGGCCGACCTGGCGCTGGCCGACGGGGTGCTCAAGCAGAAGGTCGACGTCTCGGCGCTGGTGCCGTGACCGGCCCGCTGAACCGGCTCGGGTACGGGCTCGCCGGGCTCGGCGGGCTGCTCGTGCTGACGGAGGCCGTGCCGCGGCTGGGCCTGGTCGACGAGCGGTTCCTGCCGCCCGCCTCGCGCATCCTGGGCACGCTCGCCGCCGAGCTGGCCACGCCCGAGCTGTGGATCGCGCTCGGCGAGACCATGCTCGGCTGGGTGCTGGGGCTGGCGCCGGCGTTCTGCGCGGCGGTGGTGGCCGGGGTGGTCATCGGGATCGTGCCGGGCCTGCGCGCGATGACGAGCTCCACGGTCGAGTTCCTGCGCCCGATCCCGTCGGTCGCGCTGGTGCCGCTGGCGACGCTGCTGTTCGGGCCGTCGCTGGGCTCGACGCTCCTGCTCGTGGTGTACGCGTCGTTCTGGCAGGTGCTCATCCAGGTCCTGTACGGCGTCGCGGCCGTGGACTCCGTGGCCTACGACACCGCCCGGTCGTACGGGCTGTCGGCCTGGTCGAGGGTCAGGCACCTGGTGTGGCCGACGGCGCTGCCGTACGTCATGACCGGGCTCAGGCTGGCGGCGGCGGTGGCGTTCATCCTGGCGGTGACGGCCGAGCTGGTGATCGGCAGCCCCGGGCTGGGCGCCGAGATCCAGGTGGCGCAGAGCAGCGGGGCCGTGCCGACCGTGTACGCGCTGATCATGCTGGCCGGGCTGGTCGGCATCGGGGTGAACGCGGCCGTGCGGCTGCTGGAGCGCCGGGTGCTGGCCTGGCATCCGAGCGTCCGGTCGGAAGTGGCCGCATGACGCGGGTCGTCAGGCTGCTCGCCCTGCCGGCGGCGCTGGTGCTGGTCTGGTGGGCGGTCAGCGGCAGCTCGTTCTACCTGCCGAACCCCGGCCTGGTCGGGCAGGCGTTCGCGGAGACCTGGTTCTCCGAGCGGGTGGTCGAGGACGTGCTGCCGAGCGTGGGACGGCTGCTGGCGGGCTATGTGGTGGCGGGGCTGCTGGGCGTGGGTCTCGGCGTGCCGATCGGGCTGTCGCCGCGGCTGCGTGCCACCCTCGAACCGGTGCTGGAGTTCTTCCGGGCCATCCCGCCGCCGGTGCTGGTGCCGCTGATCATGCTGCTGGCCGGGATCGACACCCCCATGAAGGTGCTGGTCATCGTCTCGGGCTGCCTGTGGCCGATCCTGCTGAACACCGTGGAGGGCGTACGGGCCCTGGACGAGGTGCTCGCCGACACCTGCCGCATGTACGGCGTACGCGGAACCTCCAGATTGCGGCGGTTCGTGCTGCGTGGCGCCAGCCCGCAGATCATGACCGGGCTCCGGCAGGCGCTGTCCATCGGGATCATCCTCATGGTCATCAGCGAGATGTTCGCCAGCTCCAGCGGGTTGGGGTTCACGATCCTGGTGTTCCAGCGGCAGTTCCAGATCGCCGAGATGTGGAGCGGGATCCTGCTGCTCGGGCTGATCGGCCTGACGCTGTCCGTCCTCTTCCGCCGCGTGGAGCGGCGGGTCCTGGCCTGGTACTACGGCAGTGGAGCCGCCCGTGCTTGAGATCTCCTCGTTGAGCAAGGTCTACGAGAGCCCCGGCCGCACCGTCGAGGCGATCCGCTCGATCACCTTCGGCGTCGGAGCGGGCGAGCTGGTGTGCGTGGTGGGGCCGTCGGGGTGCGGCAAGACCACGCTGCTGAGGTGCGTCGCCGGGCTGCTGCCGGCCAGCGGGGGCGAGGTGCGGGTGGACGACGTGCTCGTGACCGGGCCGCCGCCGCGGATGGCCGTGGTGTTCCAGGAGTACGGGCGCAGCCTGTTCCCCTGGATGACCGTGCGCGAGAACGTCGAGCTGCCGCTGAAGGAGAAGAAGGTGCCCGCCGCACAGCGGCACGAGCTGGTCGCCGGCTCCTTGGACGCGGTCGGTCTCGGCGACGCCGCCGACGCCCATCCGTGGCAGCTGTCCGGCGGCATGCAGCAGCGGGTGGCCATCGCCAGGGCGGTGGCGTACCAGCCGCAGGTGCTGCTGATGGACGAGCCGTTCGCCGCCGTGGACGCCCAGACCCGGGCGGACCTGGAGGACCTGATCCTGCGGCTGTGGCGTGAGTTGGAGGTGACCACGCTGTTCGTCACCCACGACATCGACGAGGCCGTTTACCTGGGGCAACGCGTGATCGTGCTGTCCTGCTCGCCGACCGTGGTCCTGGAGGACCTGAAGGTGGATCTGCCGTCCGAACGCGATCAGCTGACGACCCGTTCGCTCCCCCGCTTCGGCGAGTTGCGCGGGCACGTCTACCGGCAGATCCAGCGGGCCAGGGACCGGCGATGACGACCGTCCGCGACGCCGCGTTCGACGTGCTCAGGCGGTACGGGCTGACCACGGTCTTCGGCAACCCCGGCTCCACCGAGGTGACCCTGCTGACCGGGCTCCCGGACGACCTGCGTTTCGTGCTCGCGCTCCACGAGGGGTCCGTGGTGGGGATGGCCACGGGGTGGGCGATCGGCCACGAGGCGCCCGCGCTGGCCGTGCTGCACACCACGGCCGGGCTGGGGAACGCGGTCGGGGCCATCGCCACCGCCCGGGTGAACCGGGTGCCGCTGGTGATCCTGGTCGGCCAGCAGGACCGGCGGCATCTGGCGCTGGAGCCGTTCCTGACCGGGCACCTGAGCGGGCTGGCCGGGGACTACCCGGTGCGGGTGGACCAGCCGGTGCGGGCGCAGGACGTGCCCGGAGCGCTGGCCCGGGCCTTTCACGAGGCGACCACCTTCCGCGGGCCCGCGCTGGTCGTGGTGCCGATGGACGACTGGGAGGCGCCCTTTTCGGGGGAGACGGTGGCGGCGCCCGCGCGGATGGTGCGACCCGCCGGGGTCTCGGACGACGACCTCGCGCCGCTGGTGGAACTGCTGTCGGGGGCCCGGTCGCCGGCGATCGTCGCGGGCGCGGGGGCCGGGTGGGACCCGCTGGTCGCGCTGGCCGAGCGGCTCGGGTGTCCCGTGTTCCAGGAGTCGTTCGGGGGGCGGGCCGGGTTCCCGCAGGATCATCCGCAGTACGCGGGAGTGCTGCCCGCCGACCGGTCCCGGCTGCGGGAGACGCTGGCGGGGCACGACGTGGTGCTCGCGGTGGGGGCTCCCGTCTTCCGGCAGTACCCGTACGCGCCCGGTCCCCTGGTGGCGCCGGGGACGTCGGTCGCGGTGGTCACGGACGACCCGGCCGAGGCCCATCGCAGCCCGGCCGACCTGGCCTACCTCGCCTCGCCGCCGGCCGTCTGCGCCCGGCTGGCCGCGCTGCTTCCCTCGCCCTCGGCCGTCCGCGCCCGGCTGGCCGCGCTGCTTCCCTCGCCCTCGGCCGTCTGCGCCCGGCTGGCCACGCCGCTTCCCTCATCGTCACCGGCCGCGAGGCGGGCCCCCGCGCCGGACATTCCCGAACTACCGGCCGAGGGACGGGCCCCCACGGCGGACGTCCCCGAACCGCCCGCCACGGGACGGGCTCCCACGGCGGACGTTCCCGAACTGCCGGCCGCGGGGCGGCCGTTGCGGGCGGCGCACGTGCTGCGCGAGCTGGCGCTGCGGCTGCCCGCCGACACCGTGCTCATCGAGGAGACCCCTTCCTCCCGCCCCGACCTGCACCGGCTCGTGCCTGCCAGGACCCCGCTCGGTTTCCTGTCGGCGGCCATGGGCGGGCTGGGGTTCGCCCTGCCGGCCGCGGTGGGCCTGCGGATGGCGCTCCCCGACCGGCCGGTGATCGCGGTCGTGGGCGACGGGTCGGCCCTCTACGGCGTGCACGCCCTCTGGAGCGCCACGCACTACCGGGTGGGCGCGCTGTTCGTCGTGCTCTCCAACGGCCGGTACGCGATCATGGACCGGCTGGCCGACAAGCAGGGCGGCAAGGCGCCGTGGCCGCCGTTCACCGAGGTGGACATGGGCGGCCTGGCCAGGTCCTTGGGCTGCCCCGCCAGGCGGGTGGACTCGTACGACGAGCTGACGGCGGCGCTCGACGAGGTGCTGCCGTCGCTCGCGTCCCGCGAGGAGCCCCTGCTGCTCGACGTGACCGTGACCGTGGATCCGGACTTCCAGCCTTAGGAGGCTCACCATGACGTTCCTCGACCCCAAGATCTGGACGGGATCGATCTTCGACGGCGGATGGACGGCCTCGCGCGCCGGGGACGCCCCCGTCGTCGAGCCCGCCACCGGCGACGAACTCGGTCGCGCGGGCACCGCCGGCGCCGACGACGTGGCGGCTGCCGCGGTTCGAGCCCGGTCCGAGCAGCGGGCGTGGGCCGCCACGCCGTACGAGGAGCGGGCGGCGCTGCTGCGGCGGGCCGGACGGCTGTTCGAGGAGCACGCGCAGGAGATCCAGGACTGGATCGTCCGGGAGTCCGGCGGCGTGCCGGGAAAGGCCGGGTTCGAGACGCACGTGGCGGCGCAGGAGTGCTACGAGGCGGCGGCGCTGGCCTCGCAGCCCCTGGGCGAGGTGCTGCCGACGACCCGCAAGCGGCTCAGCTTCGCCCGGCGGGTGCCGGTCGGGGTCGTGGGGGTGATCGCGCCCTTCAACTTCCCGCTGATCCTCGGCATCCGGTCGGTCGCCCCGGCGCTGGCGCTGGGGAACGCGGTGGTGTTCAAGCCGGACCAGCGTACGGCCGTGTGCGGGGGGTTCTCGATCGCGCGGGTCTTCGAGGAGGCCGGGCTGCCGAGCGGGCTCCTGCACGTGCTGCCCGGCGGTCCCGAGGCCGGTCAGGCGCTGGTCGCCGACCCGAACATCCCCGTGATCTCCTTCACCGGCTCCACCGCCGCCGGGCGCAAGGTCGGCGAGGCGGCGGCGCGCCTGCTCAAGCGGGTCCACCTCGAGCTGGGCGGGAACTCGGCGCTGGTCGTCTTCGACGACGCCGACCTCGGGGCGGCCGCGTCTGCGGGCGCGTGGGCGTCGTTCTTCCACCAGGGGCAGATCTGCATGACCTCGGGACGGCACCTCGTGCACGAGGACGTGGCCGAGGAGTACGTCGAGCGCCTGGCCGCCAAGGCCACGGGCCTGCCGGTGGGCGACCCCGCCACCGGGCAGGTCGCGCTCGGGCCCCTGATCGACGCCGGGCAGCGCGACCGGGTGCACCAGTTGGTCACCGCGAGCGTCTCCGCCGGGGCCCGGCTCGCCGCCGGGGGGACGTACGAAGGGCTGTTCTACCGGCCGACCGTGCTGGCCGAGGTGCCGGTGAGCGCGCCGGCGTACGCGGAGGAGGTCTTCGGGCCGGTGGCGCCGGTGACGACGTTCTCCACGCTGGAGGAGGCGGCGGCGCTGGCCGCGGACTCGGAGTACGGCCTGTCGCTGGGCATCCTCACGCGGGACGTGATGAAGGGGCTGGCGCTGGCCGACCTGGTGCCGACGGGGATCGTGCACATCAACGACCAGACCGTGGACGACGAGGCCGTGGCGCCGTTCGGCGGGGTGGGGGCCTCAGGGACGGGGGCGCGGTTCGGCGGCACGGGGGCGAACGTCGACGCCTTCACCGAGACGCAGTGGGTCACCATGCAGGGGGACATCGCCGCGTACCCGTTCTAGGGGCGACGACCCGCCACCCCGGCCGGCCCGCTTCTCGACCGGCCCGGGCTCTGCTGACGACTCACGCGGGGCGCCGCGGGGCGCGGCGCTCCGCACTTCGGGGAAAGCTCGCGCGGGCTCCCCCGCTTCGGGACAGCTCGCGCGAGGCGCCGCAGGCGGGCGGCGCTCCCCGCTCCTGGGGAAAGCTGGCGCGGGCTCCCCCGCTTCGGGACAGCTCGCGCGAGGCGCCGCGGGTGGGCGGCGCTCCCTGCTTCGACGGACGGCTCGCGCTTCCGGCCGTTTGTCAGGCGTGTTCGGCCGCCTCGACCACGTTGGACAGCAGCAGGGCGCGGGTCATGGGCCCGACACCGCCCGGGTTGGGCGTCAGGAACCCCGCGACCTCCGCCACGTCCAGCGCCACGTCACCGGCGATCTTGCCGTTGACCCGGGAGACCCCCACGTCGAGGACGGCCGCCCCGGGCTTGACCATGTCACGGGTGATCAGGCCGGGCACGCCCGCCGCCGCCACCACGATGTCGGCCCGGCGCACGTGCCCGGCCAGGTCCTGGGTGCCGGTGTGGCAGAGGGTCACGGTGGCGTTCTCGCTGCGGCGGGTGAGCAGGAGGCCCAGCGAACGGCCCACCGTGATGCCGCGCCCGACCACGGCCACCTCGGCGCCCTTGATCGGCACGCCGTACTCCTGCAGGAGCAGCACGATGCCGTGCGGGGTGCACGGGAGCGGGGCGTCGACCATGTGGACGAGGCGGCCCAGGTTGATCGGGTGGAGGCCATCGGCGTCCTTGGCCGGGTCCATGCGCTCGAGCAGGGCCATCGCGTCGAGGTGCTTGGGGAGGGGCAGCTGGACGATGTAGCCGGTGCACTCGGGTGAGGCGTTGAGCTCGTCGATGGCCGCCTCGACCTCGGCCTGGGTGGCGGTCGCCGGGAGGTCGACGCGGATGGAGGCGATGCCCACTTCGGCGCAGTCGCGGTGCTTGCCCGCGACATAGATCTGGCTGCCGGGGTCGTCACCCACGAGGACGGTGCCCAGGCCGGGCGTGATGCCGCGTTCCTTGAGCGCGGCCACTCGGGTCGTGAGGTCTGCCTTTATCTTGGCGGCGGTCGCCTTGCCATCGAGTTTCACTGCGCTCATGCGGCAATCCTTCCATGCCCCTTCATTCCCTCAACACGCCACTCCCAGCAGCAGCCACCCATGCTTGCCAATGCCCCCAAGAGGCCGCCCCGGCCCACCCTCCCCCCGCCTGGCCCACGGGCCGGGTGGAGCGGGGACACCCGAGAGTTATCCACAGACACCAGGCAGTCAGCTCCAGTTATCCACAGGCAATCGTTGACATCGTTGTCATTGATCTTGGAAGGGCCTAGTGTTGCGGGCGCCAGCAACATGCTCACGGAGGCCGGAGGTCACCTTGCCTTTCCGCCTGTTGTCCGCCGAGTCGACCGATCTGTTCGTGGGCTCGCCCGACGCCCCCAGCCAAGTGCTGCGCGTCGCGGTCGCCGAAGGAGAGCACGAGGCGTCGCTGGAGCTCCGTGGCGAGGGCGTGCGGCTGGCGGAGCCGGTGACCGTCCCGGCGGCCGCCGGCGTTCTGGAGGTGCCGCTGACCGTGTCGGCGCCCGCCGGCAGCACCGTGCCCTGCGTGCTCACCCTCGGCGCGGAGTCGCTGGAGGTCGCGGTCACGGCCGAGGAGCCGGGCTGGACGATGTTCATGGTCTCCCACTTCCACTACGACCCCGTGTGGTGGAACACGCAGGCCGCCTACACCAGCCCGTGGGAGCTGCTCTCCGCCGGCGGCACGACCAGGCCGCTGTGGGAGCGAAACGCGTTCGCGCTGGTCGAGGCCCACATCGAGCTGGCGCTGCGCGACCCCGACTACCGTTTCGTGCTGGCCGAGGTCGACTATCTCAAGCCGTTCTTCGACACCCGTCCCGAGCGACGGGCCGACCTGCGCGCCCTGCTGGCCGAGGGCAGGGTGGAGCTGATCGGCGGCACGTACAACGAGCCCAACACCAACCTCGCCGGCGCCGAGACGACGATCCGCAACCTCGTCTACGGCATCGGCTACCAGCGCGACATCCTGGGCGGCGACCCGCGCACCGCGTGGCAGCTCGACGTGTTCGGCCACGACCCGCAGTTCCCCGGCTACCTCGCGGCGGCCGGGCTGACCGGCAGCGCGTGGGCGCGCGGCCCGTTCCACCAGTGGGGCCCGATCAGCAAAAACTTCAAGCAGGCCAAGAACGACGCCGCGCTGATGCAGTTCCCCAGCGAGTTCGAGTGGATCTCACCGTCCGGGCAGGGCGTCCTGACCCACTACATGCCGGCCCACTACTCGGCGGGCTGGTGGATGGACTCCTCCCCGTCCCTGGAGGACGCCTGCCAGGCCGTCTACGACCTCTACCGCTCGCTCAAACCCGTGGCCGCGACCAAGAACATCCTCCTGCCGGTCGGCACCGACTACACCCCGCCCAACAAGTGGGTCACCGACATCCACCGCATATGGGCGAGCCGTTACCTGTGGCCGAGGTTCGTCTGCGCAACCCCTCGCGACTTCCTGGACGCCGTCCGCGCCGGCAGGTCGTCGCTCAGCCCGCAGACCCGCGACATGAACCCCATCTACACCGGCAAGGACGTCTCCTACATCGACACCAAGCAGGCCCAGCGCGCCGCAGAGGTGGCCGCCCTGGACGCCGAGCGCCTGTCGACGTTCGCGGCCCTGCTCGGCCTCGGCCGCTATCCGCACACGGCGCTCGACAAGGTGTGGCGCCAGCTGGCCTACGGCGCCCACCACGACGCGATCACCGGCTCCGAGTCCGACCAGGTCTACATCGATTTGCTGACCGGCTGGCGAGAGGCACACGACCTGGCCACGACCACCCGCGACAACGCCCTGACGGCCCTGACCGGCCAGATCGGCGTCGACACGAGCAGCGTAGTGGTGACCAACACCCTCCCTTTCCCCCGCGACGGCCTGGTCCACGTACGCCTGCCGCCCGGCCGGACACTCGCCGACCCGACGGGCGCAGAGGTCGCCGCCGTCATCGAGAACGGCACCCTGTCCTTCCTCGCCCGCGACGTCCCGTCGATGGGCTGGCGCACGTACCACGCCGTATCCGGCTCTCCCGCTCCCTGGCAGCCCACTCCAACCAGCGACCCGGCCTCCGCAGACAAGCCCCCGACCACCGTCACTCCTGAGAGTCCCACCCCCGCAACCGAAGCTCTCCCCACCCTCTCGGCAACGGACCTCACCACCCCACCTGGAGAGCTGACTCACCCCGAAGGAGTGACCCCACCAGGCGAGCTGACCCAGCCGGGAGAAGTGACCCCACCAGGAGAGCTCGCTCGCCCCCAGGGGCTCACCACGCCCGCCCCCGAAGAGCTCGTCACCAGCAACGCCACACCCCTCAACCTGGGCCTCAACCTGGGCCTCAACCTCGACCTCATAACCATCCAGAACCATCGATGGCGGGTCACAGCGGACCCCTCCCGGGGTGGCGCCCTGACCTCGATCCTCGACCGATCCTCCGGCCAGGAGCTCCTCACCGGCCTCGGCAACGAGCTGCGCCTCTACAACGAATATCCCCAGCATCCGGACATGGGTGAGGGCCCTTGGCACCTCATTCCCACAGGCCACGTCGTGGGCTCCGCCGACACGCAGGCCCTGACCGCAAGCGCCGACACCAGCCCCATCGGACAGCGTCTTACGGTCTCCGGCCAGGTCGGCGAGATCGCCTATGAGCAAACCGTCACCCTCCTGACTGGCTCGGACCGCATTGACTTCACCACCCGCGTCCTCGACCACACCGGCGCCGACCGCCTGCTCCGCGTCCGCTTCCCGGCCCGCGTCGAAGGGGCGCTCCCCGTGTCCGACGTCTCAGGCGCCGTGGTGGGCCGAGGCTTCGCGCTCCCCGACGTGGACTCGGCCGAACACCCGTGGACACTCGACAATCCGGCCAACACCTGGTTCGGCCTGTCCTCCGCAGCGAAGGTCGATCTCGGCGAGGCGGGCGCGCGAGCGTTGGGGGTGGCCGAGGTCGTGGTCCCCACCCTGGATGACGCCCCTCGGGCCCGCGACCTGGTGGTAGCCCTGGCCCGTGTGGGCGTGACCGCCACCACGTCTTCCGCCTCGGGTACGAGATACGGCTGGCTCGACGTCGACTCGAACCTCCCGGACGTACGCATCGTCCTGGGCGGCCCCGACACCAACCCGTTGGCCGCCGAGATCCTCGCCCGCGCGGACCCGGCCTACCTCGACGTCCTGAAGTCAGGCGCTTCCCGAGTCTGGGTCCCCGCCGAGCGCCCACTCACGGAGGTCTGGCAACCAAGCGCCGACCTACGCGACCTGCGCGCCCTCCCGGCCCTGATCGTCGCTGGCCCGATCGCCGACCTGGTGACCGACCTGGCAGACGCGACGATCGAGGCCGAATGCCCCTTGGGTGCCGAGCTCCTGGACGACCGCACGGTCGCGCTCCTCACCTACGGCTTACCCGGCTTCGCCGTAGACCCTTCAGGCGCGCTGCACCTGTCGCTGATGCGCTCCTGCACGGGCTGGCCGTCGGGCATCTGGCTGGACCCTCCGCACCGCTCCACGCCGGACGGCTCAGGCTTCCAACTCCAACACTGGACCCACGAGTTCTCATACTCCTTGGTCGCCGGCAGGGGCGACTGGCGAGCCCAGCAACTCCCCGCGAAGGCCCAGGAACACATCACCCCACTGCTCTCCCGCACCATCACCACCGCCCAAGCAGGCCACCTCCCCCAGACCCACTCCCTCTTCGCCATCACCCCCGCCCGCGACGTCCTCCTGAGCACCCTCAAAGTCGCCGGCAACCCCCACGCCCACGGCCAAACCACGCCACCCGCCGAGGCCGTGACCATCCGCCTGATCGAATCCACCGGTCTGGGCTCCACCGCCGAGCTCAGCTCCCCCCACCTCCCCCTGCACTCCCTGACCCACGCCAGCCTCCTGGAACACCCCGGCGCCCCGATCACAACCCCGGCCCTCACCTTGACCGGCTCCGAAATCGCCACTTACCTGGCCCACACCCCCACCGAAGAAGGCACCGCCCCTCAATCAGGCTCAGACAGCACCGCTCCTCCACCAGCCACGCCCGAACTCGGGCCCACACCCGAACTCCGCCCCACACCCGAACTCGGCCCCACAACGGAGCAGGCCCAGCCGGTCTTCACGCGCTACTGGCTCCACAACAAGGGCCCGGCCCCCCTCGGCTACCTACCGATCTCCATAGCCATCACTCCCGGCCTGGTCACCCCACCAGCCGGCGAGCCCTTCAACGTAGAAGTAGTGCTCTCCTCCCACCTGACAGACACCCCCCACGAGGGCCTGGCAACCCTCCACGTCCCGAAAGGCTGGACCGCCACCCCGGCCCAACGCGCCTTCCGCCTCCCCCCAGGCGGCCACCTCCGCTTCCCGGTCACCGTAACGCCGCCGCCCCCTCCCGCCGGCGCCGAGCGCGCTCACCCAGCAATGAGCTCCGGCCTGCACTTCATCTCCGCCCGCACCTCCGCAAGCGGCGGCCAACTCATCGAAGACGTCACCACGGTGGCCCTCACCACCGTCCCTGAGCTCCCCTCCCCGGTCCCATCTCCAGCCTCCGCCGCCATCACCCAAGGCACCACCTCGGCCGAGGCCCACCCCACGGGCCTGTCCATCTCCCCTCTCACCGAAGCCCTCACCCTCCACCCCGGCACCCGCACCTCTCTCGTCCTGAGACTCACCAACACCACATCCGACGAGATCCGCGGCGAATCCCAACTGGCCTCACCTTGGGGAACGTGGCACCTGCTCCCCGAGGTCATCCGGGGCTTCACGATCGCCCCAGGCGAATCCACCGACGTGTCGTTCCCGGTGGAGGTGCCCGAGAACGCCCCGAACGGCCACGCCTGGGCCCTGGCCAAGGTCATGTGGTTCGGTCGCTGCCAGTACTCCCCGGCCATCCGCCTGGAGGTAACCCGGTGACAACCCGTCTACGCCCATCCGGGGATGATCCGGCAACGCTCGGCACACCTCCACCCAGCGCTCTCTCGGACACACTCCACGAACACCCATCCAACGACAAGCCACAAACGGCCCCCGCGCATCCGCTCCCATCCGAGCCGGCGCCAGGTGCCAGCACAGTGGCCGGGTGGGTTGACAACCGCCCCATCCCACGCGAACGGCTCGAAACCCGCATAGCCGACCTACGCCACGGCCCCTTCCGCGCGACGCTGCCCCTACCGGGAAGCTCCGAAGACCGCCAGCTCGCCAGGTGGCTGACCCAGGTCATCCTCACGGAGGCGTTGTGCGAAACCGTGGCTTCTGACCTGGGACTGGACCCGATGGAAGCCGAGCCGCTCGACGGTGTGGCCGCCGTCGAACTGGGCTCCATCAATACCGCCGCCTACAACGCCAGCCCATGGGTACGCGCCGTCTTCGAGCACGTCACCGCCGCTGTGACACCCCCACCCGAATGGCGATCCCCCACGCCCGCCACGCGGTCCCCCCACCCCCACATCTGGCACCGCGTCTTCCCTGACTATTCAAGCGCCCAGCATGCGACACCCAACGCCCTCGACTCCCTCGGCCCGGCACCCATCGACTCCCTTCCGAGGGCAATAGCCGAAGCGCTCCAAACCCATCCATACGGCACACTTGTCGGCCCGGTGCATGACCCCTTGGGCTGGCACGTAGCCCTCGCCACCCCCACCCCTAGCCCCATCGCCACGGCAACGCAGCCACCCTCGACCAGCACTCCCACCACCAGCCCAGAGCCGACCAACACGCAGGGACCGGCGCCGTCCTCGCACCACCCGACCTCCGACTCATCAACAAACACCCAACCCCGCCCACCCACCCCCTCGACCCCAACCGACGTCAGACCACACCAACCCGGCCCCCACTCAACCCGAACCGACGCCAGACCACACCAACACGACACCCACTCAAACCCAGCCGACGCCAGATCACATCAACCCGCCATCACCAGCCCAGAGCCGAACAACACGCACTCGCACCACCCCACCACCGACTCACCGACAAACACCCAACCCCGCCAATCCACCCACTCGGCTCCAACCGATGCCAGACCACACCAACCCACCATCACCAGCCCAGAGCCGAGCAACGCGCAATTGCACGCACACCCCAATAGCCCACAATCAACCGACGTCCAGCTCGGCCACCCATCACGCCGAGAACCGGTCAGCCGTCAGCGGAACCGTGCGGTCGTCGCCGTACCTGGGACCCCACCGCCATCATCACCAGAACGAGGAGTCGCCGTCCGATCAGATCCAAGAACCCTCCGACCGTCTGCTTATGACGCATCCACCGCAGTACCTCGAACCACCCTCCATCCCCCTCCTCGGCTGAACCGAGGTGGAGTGACGCTGCTGGATGCCGCGCGGCGGAGAGCCTTCGCGCGGTGGTTGGATGACATGCGCGCCAAGAAGGTCGAACTCGTGCCCGGACTGGAACACCCTGGCGATCCCCGCCAGCCCGACAACCACCACAAACATTGATGAATTACGTACTTGCCATTGACATCGGAGGAACCAAGCTCGCCGCCGCGCTGGTGGACGAGGAAGGTTCCGTGTTGCGTTCCGGTACACGGCCCACGCCGCGCACGGACGTCATGTCCGCCCTGGCGGCCCTCGTCACGGAAGTGACCGAGGGCGGCCCGCCGCCGGAAGCCGTCGGCATCGGATGCGCCGGGCCGCTGGACCTGGCTGCAGGAACGGTGAGCCCCGTGAACATGCCCAGCTGGCGCGGGTTCCCCTTGCGCGAGGAGGTGCGGAAGCTGACAGGGCTGCCCACCGTGCTCGCCGGCGACGCGCAGTGCTTCGCGCTCGGCGAGCACTGGTTGGGAGCGGGACGCGACAGTACGTCCCTGCTCGGCATCGTCGTGTCCACCGGAATCGGCGGTGGATTGGTGATCGACGGCATGCCGCTTCTAGGGCCGACGGGGAATGCCGGACATGTCGGCCACATGTCCATCGACCCCAACGGCGAGCGCTGCGAGTGCGGGGGCCGGGGCTGTGTCGAGCGCTACGCCAGCGGGCCCAACCTCGCCCGCTGGGCCTTGGACAACGGTTGGGCCCCCAACCTTGATGGACCGGAGGAGAAGGCGGACGCCCGAGCACTCGCCAGGGACGCGGCAGCGGGCGATCCGGTCGCGGTGGCGGCGTTCGAACGCGGCGCCCGAGCGCTGGCCGGAATGATCGCCTCCACAGCGGCCGCCGTCGAGATCACCACCGTGGTCATCGGGGGTGGCGTGTCGGCGGCCGGGAAGGTGCTGTTCGATCCCTTGGCGCGCATCCTCGATGACGTGGCCGGACTGGCGTTCGTCAGGGCGGTGCAGGTCCATCAGAGCACTCTTGGCGTGGACGCGGCCCTGGCAGGAGCAGCCCGTTTGGCAACAATGGCCCGTTAGGCGACCCCTTGAATGCCTCCCGCCGGTAGGTGATCGATCGATGACGTACCGGCGGCGGGCGCCGGCCCTGGCGGGAGCAGCCCGTTCGGCGGCAACGGCCCGTCAAGCGACCCCTCGAACACCTCCCACCGGTACGTGATCGATCGATGACGTACCGGCGGCGGGCGCCGGCCCTGGCGGGAGCAGCCCGTTCGGCGACAATGGCCCGTCAAGCGACCCCTCGAACACCTCCCACCGGTACGTGATCGATCGATGACGTACCGGCGGTGGGCGCTGGTCCTGGTGGGGCAAGCAGCGCTGGATGTCGGAGGTCCTGAGGGCATAGACCTCAGGACCAGCGAAGCTTGCCCTCCGGGGCCGGGCCATCAGTTAAGCCTGGTCAATGCCGTGATTGGAACGGCCCACCGGGGATGCTGGGCTGTGCTTCGGCCCTTGTCGGCTGAAGCGTCCGTGGCCCTCCACCCGCTGTGCCCTGTGCTGCCGAAGCCAGGGAGCGGGCGATGGTTCTGGACGGCTGGAGCTCCGCCACTGTGCGCTCCGGCAAGAAGCACGGAGCCGGTGGTGTGGCGGGCCGAGGGACGTGCACCCAGCTGGCGGGGGACGCCGGCCACGTTCAGCCCTTGGGGATGGTGGAGCGGTGGGTTACTCGCGCTCGGCGGCCTGGGCTTCCCGGCGTTCGATGATCCGGCGGGTGATCGGGATGATCTCCACCACGCGGCTGCCGAGGTAGGCCCCGATCAGGGCGAGCACCAGGAGGACGAAGGGGCTGGTGGCAAAGCCGTTCATGGTGACGAAGACCTGCAGGATCAACTCGAGCAAGAGGGGCTCCGTGGGATTGGGCGAGAGAGGAGTGGCACTCAGGGTAACCGCAGCCGGCGTGTGCTCGCCCATAAAACGACCAAACGGCAACATGATCGTCTATCTCACTATTTAGCGGACGAACGCGCCACCTCCGGACGATCATCACCGGCATTTGCGCCGAAACCGCGGCTCGGTTGCGGTGGCGGACCCCGCCCGCTCGCGTTGCAGTGATCGTCGGGGCCGCCGACTCGTGCGCGGCAACGAACGAGCACCCCTCGTACGGCGATCGCCCTGCGGGATGACAGCACGATCCCGTGAGTTACACAGCGACTGCCGTACTCAAGGACGCGATGCGGCCACTGCCGCAGCTGAAGCCATAGCCGATCCCTACCCGCATGCGGCAATGGCCCAAGAGCGGCACAGCGTCCCCTCATTGCGCGACAAGCGTCCCCAGCGCGACAGCTGATGCCGCCGTGAGCAGGACTGCCGGGACGATGATGCCGTCAACCCGAGCCGTACGCAGCAAGCGCTCCTGCGCGAAACAGCGCCCCCGCCGGACCGACAAACGCCCACGGGCGGCACGGCAGCCCCTCGCCATACCCCGCGAACATGCAAGAGCGGTGCAGCACCCGCCATACCCCGTGAACACCCACCAGCGGTACAGCACCCGCCGCACCCGACGAACACCGCCGAGCGAAGCGGCGGGTTCCCCACCGCACCCAACAAACACCCACGGGCAGTGCGGCAGCCCTTCGTGGTATCCGGCGAGTGCCCACAGCGGTACGGCAGCACCCTCCCGTACCCGATGAACACCCTCAGGGGTACGGCAACACCCCCGCCGTACCCGACGAACCACCTCCGAGCGAAACGGCGGTCTTCCCATCGCGCCCAACGGACGCGCTCTGAGCGACGCGGTGACCCATCGCCACTGCCGGTCCATGGACGCACCCTAGCAGTTGACACCGGTTGAACTAGTGTTGCAGGCTGACACCTGTTCAAACGGTGTCACAAAGGAGGGGTCATGCGCGCTGTAGTGGTGGAGGCGTTCGGAGGTCCGGAAGTCCTCAAGGTCGTCGAGGTACCCGATCCGTCACCCGGCCCCGACCAGGTACTGGTCCAGATCGAGGCTGTGGGGGTGAACCGGGCCGACGTGCTCCTCCGGTCGGGCCGTTACCACCGGGCCGACCCGCCGCCCGTGATCCTCGGTCTGGAGGCGGCCGGAACGATCAGCGCCTTGGGGGAGCGCACGCGCGGCTTCCACGTCGGGCAGAAGGTGTTGATGAGGGGGGAGCCCAACGCGCCTGGTTTCTACGCCGAGCAGGCTGCGGTCCCGGCCGAGCGAGTGCTGGCGCTGCCGGACGGCGTTGATCCGTTCCACGCGGCGGCGCTGCCGGTCGCATGGCTGACAGCCTGGTACTGCCTCACCACCCTTGGACAGATCCGACCCGGTCAGACGGTGCTGATCCATGCGGCGGCCAGCGGCGTGGGGAGCGCGGCGGTGCAGATCGCCGTGGCGGCCGGGGCACGGGTGATCGCGACGGCCGGCACCAAGGAGAAGACCACGTGGGTGGCCGAACTCGGCGCGCACGAGGTGCTCGACTCTGGGCAGTTGTCCGGCGCCGACCTCCTCGACCACGTCAAAGCCTTGACAGGCGGACGTGGGGCCGAGGTGGTGCTCGACACGGTCGGCGGCGACGTCTTCCCGCTGAGCCTCAAAGCCGCCGCGCCGGGCGGTCGGGTCGTGGCCTTGGCGAACGTCGCGCTGGCGCCAAGCGTGATCGACACACGCGACTTCTATCCGAAGAACGTGAGCATCCACGGCTACCAGTCCGCCAACCTCATCGCGCTCGGATACGACCCGCGTGCCGACCTCGAGCAGCTGATCGCGAAGGTGGCCCACGGCGAGCTGCGCGTACCGGTGGATTCCGTCTTCGCCCTGCAGGACGCAGCGGGAGCACACCGACGTTTGGAGTCCCGCGCCAACCGCGGGAAGGTCATGCTCAGCGCCGGCGATGGACTGGGGCTGCCTGGCTGACAAGCCGCTGCGCTGCCGATGAGGGAGAGTGGAGGTTCCCCGCCATATCGCATGAGCCGAGCCGGACGCCGAAAGGCTGGAAGCCGACTGCAAGGCACGATCGCGGGTGGGGGGCCGCCGAGGCTGAGCGTGTGGATGTGAGCGGTTTCTGCAGCCAGCCGGATATGCGCGGAGCTCGGTGGAGTATGACCGGACGTAGGTCCGCCGGTTCTATGGCGTTCGCCAGCCGGCGGTCGCTATTGCGTCGCGGCGTCCGCGCCAGGCTCGCCCGCGACGCATTGCCGCCTCCTGTTTCGTCGCGCGCTCGAGACCGCCGCGGTGCGCGACGCTCTCTCCGAGCGAAAAGGTGACCACGTGACCGTTCCCATGGCACTGACCTGCCCGGTGTTCGCGGGCCCGATCCGGCCCTCACCCCGTGGCCGCCCCTCCGCCTACTGCGGCAAGCCCTGCTGTCTCGCTCACGCCCGGCGCGACCCTCCTGGTCGGGCGCCGGCCGGCTGGGCCGCGGCGGAAAGCTGCGGCTCGGCCAGGCCGCCCACCGTGCGCCTGTAGCGGACATGATCCGTAAGATCACCGCAGTCCTCGACGCCGCATGACGGGATGGCCCGGGGTCCTCGCCGGACCCCGGAAGGCGGCGGCGTGCCGGGCCAGGCAGGGGCCGATCCCCGCCAAGCGCGACGAACGCTCCCCCGCGTGGAAACGGCGCCCCCGTCGCACCCAACGGCACGGTGCCGGGAGCGCCCAAACGGCACGGTGCCGGGGGCTCTCAACGGATCTCCCGCGAGCGCGAGTGTGAGCGGCACGGCGCCCCTCGCGCCCGACGGACCACCCCGAGCAGGACGGCAGGTCCCGCCGTTCGCGGTGGTCACGCCCTGAGTGGCGCAGCGTGACGGCCCGTGTCACCGGAGCCGGCGTGCGCGTCGCCCCCGTTCAGGAGCGCGATGCCCGGCCCGTCCCCCGGTGAGGGCCAGAGGGAAGCTCTGGCCCTGGGGTGTGGCGGAGGTGCGGAACGCCGGCGGTGGGTCAGTGGAAGAAGTGGCGGGTGCCGGTGAAGTAGAGAGTGATGCCGGCCCTTTCGGCGGCCTCGATGACTAGTTCGTCCCGGATTGAGCCGCCGGGCTCCACGATGAACCGAACGCCGGCGTCGATCAGCACCTGCGCCCCGTCCGGGAACGGGAAGTACGCGTCCGAGGCCGCGACCGCCCCCTCCGCACGCTCGCCCGCCCTGGAGACCGCCAGGCGGCACGAGTCGACGCGGTTGACCTGCCCCATGCCCACGCCCACGGTCGCCCCGTCGCTGGCCAGCAGGATGGCGTTGGACTTCACCGAGCGGCAGGCGCGCCAGGCGAACTCCAGGTCCGCCAGCTGCTCGGGCGAGGCCGGGGTGCCGGTCTTGAGCTCCCACTGCGCGGCCGAGTCGCCCGATGCGTCCACCTTGTCCACGGACTGCGCCAGGACGCCGCCGTCGATCTCGCGGAGCTCCACCTGCCGCGAGGGCCCCTGCGGGCACTGCAGCAGGCGCAGGCTCTTCTTGGCCCGCAGGACCTCCAGCGCCTCCGCCGCGTAGGACGGCGCGATGACGACCTCGGTGAAGATGTCGGCGATCTGCCGGGCCAGCTCGGCCGTGACCTCGCGGTTGACGGCGATCACGCCGCCGTACGCCGAGACGGGGTCACAGGCGTGCGCCTTGCGGTGTGCCTCGGCCACGTCGGCGCCGATGGCGATGCCGCACGGGTTCTGGTGCTTGATGATGGCCACGCACGGCTCGCTGAAGTCCCAGGCGGCCCGCCAGGCGGCGTCGGAGTCGAGGTAGTTGTTGTACGACATCTCCTTGCCGTGCAGCTGCTCGGCGTTGGCCAGCCCGCTCGTGCCGGCCGTGTAGAGGGCGGCGCTCTGGTGCGGGTTCTCGCCGTAGCGCAGCGTGGCCTTGCGCTCGTACGTCGCCCCCGTGAACGCCGGGAACCCGTCCTCCCCGTACGTCCGCGTGAACCAGTTGGCCACCGCCACGTCGTACGAGGCCGTGTGCGCGTACGCGATGCCGGCCAGCCGCCTGCGCTCGGCCAGCGTGAAGCCGTCCTCGGTCAGCGCGTCGAGCACGTCGCCGTAGAACGCGGGATCGACCACGACCGCGCAGGTGTTGTGGTTCTTCGCGGCGCCGCGGATCATGGCGGGCCCGCCGATGTCGATCTGCTCGACGCACTCCTCGTCGGACGCGCCGGAGGCCACCGTCTCCTGGAACGGATAGAGGTTGACCACGACGAGCTGGAACGGGTCGATCTCCAGCTCCTCCAGCTGGGCCACGTGGTGCGGCTTGGTGACGTCGGCCAGCAGGCCGGCGTGCACGCGCGGGTGCAGCGTCTTGACCCGCCCGTCCAGGCACTCCGGGAACCCGGTGAGCTGCTCGACCTTCGTCACCGGGATCCCGAACGACGAGATCGCGGCGGCCGTGCCACCGGTCGAGACGATCTCCACCCCGGCGCCGTCGAGGGCTCTGGCCAGCTCCTCGAGCCCGGACTTGTCGTAAACAGCGATCAGCGCGCGCCGGATGGCGATGCGAGTCACGTGGATTCCCCTCCTGTTAGGTTGCCGATGCGGACGTGACGTCCGCTGACCGTCCAGCCCTCGCGAGCCATCCGGCCGACGATCTCGACGAGCAGGCGCCGCTCGACGCTCTTGATGCGCTCGTGCAGGACCGCCTCGTCGTCGTCCGGAAGCACGGGCACCGCCTCCTGGGCGACGATCGGCCCGGTGTCGACGCCGGCGTCGGCCAGCATCACCGTGCAGCCGGTCACCTTGGCCCCGTGGGCGAGCGCGTCCCGCACGCCGTGCGCGCCGGGGAACGACGGCAGCAGCGCCGGGTGCGTGTTGAGCACGGGGAAGGCGTCGAGGGTCGGCGGCCCCAGAATTTTCATGAAACCCGCCGACACCACCAGGTCAGGCTCGTACGCTGCGATTCTGGCCGCGATGGCGGCATCCCATTCCGCCCGCGTCGCATAATCGCCCAATTTTTCAACAAAAGTTGGGACTTGTGCCCTCGCCGCCCTGGCCAGCCCCTCGATCCCATCCCTGTCCGCGCCGACCGCGACCACACGAGCCCCGTATGACGGGTCGGCGGAAGCGTCCAGCAGGGCCTGTAGGTTGGTTCCAGAGCCGGAGACGAGGACGACGAGCCGCCCAGCCTTAGACACGCACACTCCAAAAGAGGAAACAGGGTGGGGGTGCCAGAGTATCTGTTCCTCGCCCGGCGACGCAGAGGAGGTCAGGTGTCGACACCGGTGCAGGCACCGGCAGGCCAGCAACCCGCCGATTCGGCGGGCCGCCGAGCGATCTGGTTGTCCATCGCAGCGCTGGCCATGACGTTCATGTTGCCGCTCGCAGGCCTGGTCATGGCGCTGTTCGCGCTCGCGGCCGGGATCCGGGCGCTGCCACGGCTGAGGTCCGCGGGCCGGTCCACGGGCATCGCCGTGGGCGGCATCACGATCTCCTCGATCGCGCTGGCGCTGTCGGCCATGGCCACGGGGATGCAGCTGTACCTGATGGACGAATACTCGGCCTACCAGGAGTGCATGAAGGGCGCGGGGACCGTCTCGGCGCAGGGCGAGTGCTTCACGCAGTTCAGGGACGCGGCCCAGCGCAAGCTGCCCGCCGACGTGCTGCAGCTGCTCGGCACGGTGCAGCCCTAGCCGGACGCGGATCAGTCGCGGTCCCAGGCGTAGGGGTCGAGGTAGATGACGTGGCCGCCGCGGTCGTCCGACTCGTCCACGATGTCCTTGCGGGGCGGGCGGTCGGGCTCCGGCAGGCGAGGGCGGGCCTGGGCCAGCGTCTCGGCCTCGGCTGAGGCGTGCTCGTCCTGCCAGTCGTCCCTGATGACCGGGATCTCCTGAGTGTCGGCCTCGGTGGCGTCCATCCAGTGGCCGGGCAGCGGGCGCGGGTCCGACTCGGCCAGCCCGACCTTGCTCGCCGCCTTGGCGATGGCGGCCCCGGCCTTGCGTACGGGGGCGGCCGCCTTGTCGAGCGGCGTGCGGGCGCGCTTGTTGAGCAGCAGCAGGTTGGCCACGCCGGCGGAGATGCCCGCGGCCACGCCGACCTCCACCGCGACGGAGAGCGCCACCTCCCAGGGCGAGGGCCCGATCGTGGCCAGCCGCCCGCCGCCGATGGGCCCGCCGGACAGCGCCGCCAGCAGCCCCGCCACGAGCCCGGTGACGACCCCGCTCAGGAACCCCCACATCGGCGCCGCCTCGTAGGAGGGCGACGGCGAGATCCGGGCCACCATGACGCCGGCGACGGCCCCGGCCGCGAACGGCACCGCGACCACCGCCATCATCCAGCCCGGCACGGGCCCGCTCTCCGGCAACGCCCCCAGCAGCGGCAGGCTCGGCACCGTGCCGAGCTGCACCCCCGTGGGCGCGACCAGGGTGTCGGCGCCGATCGCGAACCCGGGTCCGGCGATGTAGGAGGAGGCCCAGACGACGGCGTTCAGCAGGTAGAGGAGCTGCAGCAGCAACAGCAGCACCCCGCCGACGAGCCCCGGCGAGAGCACGTCGGACAGCTCCTTGACCTGCCCGAAGTTCAGCCCGATGGCGACCAGCACGAGCACGAGCCCGGCCACGAGCAGCAATGCCGTGGCGACCGCCGTGCCGACGGTGAGCGCGCGCACCCGCTCGGGCAGCAGCCGCAGCATCACCCGCCAGGGTCCGATCATCCGCGCCGTGGCCAGCGACCCCGCCAGGAACGCCAGCACGAAGTGGCTGAGCAGCGCCTCGCCGATGAACGGCTGCGTGATCTCGTTGCTCGCCGCGAGCGCGATCAACCCCGCGAGCAGCGCGTACGGCGCCGCCAGCGACACCCCGGCCTGCACGACCACGGCGAGCTGGGCGCGGCGACGGGCCCCGGCCTGCTCCTTGGGGCTGTTCTTCGGCAGCCGGGCGGGCAGCCGAAGCCGCAGGTCGGCGTCGCGGGCCATCCAGCGCCCGGCGCGGTAGAGGAGCACGGCGGGCAGCACGATGAGCCCCAGAGGCAGCAGCCCGACCCGGCCGTCCTTGATCGCGAACCCGGCGTGGTGCGCGGCCAGCCAGAGCTGCGCCGCCGTGCGGAAGACGCCCGGCAGCCCCGTGCCCAGCGTGCCGCGCGGCGCGGCGATCCAGCCGACGAGGGTGAGCGTGGTGAGCGCGGCCAGGCCGACGCCCAGGGTGGCGGCGGCGGCCAGCATCCCGGACACGGGTAGCGGCCGCCTCGTCTCGTCGTCGTCGCCTGAGCTCCCGGGGAGCTTGCCTAGCATCGACCGGGGGGCAGCACGCAACTGGTCGAGAATCGCCGTCACAGTAGGCGATTTTCTCAAGGTTTCCCGACCGGCGCTTGGTTGACGCGCCGCCGCCCATCCACTTTGTGACGTCGAACTACACCTGATTTGTCCCCCGGCCCCGGATCTGGCACGGAGACGGCCCACGGGGCGGCGTAACGGCGGCCGGCTCCGCGCGCCTCGTGACCGTCTCCCTGGACAGGGGCCGGCCAGGTGCGGCGGGTGGGGTTGCCCGCCGTGAGCGTAAAAGGTGGGAGAGGGAAAGCCCCGTGCGGGAGGACCCGCACGGGGCTTTCGAAGAGCGGAAACCCGATGATCAGCGCGCCTGCATGATCTCGCGCATGAGACGGGCGGTCTCGGAGGGGGTCTTGCCGACGCGGACGCCGACCTTCTCCAGGGCCTCCTTCTTGGCCTGGGCCGTGCCCGCGGAGCCCGACACGATGGCGCCGGCGTGGCCCATGGTCTTGCCCTCGGGGGCGGTGAAGCCCGCGACGTAGGCCACGACCGGCTTGGTGACGTGCTGCTCGATGTAGGCGGCGGCCCGCTCCTCGGCGTCGCCGCCGATCTCGCCGATCATGACGATCGCGTCGGTGCCCGGGTCCTCCTGGAACGCCTGGAGCGCGTCGATGTGGGTGGTGCCGATGACGGGGTCGCCGCCGATGCCCACAGCGGTCGAGAAGCCGAAGTCACGCAGCTCGTACATCAGCTGGTACGTCAGCGTGCCCGACTTCGAGACCAGGCCGATGCGGCCCGCGGTGGTGATGTCGGCCGGGATGATGCCCGCGTTGGAGGCACCGGGGGAGGCGATGCCGGGGCAGTTGGGGCCGATGATGCGGGTCTTGTTGCCCTTGGAGACGGCGTACGCCCAGAACGCGGTGCTGTCGTGGACCGGGACGCCCTCGGTGATCACCACGCACAGCGGGATCTCGGCGTCGATGGCCTCGATGACCGCGTCCTTGGTGAACGCCGGCGGCACGAACACGACCGACACGTCGGCGCCGGTCTTCTCCATGGCGTCCTTGACCGTCCCGAACACCGGCAGGCCCTCGTGCGTGATGCCGGCCTTGCGGGCGTTGACGCCGCCGACGACCTTGGCGCCGGAGGCGAGCATGCGGCGGGTGTGCTTGGTGCCCTCGCCACCGGTCATGCCCTGAACGATGATCTTGCTGTTCTCAGTCAACCAGATGGCCATGGGTCACGCACCTACCGCAGCGAGCTCGGCGGCACGCTTGGCCGCGTCGTCCATCGTGTCTACCAGCTCGACCCGCGGGAGCGCGGCGTCGGCCAGGATCTGCCGCCCGAGCTGGGCGTTGTTGCCGTCGAGGCGGACCACGAGGGGGTGGGTCACGGCCTCGCCGCGGCTCTCCAGCAGCTTGAACGCCGAGACGATGCCGTTGGCGACGGCGTCGCAGGCGGTGATGCCGCCGAAGACGTTGACGAAGATCGACTTGACGCTCGGGTCGGAGAGGATGATCTCCAGGCCCGCGGCCATGACCTCGGCAGAGGCGCCGCCGCCGATGTCGAGGAAGTTGGCGGGGGACGGCTTGCCGGGGAACTGCTCGCCCGCGTAGGCCACCACGTCGAGCGTGGACATGACCAGCCCCGCGCCGTTGCCGATGATGCCGACGTCGCCGTCGAGCTTGACGTAGTTGAGGTCCTTCTCCTTGGCCTTGGCCTCGAGCGGGTCCTCGGCCGCCTTGTCGGCGAGCGCCTCGTGGTCGGCCTGGCGGAAGCCGGCGTTGTCGTCGAGCGTGACCTTGCCGTCGAGGGCCTTGACCTGGCCGTCAGCCGACAGGATCATGGGGTTGACCTCGACGAGCGTGGCGTCCTCGTCGACGAAGCAGCACCAGAGCTTCTCGATGAGGTCGGCGGCGCCGTCGAGCGCCTTCTCCGGCAGGCCGCCGGCCACCGCGATCTCGCGGGCCTTCGCGCGGTCGATGCCGGTCAGCGCCGAGACCGGCACCTTGGCGACCTTCTCGGGCGCGGTGTGGGCGACCTCTTCGATGTCCATGCCGCCCGCGGCGGAGCAGATGGCGAGGAAGGTACGGTTCGCGCGGTCGAGCAGGAAGGAGAAGTAGTACTCCTCCGCGATCGCGCTGGCCTCTTCGACGAGGACCTTGTGGACCGTGTGGCCCTTGATGTCCATGCCGAGGATGGCTTCGGCCTTGGTCACGGCGTCGGCCGCGTCGTCGGCCACCTTGACGCCTCCGGCTTTGCCTCGGCCACCGGCCTTGACCTGGGCCTTGACGACAACGCGGCCGGTCAGCTCCTCGGCGGCCGACCGCACCTCCTCCACGTTGTGTGCGACGATGCCGCGTGGCACCGGGATGCCGTAGTCGGCGAAGAGCTCCTTCGCCTGATGTTCGAACAGGTCCACGAGGGTCCGTCCTCTTCCGTTTGGTCGCTCACCCTCTGTCGGGTTCGCGCCCTGCTTTTCCGACTGATGTTCGACGGCCCGGGCAACCCCGTGCGTGCCGGGCGTTTCCGCCGGTAAAGCCTAGCCCGAAGCTTGACCTGCCCAGGTCATGGGGGCATGGTTCTTCCGCTCTGTGACGGTCATCTCACTTCTCCAGGACGGACCCTGCACGAAAAATGCACCGTTTCGGCATCGCCTGCCCCGGCCGTCGATATATGGTCGTGATCTTCTATTGGCAGGCTTCTGCTCCCTCTCCTTTTGAATCGAACGGGGAAATCGTATGAAGCGGATTCTCGCGGGCTTGGCGTTAACCACGGCCGCCGCGCTCGTTGCCGCCACACCTGCCGCGCAGGCCGCGCCGGTGGACCCGGTGAAGGCGCTCAAGAAGCAGTTCGTCGCGGGGCACGGGGTACGGATCTCGGAGAAGACCCGGATGTCCCTGGACGGCAAGAGCGCCGGGGTCAGCACGACGCTCGGCTCTTTCGAGTTCGGCAAGTCGGGAATCGTCGCAAGCGATCTCCGGAGCCGCCGGCCCGGCAAAGACAAGAGCCTTGCGGCCGCGTTCGCGCCACCGCGCATCATCACGGTCGGCGGCTACAGCTACGTTCAGGGCGGGCTGTTCAGCGAGGACCTGCCCGAGGGCAAGAAGTGGGTTCGCTACGGCGGCGGTGAGGCGACCGGCGGCACCTACAACCAGATTCTCGACATCTTCGAGCCGAAGGTGCTGAAGACGCTGGTGTCGCGCGCCAAGAGCTTCAAGGGCGGCACCTACAAGGGCGCCCTCACCTACAGCGAACTGGCCAAGGCCTACGGCCAGAAGCTGTCCGGCACGGTCGGCAAGATCAAGATCGACTACTCGCTGAAGGTCAACTCCAAGGGTCTGGTCACCACGCTCACGTCGGGCTGGACCCTGGACTTCGGCGTCCTGGGCAAGACCCGTTCCGTGACCGAGACCCGGTACCTCGGGTGGGGATCCAAGGTCAAGATCAAGGCTCCGGCCAAGGACCTGTGGGTCGCCGTGGACGACCTCGGTGAGGACAGCGAGGTTCCGCTGGAGATCCCGAACAACTCCCTGAACTCGCTCACCAACTAGCAGCTCTGCCTTGCCTCCTTCCGCCCGCCGGGCGGGGGGAGGCCTTCTCCTTCTGAAGAAGGCTTTCGCCTTGCGAAGGAAGGCTTTCTCCTTGTGGCGGCGGTGGTGGCCGCCACGGCGCCGGTCGCCACCGCACCAGTACGGGCGGCCTCCACCCGGAGACCCAACCGAGGAGCTCGCCTCCAGGTGAGGCGTCCTCAGCCCGCGCGGCCCAGGTGAGGCTGTTTGGTGTAGTCGGTCAGGCCGATGACGTTCCCCCAGGGGTCGGCGACCTCGACCGTCCAGCCCGTGAACACCTCGAACGGCTCGATCCCCAGCGCATCGGCCGCCGCGCGGGCGTCGGGCACCTCCAGCCAGACGCGCATGGAGCCCGGGGCGCCCTCCTGGACCCGTACCAGCAGCCCCGGGGTCTCCTCCCCGATCGCGAACAGCGCCAGCTCCCCCGTCGCGAACTTCTCCTCCAGCCCCAGCACACCCCCGTAGAACTCCCGGGCCCGCGCCAGGTCTCCCACCCCGACCAGGATGTTGTCGACGCCGAGGATCCTCATGACGCGTGCCTCCGGTGGTCGTCGGCGGTCGGCATCGGCATCCCGCGGCGCTGACAGTTCACGGCTCGTCCTCTCCTGGATCTTCACCCTGAGGAGCGCCCGGAGCTCAGTGACGAGTCCTTCGCGCTCCCAGGGCATTATCCGACACCTTCGCCGCCGGGCGGAGGCCTACCCGAGCCTGGACTCCCGCAGGCTCGCCCATTCGAGCGAGTGCCTGATGCCCTCCTCGACGGAGAAGCGGGCCTGCCAGTCCAGCAGGCGGCGGGCGCGGTCGCTGCGGGTGTAGGCGCCGGCCACGTCGCCGGGGCGCGGGTCGGTCTCGACGATCTCGATCGGGCGGTCGACGACGCGGTTGAACGCCTCGGCCAGCTCGCGGACGGTGGTGCCCGCGCCGGTGCCCAGGTTGATCACGTCGACGTCCAGCTCGTCGAACCGCCGCAGCGCCGCCACGTGAGCCGTCGCCAGGTCCCAGACGTGGACGTAGTCGCGGATGCCCGTGCCGTCCCTGGTCGGGTAGCCGGTGCCGGTGATCTGGAAGGGGACGCCGTCCTCGTACGCCTCGATCATCTTGCCGAGGGCGTGGCTGGGCCGCCGCAGTTGCAGACCGGTGCGCATCCCGGGGTCGGCGCCGATCGGGTTGAAGTACCTCAGGGAGAGGATCCTGATCGGGCGGCCTGCGGCGATGTCGGCGAACATGGCCTCGCAGACCGCCTTGGTCCGCGCGTACGGGCTCTGGGGGTCGAGGGCGGAGTCCTCGTTCACCGTGTGGTCGTCGCCCGTGCGGTAGATGGACGCGGAGGAGCTGAAGATCATCCGGGTGCAGCCGTTGCGGATCAGGTGATCGACGAACTCGAGGCTCTTGGTGACGTTCGCGCGGTAGTAGCCGATGGGGTCGGCGACGGAGTCCGGGACCACGATGAGCGCGGCGCAGTGAACTACGGCCTCAATATCCGGATATTCGGCAAATATCTTGTCAATCAGCGGGCCGTCGCTGATATCCCCTTCATAGAACGCCCGCCCCTTCGCGAACTCGCGCCTGCCCGTGATGAGGTTGTCGAGAATGACGGGCTCGATCCCGGCATCGAGGCACGCCGACGCGACCGTGCTCCCGATATATCCCGCCCCGCCAGTAATCAATACACGCATCCCAGCACCCTAAACCCATAATCATCTTGTACGGCGGGCTCCCGCAGACTCCCGCCCGGCGCTCCATCACCGCCTCATCGCGCCCGGCCCGAGCGCCACCCGTCACCCGCCGCCCGCCGCCCGGCGCCCCGGAGCGGCACGATCCGGAGCCAGGAGACCTCACGCTCCCGCGCAGGCACGCCCTCCACCCGCAGCCGCACCCGCCGCCGTGGCTCGCCACGCTGGCCGTGGCCCACCACTTCCGCCGTCGCCACCAGACTTCGGGAGCCCGCCACCCCAAGGAGCCCCGCGCACCCTCCGCGGGCGCGGCTCCGAGCGCGCGGCAGTGCTCGGTTACGGGCCGGGATCGCCCGGGGCCGGGGTGGTGGGGTCGCCCGGCTGGGGCGGTGGCGGAAGGGGGACGGTGGCATGGGGCTTGTTGGGGTTGGTGTTGGCGTGCGACATTTCCTGATATGGGCAGAGACGTGCCAAGCGTCGTCTTCAGCAGGGACGACCGCCGGAAATATCGGGAAAAGGTGTATCGATGCCTCGACGTCTTCGCCCAGATGTTGCGCGAGTCCCGCTTTGAGGTCGAGCGTCCCCTCGCCGGCCTGGAGATCGAGCTCAACATCGTGGACGCGTACGGCGAGGCGGCCATGCGCAACGCCCAGGTGCTGGCCGCGATCGAGCAGCCGGACTGGGCCACGGAGCTGGGACAGTTCAACATCGAGATCAACATCGAGCCGCAGGAGCTGGGCGGCGACGGCGCGCTCCGGCTGGAGAACGACGTCAGGGCGCGGCTCAACCACGCCGAGGAACGCGCCCGCTCCCAGCACGGCCACCTCGTCCTGATCGGCATCCTGCCCACGCTGCGCGAGCAGGACATCGGCGAGGGCACGCTCTCCGCGAACCCCCGCTACCGCCTGCTCAACGAGCAGATCTTCGCGGCCCGGGGCGAGGACCTGCACCTGGCCATCGAGGGAGTCGAGCGCCTGGACACCCACGCCGACAGCGTCGCCCCCGAGGCCGCGTGCACGAGCGTGCAGCTGCATCTGCAGGTCAGCCCCGACGCGTTCGCCTCGCACTGGAACGCGGCCCAGGCCATCGCCGGGCCTCAGGTGGCGGTGGCGGCCAACTCCCCCTACCTGTTCGGCAAGGAGCTGCACCGAGAGACCAGGATCACCCTGTTCGAGCAGGCCACGGACACGCGGCCGGCCGAGCTGAAGGCGCAGGGCGTGCGGCCGAGGGTGTGGTTCGGGGAGCGGTGGATCACGAGCGTCTTCGACCTGTTCGAGGAGAACGTCAGCTATTACCCGGCCCTGCTGCCCCTGTGCGAGGACGAGGACCCCCGTACCGAGCTCGAACAGGGCCGCATCCCCCAACTGCACGAGCTGACCCTGCACAACGGCACGATCTACCGGTGGAACCGGCCGGTGTACGCGGTGGTGGGCGGGGTGCCGCACCTGCGCGTGGAGAACCGCGTGCTGCCCGCCGGGCCCACCGTGGCCGACATCGCGGCCAACGCGGCGTTCTACTACGGGTTGATGCGCATGCTGCCGTACGTCGAGCGGCCGATCTGGAGCCAGATGTCGTTCCAGGCGGCGGAGGACAACCTCGGCGCGGCGGCCCGGCACGGGCTGGACGCGCGGCTGTACTGGCCGGGCATGGGCGAGGTGCCGGCGGCGGAGCTGATCCTGCGCCGCCTGCTGCCCATGGCGCGGGAGGGGCTGGCCAGGTGGGGCGTGGACGGTCCCGTGGCCGACCGGCTGCTCGGGATCATCGAGGGGCGCTGCCTGACGGGCCGTACGGGGGCGAGCTGGCAGGTGGAACGCGTACGCGCGCATGAAGGCGACTCAGGGGACCGGCACGAGGCCTTGCGGTCCATGACGCTCGAGTACATCGAGCGAATGCACAGCAACGAGCCCGTGCACACTTGGGACGTATGAAGCCCGTGCAGCGCATCCTGGTCCTCGCCCTGGTCCTCCTGGTCGGCGCCTGCGGCCTCACCGGCCGGCCGTCCATGGACGCGCAGGGGGCCGACTCGTTGGAGGACGACCTGCGGACCGCCCGGACGCTGACGGAGGCGTTCTGGACGCAGCAGTTCCAGCAGAGCGGTCGGACTTATCGGCCTATCGCCGACTTCATCCCCTACTCCGGAAACTCCGGCCCCAGCTGCGGCAACGAGCCCGCCGTCCCGAACAACGCCTTCTACTGCCCCATCGGCCACTTCATCGCCTTTGACCAGACCTGGATGGATTCGCTCTGGAACGAGATGGGCGACGGGTCGGTCTATGTGATCATCCCCCACGAGTTCGGGCACGCGATCCAGGCCCAGCTCCAGACGAACTTCCAGCTCAACGTACAAATGGAGCTCCAAGCCGACTGTTACGCGGGCGGGACCCTCTCGGCGCTCGTGCGCTCGGGCGCGCTCGACACGGATGCGGGCGACGAGGACGAACTGCTCACGAGCCTGGAGGCGGCGGGCGACCCGACGGACGACTGGCTCAACCCGTCGGCTCACGGGACGGCCGAGCAGCGCCAGGCGTCGTTCGCGACCGGCTACCGGGACGGCGTGAACGCGTGCTGACCGGGGGCGTACACGGGAAGCGCGGATCGGACTCCAGGATGTACGCGCGGGTCAACCCAGAGGATGATGTATCCGATCATGCCCACGCTCTACCGTTGACCCATGCCATTGGAGGAGATCGGCTGGCTGCGACGGGGTGCGTGCAGATCCAGCGACCCTGACCTCTTCTTCCCCCTCGCCCCCACGCCCTTGCAGGAGGCCCGCGCCAAGGCGGTCTGCGCGCGCTGCCAGGTCATCGAGGAGTGCCGCGCGTACGCGTTACGCTCCGGCGAGTCGGAGGGCATCTGGGGCGGCCTCACCCCGGAGGAGCGCCGCCGCAGTCGCTTCCCCACGGGCTGGCGCCGCCCGGCCGCCTCCTGACGCCGATCGACCGGCGGCGCGGGTGAAAAGAGGGTGAGCGACGTAGCCTGGCAAGGGTGTTGCTCCGCTCGATCGCGATCCTCGCCGCAGCCAACGTCCTCAACAACAAGGTGGCCCCCCGCCTGGCCCCCCTGACCTCGGCCGCCGCGACCGCCGCCCTGGTGGCGACGGCCCGCCGGTCCGGCCTGTCGTGGAAAGAGCTCGGGTTCGAGCACGGCCGGCGCGGCGCCGTGGCGGGAGGCGCGCTGGCGGCTGCGGTGGCGGCCGTCTACGCCGTCGGCATCGCCAATCCCCGCACCAGGCGGCTCTTCCAGGACGAGCGCGCCCTGTCGCTCTCGCGCGCCCGCGTCCTGGAGGAGGCCCTGCTCCAGGTCCCGCTGGGCACGGTCCTGCTGGAGGAGGTGGGTTTCCGGGGCGCCCTGTACGCGATGCTGCGCAAGGATCACGGCACGGTGGCCGCCACGGCGATCTCGTCGTCCCTGTTCGGCCTCTGGCACATCCTCCCGGCCATCGACATGGCCCACGCCAACCCCGCCCTCGGCGCCCTGACGTCGGCCGACTCCCCGGCCGGCCTGGACACGGCGCGGGTGGTGGCGGGGAGCGTGGTGTCCACGGCGGCGGCCGGGGTGCTGTTCTGCGAGCTCCGGCGCCGCGGCGGCCTCCTGACCCCGGCCATGCTGCACCTGGCCACCAATTCCCTCGGCTACCTCTTCGCCCGCCTCGCCGCCAAACGAAAGTGACGGAACGTGAGCATTTCCGGCACTCCGGTGGAGCTTTGATCAGCCGGGGAGGAGGATTCTCGCCTCGCCTGAGGAAGATCCTCCCCTTGAACTGGAGCGTTCCAAACGCGTGCTTTAACGTCTCCAGCGCGTACTTCCCGAGACCGCGCAATGCCGGGAAAGGCGTATATCAAGATCACGAGTTCTGATATACGATGGAGGCACGGAGGTGGTGTTGCATGCGTACGGTAATCGACATCGACAAGGATCTACTGGAAGTCGCCCAGCACGAGTTGGGGACTTCGACCATGAAGGAGACGGTCAACGCGGCCCTGGAGGAGATCGCCGAAAGGGCAAAGCGTCGCGAAGCGTTCGAATACTGGCGCACCCGGGACAATTCCGATCTTCTGGATCCGGAGATCATGAAGCATGCGTGGTAGCCACCGGCGTGGTCTATCTCATCGACAAGAGCGCGCTGGCGCGCATGCCGCACCCGGCGGTCCACCGCGCACTCGAGCCGCTCATGCTCGACAAGATGCTGGCCATCTGCGAGGTCACGCAACTCGAGGTCCTCTTCAGCGCGCGTGACCCGGCGGGCTACGAGCGCGACGCCCACTACCTGCGCGAGGGCTTCCGCCTCCTGTCGATCCACGAGAAGGAGGCGGCCGCCCGGGCGCTGGACGTCCAGGCGATCCTCGCGCGCAAATCGCACCACCGAGCCGTCGGACCGAGCGATCTGCTGATCGCCGCCTGTGCCGAGGTGCACGGGGCGACGATCCTGCATTACGACCGGGACTTCGACATCATCTCCGAGGTCACCGGCCAACCCTCGCTCTGGGTCGTGTCCCCGGGATCCGTGCCCTAGGAAGGGTCAGCCCGTCGGGACGACCTGGAAGGCCTCCGCGTAGTGGCCCGAGGGGAAGCCGGCCTGGTCGGCCCAGGCGGCGAAGCGGGTCTTGACGAAGTCGATGAAGCCTTCCACGTGAGCGACCTGGCTCACATGTGACTGCAAGGCCGCGAGCTTGCGGTCCATGGCCTCGGTGACGTCCACCCAGTGGTTGGGGGTCGAGCCGCCCGTCAGCCACACCTCGCGCACGGTCCACGCCTCCAGGCCCTCGTCCCGCAGCAGTTCGGGGAAGGCGTAGGGGTTGCGGGCGTCCGGGTAGACGGCGTCCAGGGCGGAGCCGCCCACCGCGCGGTGGTCGGGGTGGCTGGGGGCGACGTTGTTGTAGTTGCGGTCGGGGTGGTGGGTGATGACCAGGTCCGGCCTGACCTGGCGGATCACGCGGGAGATGTCGCGCCGCAGCTCGATCGAGGGCACCACGAGCCCGTCCTTGTGGCCGAGGAAGCGCACGTCGGTGACGCCGACCGCCTTGGCGGCGGTGCGCTGCTCGGTCCTGCGCAGCTCGGCCATGCCGGAATTGTCCAAAGTACGTTCGTTGCCGCCCGCGTCGCCATCCGTGACCAGCAGGTACGTGACCTCGACGCCCTTGTCGACGAACAGTGCCACGCTCCCCGCCGCGCCGAAGTCGACGTCGTCTGGGTGGGCGGTAACCACGAGGACCCGGTTGATCTCGGCTTCCGGCAGCATGGCTCCCCTTTCTGATGTTCTACGAAAAGACAACCGGCGCCCTGCCGAAGGCATTCCGGGCGCCGAATGTCGGTGGGGCGTCTTAACCTAGACAGGTGCCGACCCAAGTCTCTGTTGACCACCCTCTGCTCGACGGCCTCAACCCTCAGCAGCGCGAGGCCGTGATCCATCATGGCAGTCCGCTGCTCATCGTGGCGGGGGCGGGCTCCGGGAAGACGCGGGTGCTCACGCATCGCATCGCGTACCTGCTGGCCGAGCGTGAGGTGCACCCGGGCGAGATCCTGGCGATCACCTTCACCAACAAGGCCGCCCGCGAGATGAAGGAGCGCATCGACAAGCTGGTCGGCCCGCGGTCCAGGGCGATGTGGGTGATGACGTTCCACAGCGCCTGCATGCGCATCCTGCGGCGGGAGGCCAAGCGGCTGGGGTTCCCGTCGAGCTTCTCGATCTACGACCAGGCCGACTCCCAGCGGCTCATGGCCATGGTCTGCAGGGAGATGGAGCTCGATCCCAAGCGTTACCCGCCGCGCTCGTTCTCGGCCCAGGTCAGCAACTTCAAGAACGAGCTGATCGACTACGAGACCGCGCTCGACCGGGCGGGCTCGCACCTGGAGAAGACGCTGGCGCAGGCGTACAAGGCCTATCAGCTCAAGCTGACCGAGGCCGGCGCGATGGACTTCGACGACATCATCATGAACACGGTGACGTTGTTCCAGCTCTTCCCCGAGGTGGCCGAGCACTACCGGATGCGGTTCAGGCACGTGCTGGTCGACGAATACCAGGACACCAACCACGCCCAATACATCCTGATCAGGGAGCTGGTCGGGCACCCCGAGCTGCGCACGACCGACGGCGAGCTGGTGCGGTCGGGCGCCGACATGTCCGAGCTGTGCGTGGTGGGCGACGCCGACCAGTCCATCTACGCCTTCCGCGGCGCCACGATCCGCAACATCCTGGAGTTCGAGCGCGACTACCCCGACGCCCGCACCATCCTGCTGGAGCAGAACTACCGCTCCACCCAGAACATCCTGGCCGCCGCCAACGCGGTCATCGCGCGCAACGAGTCGCGCAAGCCCAAGAACCTCTGGTCCGACCAGGGCGACGGACCCAAGATCATCGGATATGTCGCCGACAACGAGCACGACGAGGCCATGTTCGTGGCCCAGGAGGTCGACCGGCTCAGCGACGAGGAAGACGTCAAGCCGGGCGAGGTGGCCGTCTTCTACCGGACCAACGCGGCCTCCCGCGTGTTCGAGGAGATCTTCATCCGCACCGGGCTGCCGTACAAGGTGGTCGGGGGCGTGCGCTTCTACGAGCGCAAGGAGGTCAAGGACCTGCTGGCCTACCTGCGGGTGCTGGCCAACCCGGCCGACGTGGTGTCGCTGCGCCGCATCCTCAACGTGCCCAAGCGCGGCATCGGCGACCGCGCCGAGGCGATGGTCGAGGCGCTGTCGTCGCGCGAGCGCATCTCGTTCTGGGACGCGCTGCGCAGGGCCGACGAGGCGTACGGGATGGCCACGCGCTCGCTCAACGCCGTGCGCGAGTTCGTCGCGATGCTCGAGGAGCTGATCGGCAAGGCCGCGGGCATGCCGCCGTCGGCGCTGGCCGAGGAGGTGCTGGTGGCCACCGGCTACCGCGCCGAGCTGGAGGCGTCGGAGGACCCGCAGGACGAGTCGCGCCTGGAAAACCTCAACGAGCTCATCTCCGTCGCCTCCGAGTTCGAGGAGGCCAACCCGGAGGGGACGCTGGTGGAGTTCCTGGAGCAGGTGTCGCTCGTGGCCGACGCCGACCAGATCCCCGACGCCGACGGCGGGCAGGGGGTCGTCACGCTGATGACCCTGCACACGGCCAAGGGCTTGGAGTTCCCGGTCGTCTTCCTGACGGCCATGGAGGACGGGGTGTTCCCGCACATCCGCTCGCTCGGGGAGCCCAAGGAGCTGGAGGAGGAGCGGCGGCTGGCGTACGTGGGGATCACCAGGGCGCAGCAGCGGCTCTACATCACGCGGGCGGCCGTGCGCAGCTCCTGGGGGGCGCCGTCGTTCAACCCGGCCTCGCGGTTCGTGAACGAGGTGCCGGGGCAGCTCATCGACTGGCGTACGGATCCGGAGAAGTCCGCCTGGAGCGCGGCCACCCGCAAGGAGCCCGCCGCCCGCCCGGCGCCCGCCAAGAGCGGCGGGCGGAAGGTGCCTTCGCTGGCGCCCGGCGACCGGGTGACGCATGACGCGTTCGGGCTGGGCACGGTGGTGTCCGTGGACGGCGTGGCGGAGAAGACCAAGGTCAAGATCGACTTCGGCAGCGGCGGGGAGAAGACGCTGCTGCTGGCCTACGCGCCCATCGACAAGCTCTGACGGCCGCTGGGCCGCCCTCCCCGATCTGGGGAGGGCGGCCCTGATGTCCTACGGGGTCAGCCCTTCAGGGCGCTGCCCTTCTTCCACTGGGTCCAGTTCAGCTGCCAGTAGCTCCAGCCGTTGTTCCACTGCAGCTTGCGCTTCGTACCGGTGATCTTGACGACGTCGCCGCGCTGGGCGATGCCGTAGAACCACTTGGCTCCGGCGGGGGTGGCCCGCACGCAGCCGTGGCTCTGGTTCGAGCGACCGAGGAACTGGTAGTAGCCGGCGCTCTGGTGGACGTACTCACCGCTGTCGGAGATGCGGACCGCCCACGGGATCTCCTCCTTGTAGTAGCGCGGATCCTTGGGATCCGTCACGCCCATCCAGGAGGAGGTCATGGTCTCGACGGCCTTCTTGCCCATGGTGAGGTGAACACCGCTCGTGGTGAGGTAGACGTCCACGCCGTTCCTGATCAGCCCGCCCCTGCCTGCGCTGATCGGGATCTTCTTGGCGAGCTTGCCGTCGCGGTAGACCTTCATCTGGTGGGTACGGGTGTTGACCACGGAGATCTGCGACGTGCCGACGGCGAAGCGGCGCGAGACGTCCTTGGCACCCTTGTTGCCGGGGAGCTGCGACAGGCGGGCGGTGAAGAGGACCTTCTGGTGCGGCTTCCAGTACGTCTTCGTCCGGTAGATGACCTTACGCGCCGACACCCAGCGCCAGGCGCCGTCGACCGGCTTCTCCGCCTCCACCTCCAGCAGCGCCTCCACGGCCGCCCGGTCCTTCACGTCGCGGTCGAACGTGACGATGATCGGGAAGCCGACGCCTACCTTCTCCGACTTCTCCCCCATCGGGGTGATGTCAGCTATATCGAGCCTGACCTTCTTTTCCGGGGCCGTGACCTTCACCGGGGTCGTGACGCTCGCCGCACCGGCGGCCCGGACCACCGAGGCTTGCTGCACTTGGGGAACGTGGACGCTCTCCGCCGCACAGGCCGTCACGGCGACCAATGCGACAACG
Source organism: Nonomuraea sp. JJY05 (assembly GCF_043496855.1). Lineage (NCBI taxonomy): Bacteria > Bacillati > Actinomycetota > Actinomycetes > Streptosporangiales > Streptosporangiaceae > Nonomuraea > Nonomuraea sp. JJY05. The sequence continues at coordinate 253,371 of NZ_JBIEIS010000007.1, forward strand.
GCCGGCAGCATCCGGGGGACGCGATTCAAGGGGGCTACTCCTGGGATATGTGCTTTTTCTCCTTTATGTGTGACAACTGAGGCGTGAGTTTTGTGGGCACACCCACGATAACTATCCCGTAACGTTCCAAACCCGGCACGGATGAACCCCCGCCCCACGGGGAACCCACGCCCCTCGGCATCGCTGGGTGCTGGGTGCCGCGATTACGGGGGCGCAGGAGGACGGGGGCACGCGGTGGGAGAAGCGGGGTGCACGGGACGGCGCGGGCAGCGCGGCACGGCGGTGGGCGATGCGCGGTGCATCGGCGGGCGCTGCGGTGCACGACGGCGTTGGAGGGCGCAGGGAGCTGCGGTGCACGACGGCGTTGCAGGGCGCGTCCGTGCCAGTGAGGCTGGACGCGGCGGGCGCGCCACTGCGGCGGGAGTGAGGGGCAGGACGCAGTGAGGTGGCGGCGGGTTGAGGTGCCAGCCGCAGTGACGGATGCCCGTGATGAGGGGGAAGGAGGTGATGGGCGACCGTGGTTGGGGCCGACCGCCGTCAGGGACGACCGCCGTGAGGGGCGGCTGCGGTGAGGGGGAGGGAGTGGGGGTTAGACGAGGCGGCGGGCGGTGGCCCAGCGGGAGAGTTCGTGGCGGTTGGAGAGCTGGAGCTTGCGCAGGACCGAGGAGACGTGGGTTTCCACGGTCTTGACGGAGATGAAGAGCTCCTTGGCGATCTCCTTGTACGCGTACCCCCGCGCGATCAAGCGCAGCACCTCGCGCTCGCGCTGCGTCAGGGAGTCCAGCTCGGGATCGATGGACGGCGCCTCCGACGAGGCGAAGGCGTCCAGGACGAACCCGGCCAGCCGCGGCGAGAAGACCGCGTCCCCCTCCGCCACCCGGCGGATGGCGTCCGTGAGCTCCTTGCCGCTGATGTTCTTGGTCACGTAGCCCCGCGCCCCGCCCCGGATCACGCCGATGACGTCCTCGGCGGCGTCGGAGACCGACAGGGCGAGGAAACGCACCTGGGAGCCGGCGCCCAGGACCCGGCGCAGCACCTCCTGGCCCCCGCCGCCCGGCATGTGCACGTCCAGCAGGACCACGTCGGGCTGGTGCTCGGCGATCGCCTTGACGGCCGTCTCCACGTCCTCGGCCTCGCCCACCACCTCGATCGAGTCGCCGAGCTCGGCGCGCACGCCGGAGCGGAAGAGCCGGTGATCGTCGACGATCAACACGCGCGTCATGCCTTCTCCACCTTCATGGTCAACATCACTTCCGTGCCCTCACCGACGGAGGCGCGCACCCTGGCCGTGCCTCCGTGGCGTTCCATTCTCCCGATGATGGACTCCCTGATGCCCATCCGGTCGAGTGGCACCGCATCGAGGTCGAACCCCTTGCCACGATCCTTCACGAAAATCGTGACCTCTTCACCCTCTACTTCGGCATAAACGGAAATGGATGGACTCTCAGAGTATTTGGCCGCGTTGACCATCGCCTGCCGGGCCGCCTTGAGCTGGGCGGCCAGCCTACCCGCCGGGTCGAGGGCGATGTCGCCGACGCAGACGACCTCGATGGGCACCCCGTGGGCGTCCTCCTCCTCCGCCGCGATCCTGCGTACGGCGGCCGCCACGGTGGCGTCGGCGTCCTGGGCGGGCTGGTAGAGCCAGTTGCGCAGGTCGCGCTCCTGGGCACGGGCCAGCCGGGTGACCTCGCGCGGATCGTGGGCGACGCGCTGGATGAGCGTGAGCGTGTGCAGCACCGAGTCGTGCACCATGGCGGCCACCTCGGCGCGTTCTTCCTGCCTGATGCGCTCGCGCCGCTCCAGCTGCAGCTCTTTCCACAGGCCGGCGAGCCAGGGCGCGGCGATGACGGCCAGGCCGCCGACCACCACGACGGTGAACAGGAGTCCGGGCCTGGCCTGAGCCAGCTGGCCTTCGGCGTACAGGAAGCCCGCCGCGCCGATCACCACGAGCGTCACGCCGAGCAGGGTGCGAACCCGGTTCTTCCTGATGCTCGTGGTGGCGCCCTGGACCCAGCTCTTGCGGCGTTCCGGGTCGGCCTGCTGCCAGAGGATCAGCGCCCCGATCCCGCCCACGGCGAACGGCAGCATGCCGATCCCGCCCTGGGACGCCCCCGTGAGCCAGCCGAACGCGAACAGCGCCACCCCGATCGCGCTGAACGCGGCCAGCTGGCTCCAGTCCCGCTGCGGCGGCTGCCCCTCGTACGGTTGCCGGGGCGTGACCATCCACAACACGGCGTACGCCACCATGCCGACCCCGTCGACCACGCTGAGCAGCACGAACATCAGCCTGACCACCACGGGATCAAGCGAGAGCTGCGCCGCGAGGCCCTGGGCGACACCGCCGAGGAGGCGGCCCTCCATGGGGCGAATCAGGCGCCGATAAGGTGCGTCGCCGGTCGGCTCGGCGAGAGTCTTCTGGTCAGCCATAACATCGCCATAGTCACATGTCGGGGGCACTTGGGGCATCAGGGAACAACCCCCGGGTCGGGTCAGGGGTGTCCCGGATGCGAGCACACCACGCGTAGGTCCACGATGGTGACATGACAGAAGCTCCGCCCAAAGAACCGGCCGCGCCGCCCCGGTCGCTGCGACGCAGCAGCGAGGGACGCTTCCTCATGGGGGTCTGTTCCGGTCTTGGGCGGCACACCGGCATCGACCCCGTGGTGTTCCGCGTGGGTTTCGCCCTGCTTCTGCTCGGCTCCGGCATCGGCCTGTTCCTCTATCTCGCGGCGTTCCTGCTGATGAAGGAGCCGAACGGCAAGCCGGGGATCATCGAACAGTGGACGCGCCGCGACTTCGACGCCGAAACCGTGATGGTGCTGCTGACGGCGGTGCTGGCGTTCGGGCTGGCGCTCAACCTGGCGACCGTGTGGCTCGACGCCAGCACTCTGGTGGTGGGCGTGCTGCTCGCCGTCTCGCTGCTCGCCGCCCATTCCAGCGGGGTGGATCTGCGGGGGCTGGCCCGCTCGATGCCCGAACGGCTGAGCAGGAGGCAGAGGCACACGACCGCGGCTCCCGAAGCCCCGCCGGTCAGGCCCACGACCGCGGCTCCCGAAGCCCCGCCGGTCAGGCCCATACCCTTCCCGGAAGCATCGCCGGTGACGCCCGTGCCCTCCGCGGGGCCACCGCCGGTCAAGGAGCCCGCCGCCCCGGAGCCGATCAAGGAGCCCGCCCCGTTCAAGGAGCCCGCCCCGGTCCAGGACGCCGCCGCCCCGGAGCCGGTCGAGGAGGTCGCCGCCCCGGTCAAGGAGCCTTCCGAACGCGAGCCGGTTCAGGAGGCCGCCGCCCCCGAGCCGGAGCCGACGACCCGCGTGCACGAGGCCGCCCCGCCCGCCGGTGAGGACACCAAGGTCACCGCCGAGCACCGGGTCCCCTCCTACCAGTCGCAGCCCCGAACCCGCCTCGACTACACCCCCTATGGCGAGCCGTTCGCGCCGAAGGGCCCCTACCAGCCGCTCGACCCGGCCAAGCGGGCAGCAGGCTACTCGCCGTACGACCCCGTCATGTACGGCCGCCCGGTCCCCAAGAAGGAGCGGAAGCCGCGCCCGAGGTCGTTCATCGGCGCCATCACCATCCTGCTGGCAATCATCATTGGAGGGATCGTCGTGGCGGTCCAAGCCAGGTCGGCCGCCGGAGTGAGCCCGACCATCGTCGGCGGCGCCGTGCTCATCACGATCGGCGCCGGGCTGCTGATCGCCGCCTGGTGGGGACGCGGGGCCGGACTGGTGGCCGCGGGGACGCTCGTGACGGTCATCGTGGCCCTGGGCTTCGTGCTCGGGGGCATCCCGCGCAACATCGGCGAGTCGGACTGGACGCCGACCAGCGTGACCCAGTCGAGCATGCTGTACGACGTCGGCGTCGGTGACGGGCGGCTGGACCTGTCGGAGCTGAAGCTGGAGCCGGGCACCAAGGTGACGTTCAACGCCGCGGTGACGATGGGCGAGCTGATGGTGATCGTGCCGCCGACGGCCAGGATCGAGGTGCACGCCACCAACAAGGTCGGCGACGTCAAGCTGGACCATTCGGTCAGGGGCGGCGTGGACGTGCGGTATGACAAGGTGCTGGAGCCCGAGGTCGAGCCCGACGGCAAGGTCTCGACCATCGTCCTCAATCTGCGGGGCGGGCTCGGCGACATGGAGGTGCGGCGTGCCGCGTGACGTCGAACGACCGCGACGCTTGCATCGCACCGACTGGATGGCGCTGCTCAGCGGTGTGCTCTTCGTGGTTCTGGGCATTCTCATAGTGACACGCGCGATCACGGATCCGCTGGTCCTGATCGGGGTATTGGTGCTGGGATTGGCGTTCGCGGGGCTGGTGGCGATCATCGCCAGGGTGATTCGCGGTAAGTAACCCTTGACCGGGAAAAACACCGGCGTAGGTTCGGGTGTGTCCGCCAATCCCCTGCTCCTGAGGGAGGACGTATGCCCCGAATCACCGTCACCGTCGACGGGATCAAGTACGAGGAGGACGTGGAGCCGCGGCTCCTGCTCGTACATCTGCTACGAGAGCGGCTGGGCAAGACCGGCACCCCCATCGGGTGTGACACCAGCAACTGCGGCGCCTGCACGGTCATGCTCGACGGCAAGAGCGTCAAGAGCTGCTCCCTGCTCGCCGTGCAGGCCGACGGCTGCGAGGTCCTGACGATCGAGGGCCTGGGCGTCAACGGGTCGATGCACCCGATGCAGCGGGCCTTCCACGAAGAACACGCGCTGCAGTGCGGTTACTGCACGCCCGGCATGGTCATGGCCGCGATAGACCTGCTCAGGGAGGACCCAGAGCCGTCGGAGGAGGCGATCAGGGAGGGCCTGGAGGGCAATCTCTGCCGCTGCACCGGCTACTGCAACATCGTCAAGGCCGTACGCCGGGGCGCGCAGGAGATGGGGCGGGCGGTGACGACGCCATGAGCGAGATCGACACCGGCATGGTCGCCGAGCAGATAGAGCAGAGCGATCAGATCAGCGAGCCGGCGGGCACGTCCGAGGTGGGCAGGCCACGCCGGCGCAAGGAGGACGCGCGGCTGCTCACGGGCCGCACGCAGTGGACGGACAACCTCTCCCGCCCGGGCATGCTGCAGGTGATGTTCCTGCGCAGCCCGATGGCGCACGCCCGGATCACCAGGGTCGACGTGTCGGGAGCGCGTGAGCTGCCCGGGGTCGTGGCGGCCTTCAGCGGCCAGGACTTCGCCGCCGAGCAGGGCAGCCTGCCGTGCGCGTGGCCGGTGAGCGAGGACATCGTCATCCCCGACCACCCCCCTATGGCGGTGTCCGAGGTCAGGTACGTCGGCGAGGCCGTGGCCTGCGTGATCGCGACCGACCGCTACCGCGCCGCCGACGCGCTGGAGGCCATCGACGTCGAGTACGAGCAGCTGCCCGCGGTCCTCGACATGAACGAGGCGCTGACGGACGGCAGCCCGAAGGTGCACGAGGCGGGCAACAAGGCGTTCAGCATCAAGATCAACTCCGGTGACATCGAGGCCGCGTTCAGGGACGCCCCCGTCGTCATCGACCGGACCTACATCCAGCAGCGGCTCATCCCGAGCGCGATGGAGCCGCGGGCGGTCCTGGTCGACACCGACGGCGACGCGTTCACGCTCTGGTCGGCCACGCAAATCCCCCACATCCTGCGGGTCATGCTGGCCGTGGTGACCGGGATCCCCGAGCACAAGATCCGCGTGATCGCCCCCGACGTGGGCGGCGGGTTCGGATCGAAGCTGCAGGTCACCGCGGAGGAGGTGCTCTGCCTGCTGCTCGCCCGCAAGCTCGGCAGGCCGGTCAAGTGGACCGAGTCCCGTTCCGAGGGCAACCTGACCGTGCACCACGGCCGCGACCAGATCCAGCACATCCGGCTGGCCGCCGAGGCCGACGGGCGCATCCGCGGGCTGCAGGTCGACCTGCTGGCCGACATGGGCGCGTACCTGATGCTGGTCACGCCGGGCATCCCGCTGCTCGGCGCGTCGATGTTCAACGCGATCTACAAGATGGACGCGTACGAGTTCGGCTGCACGGGCGTGTTCACCACCAAGATGCCCACGGACGCCTACCGGGGCGCGGGGCGGCCCGAGGCCACCTTCGGCATCGAGCGGGTGATGGACGAGCTGGCCGCCGAGCTGAAGATGGACCCGGTGGAGGTGCGCAGGCGCAACTGGATCAAGCACGACGAGTTCCCCTACACCACCATTTCCGGCCTGACGTACGACTCGGGCAACTACGAGGCGGCCACGGAGAAGGCGCTGGCGCTGTTCGGCTACGACAAGCTGCGCGCGGAGCAGGCCGACCGGCGTGACCGGGGCGATCCGGTGCAGCTCGGCATCGGCGTCAGCACGTACACGGAGATGTGCGGCCTGGCCCCGTCGAGGATGCTCGGCGAGGCCAACTACGGCGCGGGCGGCTGGGAGCACGGCTCGGTGCGCATGCTGCCCACGGGCAAGGTCGAGGTCATCACCGGCACCTCGCCGCACGGGCAGGGTCACGTGACGTCGTGGAGCCAGATCGTGGCGGACGCGCTCGGCGTGCCGTTCGACGACGTCACGGTGCTGCACGGCGACACGGCCATCGCGCACAAGGGCATGGACACCTACGGCTCGCGCTCGCTCGTCGTCGGCGGCATCGCCGTGCTGAAGGCGTGCGAGAAGGTCAAGGACAAGGCCCGCAAGCTCGCCGCGCACGTGCTGGAGTGCTCGCCCGACGACCTGGAGTACGCGGCCGGGGCGTTCAAGGTGCGGGGCACGGACTCGCAGAAGACCATCCAGGAGCTGGCCTTCGCCGCGTTCCTGGCGCACGACCTGCCGGAGGGCGTGGAGGCGCGGCTGGACTCCGACGCCACGTTCGACCCGGAGAACTACTCCTTCCCGCACGGCACCCATCTGTGCGCGCTGGAGGTGGACACCGAGACGGGCATGGTGAAGATCCGCTCGTACGTGGCGGTCGACGACGTCGGCAAGGTCGTCAACCCGCTGATCGTCGAGGGCCAGGTGCACGGCGGCATCGCGCAGGGCATCGCGCAGGCGCTGTTCGAGGAGGCCGTCTACGACGCCGAGGGCAACCTGCTGACCACCACGATGGCCGACTACCTGCTGCCGTCGGCGGCGGACCTGCCGGCGTTCCAGCTCGACCGGACCGAGTCCCCGGCGACCAGCAACCCGCTGGGCGTCAAGGGCGTGGGCGAGGCGGGCACGATCGCCTCGACCCCGGCCGTCGTGAACGCCGTCGTGGACGCCCTGCGCCCGCACGGCATCCACGACGTGCAGATGCCGTGCACGCCTGAACGCGTCTGGAGAGTGCTGGAAGGAGTTCGGCGATGATCCCCGCGCAGTTCGACTACGCGCGCCCGGGTTCGCTGGCGGAGGCCTGCCGGGAGCTCGCCTCCGACGAGGACGCCAAGGTCCTGGCGGGCGGGCAGTCGCTGCTGCCGCTGATGCGGCTGCGGATGGCGTACCCGTCGAAGCTGGTCGACGTCGGCCGGCTGCCCGAGCTGAAGGGCGTGCACGACCGCGGCGACCACGTCTTCATCGGCGCGATGACCACGCACGACGAGGTCCTGCACTCCGGCGTCGTGCGGGCCGGCTGCCCGCTGGTCGCGCTGGCCACCGCGCAGGTGGCGGATCCGGCGATCAGGCACCGCGGCACGTTCGGCGGCTCGCTGGCCCACGCGGACCCGGCGGGCGATCTGCCCGCCGTGGTGCTGGCGCTGGACGGCGTGTTCGTGGCCAGTTCGGATGAGGGCGAACGGGAGATCCCGGCCGCCGAGTTCTTCGTCGACTACTGGGAGTCGTCGCTGCGTCCCGGCGAGATCCTGGTCGGGGTGAAGCTCCCGAAGCTGGGCGAGGGCTGGGGCTTCCACTACGAGAAGTTCCACCGGACCGCCCAGGCGTGGGCCATCGTCGGCGTGGCGGCCGCCGTCAGGCGCTCCAACGGGTCGATCGCCGAGGCCAGGATCGGGCTGACGAACATGGGCTCGACGCCGCTGCGCGCCCACGCCGCCGAGTCCGCGCTGGAGGGCGTGGAGCTGGGCGACCAGGTGCGCCAGGCGTGCGAGGAGGCGGCGGCCGGCACCTCGCCGCCGTCCGACCTGCACGGGCAGCCCGACTACCGGCGGCACCTGGCCAGGGTCCTGACCCACCGCGCGGTACGCACCGCGGCCGGATCGCCCTGACCACCAGCCCAGGCTGCGGTTTGAGTCAGAGGGGGCGCCTCTTCCGGGGCGCCCCCACCGCGACGTAGTGTCGCAACCAGCGGGAAAAGGAGCGGATCGATGGCGATGCGGTTCGAGCACCAATTCACTGTTCCAGTTCCGATCGAGCAGGCGTGGGCGGTGCTGCTCGACGTCGAGCGGGTCGCGCCGTGCCTGCCGGGGGCGACGCTGGACATCTACGAGGGCGACGAGTTCACCGGCAGGATGAAGGTCAAGGTCGGCCCGATCGTGGTGACCTACAAGGGCTCGGCCAGGTTCGAGGACGTCGACAAGGACTCCTACACCCTCACCATCCAGGCATCCGGCAAGGAGGCCCGGGGCTCCGGCACAGCCTCGGCCACGGTCAAGGCGCGGTTGACGCCGGCCGACGAGGCCACGGAGGTGACCGTGGAGACGTCGTTCAACGTGACCGGCCGGCCCGCCCAGTTCGGGCGCGGCGTGATGGCCGAGGTCGGCGGCAAGCTCATCGAGAAGTTCGCGGCCAACCTGGCCGGGCTGCTGTCCGAGCCCATGGTGGAGCCCGTCGCCCCCGCGCCGGGCTCGGAGGAGGAGCGGCACCTGACCGCGGTGCCGACGCCGGCCGAGCCGGAGTCGCGGCCCGCGGGCACGACCCGCACGTCGCGCACGCCCGACGAGGAGGCGCTGGACCTGCTGGAGATCGCTGGGCAGCCGCTGCTGAAGCGCCTGGCGCCGGTCGCGGGCGCGCTCGTGGCGCTGCTGGTCATCGTGTGGGTGATCCGCCGGCTGCGGCGCTGACCGCCTGAAGGGCTGATTTTCAGCAAATACTCCATCAAGTCCGGACACTTCGCCCAAGCTGGGGGAAGTCCCATTTCCGCAGGTGGTTGGACCAGCGGGGGGACATGGGATGCCGGACTGCACCGTGATCGTGATCTCCTACAACGACGCGGCCCGCCTGCCCAGAGCCGTGCGTTCGGTGCTCGGGCAGTCCCTGCGCGACCTCGAAGTGATCATCGTGGACGACGCGAGCACGGACGGCACGCCGGAGGTGGCCGCCCGGCTCATGGACAGCGATCCGCGCGTGCTCTACCTGCGCAGGCAGGTCAACAGCGGCGGCTGCGGCGCGCCCAGGAACGACGGGATCGACGCCGCGGCCTCGCCGTACGTGATGTTCCTCGACAGCGACGACGAGCTGCCCAGGCACGCCTGCAAGAGCCTGCTCGCCGAGATCGAGCGGACCGGGGCCGACTTCGTGTCGGGGCAGATCTCGCGGCTGTTCGAGTCGAGCGGGCGGGTGAGGCCGTACTATCCCGGGTTGTTCGCCAGGCGGCGGGTGGTGGAGGGGATCCGCCAGGAGCCCGACCTGTTCCTCGACTGCTTCAGCACCAACAAGCTCTACAACGTGGGCCGGCTGCGGGACCACGCGCTGCGCTTCCCCGAGGACATCCACTACGAGGACCACGTCTTCTCGACCGGGCTGTACGCGATGTCGCGCAGGTTCGCGATCGTGCCGTGGACGGTCTACCTCTGGCACCGGGCGGCGACGAACGACTCGATCTCGCTGAGCGTCGACGACCTGGAGAACGTGCGGCAGCGGGTCATCGCCGCCCGGCTGAGCGACGACGTCCTGCGCGCCCACGGGGCCGGGGACCTGGTGCCCCAGCGGCAGCGCCGGTTCGTGCGCCAGGACCTGCGGGTCTACCTCAACCCGCTGCCGGCGCGGGACCTGGTGTGGATCAAGGAGTTCGCCGCGGTGGTCCGGCCGTACATGGAGGAGATGCCCCGCTGGGTGCTGGAGGAGCTGGAGCCGCTGGACCGGGTCTGCTGCCAGCTCATCCTCGACGACCGGGCCGAGGACCTGCGGGTGGCCGCGGCCTCGCTCACCGGGCCGAGGGCCGCCCCGCGGTCGGCGGTGCGGTTGAACGGGCGCACGTACTGGGGGACGACGGTCTCGCCCGGCATGGACATCACGAAGCTGCGGCTGGCCGAGCTGCCCTTCTCCGAGTCCAGGCTGCGGCACGAGCTGACGGAGATCATCTCGGACGGCGAGCGGGTGCGGATGACCGTGCGCACGTACGACCCGTTCGGGTCGCTGCCGCTGGACTGGACGGCACACCTGGAGCTCGGATCCCTAAAAATCCCGATAAAGCCGCATCCGTCCGGCGGCGGCGGGTACGTCACCGACGTCGTCTGCAAGCCCGTCGGCAGGTGCGAGCCGCGCATCGTCTTCACCAGGACCTCCGACGGGCACACCACGGCCGACCGCATCCTCGCCGACCCCCGGCTGCGGCCCGTCGAGCTGCCGGGGTGCAGGGTAAAGACCGAGGGGTACGCAGCGTACCTGTGCGTGCGCCCCGACTCCGTCACCCGCTCGGTGCTGCGGCGGGTCAAGCAGGCGGTGATGAGCCGGCTCAACACGCCGGCGAACAAGCTGCGCGCCTACAAGCTGCTCATCAAGGTGGTGCCGCCCCGGCAGAACCTCGCGCTGTTCGAGTCGGACGTCGGCAAGGGCTACAGCGGCAGCCCCCGGGCCATCTACGAGGAGCTGCGCCGCCGCGGCCTGCCGATCGACGTGGTCTGGTCGGTGGCCAGGGGCCGCCGGAACTTCCCGCCCGACGCCCGGCTCGTCCGGCGCGGGAGCTGGGCCTACGTCTGGACGATGGCCAGGGCCGGGGTCTGGGTGGACAGCCACGGGTTCCCGCTGGACTACCCGAAGCCACACGGCACCCGCTACCTGCAGACCTGGCACGGGCAGGGGATCAAGTCGATCGGGTTCGACGCGCCCGACCTGCGTACCGACTTCGACGGGCCGCGGGCGCAGTGGCGGGCCGCGGTCGCGCGGTGGGACGCTCTGGTCTCGCCGAGCGCGGAGTTCTCGCGGGTGTTCCTGCCGTCCAACGGGTACGCGGGGAAGGTCTACCGGTGCGGGACGCCGCGGTGCGACGCGCTGGTGCGAGCGCAGCCGGCCGATGACGTGCTGGAGCGGCTGGAGATCCCACCCGGCCGAAAAATCCTGCTTTATGCGCCTACGTACAGGGATCGCGTCAAAGGCAGCGGCCAGTCCGTACGGGTGGATCTGGAGCTGCTGGCCGACGAGCTGGCCCGCGAGTGGGTGGTGATCCTGCGGACGCATCCGGTCGAGCGCTACAGCCCGCCCGAGCACCTCAGGCACTTCGTCCGGTCCGCCGGCTCCTACCCCGAGATCAACGACCTGATGCTGGCCTCGGACGCGCTGCTGACGGACTACTCCTCGGTGATGTGCGACTACGCGCTCACCGGCAAGCCGATGCTGTTCTACATCGACGACTGGGACGACTACCGGCTGGCCGAGCGCGGCGTGTACCACGACCTGCCCGCCATCGCGCCGGGCCCGTGCGTGTCGACCACCGCCGAGCTGGTGGACGCGCTCAGGCGGCTGCCCGACCTGCACGCCGCCTACGCCGGCCGGTACGCGGCCTTCCGCGACCTGTGGTGCGCCGACGAGCGGGGCGACGCGGCCGCCAGGATCGTGGACGACTTCTTCGAAGGTGCGCGATGAGCGTCGTCTTCGCCTGCGTGGACGCCGACACGCTCGGCGGCGTCCAGCGGGTGACGCACACCCTCGCCCAGGGGCTGGCAGCGCGCGGGCACGAGGTGCACGTGATCGGGCTGCACCGGGCGGCGGCGCCGTTCCGGTACGTGGACCGCCCCCTCTACCACCACCACGTGATCAGCCGGCGGCCGATGGAGTCGCAGGGCCGCCTGGCCCGCAAGCGGGCCGCCTGGCGGCTGAAGGAGCTGCTCGGGCAGATCAGACCCGGCTACGCCGTCATGACCTCGCCGTCCGTGGTGGCCCGGGTGTCGGGGCTGCTGCCCACGGCGTTCCGGCCGATCGGGCAGTATCACGGCTCCTACGACCACGCCCGCGGCTGCTGGCACCTCGGCTCCATCAAACGGCACTACCCCGGGCTCGACCAGGCGGTCTTCCTCAGCGAGGACGACGCCCGGCTGTTCTCCGAGCACGCGCTGCTGCCCAACGCCTGGGCCCTGCCGAACCCCCTGGCCCACTGGCCGGCGGAGCTCTCCGCGCTCGACGCGCCCCGCGTCCTCGGCGTGGGCCGGCTGGAAGGGGTCAAGCGGTTCGACCGGCTGATCAGCGCGTTCGCCCGCTCGGGCGCGCCGCCCCCGTGGGAGCTGCACCTGATCGGCGACGGCACCGAGCTGGACCGGCTGCGCGAGCACGCGCGCGGCGAGGGCGTCGGCGACCGCGTGGTCTTCAAGGGCCTGGTGCCGAGCGACCGGATGCCCGCCGAATACCTGAACGCTTCCGTCCTGGGCCTGACCAGCGGGCACGAGGGGCTGCCCGTCGTGCTGCTGGAGTCGGCCGCGCACGGGGTGCCGTCGGTGGCGTTCGACGTGTCGGGCGGCGTGCGCTCCGCCGGGTCCCTGCTGGTGCCGCCGGGGGACGTGGACGCGTTCGCGACCGCGCTGGGCGGGCTGATCGCCTCCCGGGAGGAGCGGCGGCGGCTGGGGGCCGACGCCCGCGCACGGGCCGAGGCGTTCCGCCTCGACCACGTGCTCGACGGCTGGGAGCGGCTGTTCGCCCACATCCAGCGCTAGACGGGCTCGGCCAGCTCCGTACGTTGCTGCGGCACGCCCGCCAGGGACCGCTGGCGCGCGGTGAGCATCGCGGCCACGGGGCTCGGCTCGCGCAGCCGGTTGAACCGGTCGCGCATCTGCTTGCGCATGCGGCTGGCCTTGCGCTTCTGCATGGTCTTCTGGCAGGCCGTCACGTGCTCCTTGGCCGGCTTGGGCGCGCCGGTCAGCTCGTACCCCATGGACTCCAGGCGGTCGCCGAGCATGTGCTCGCACAGCGCGATCTCCCAGTCGTCCAGCCGGTTCGCCCAGCTTCCGACGCGGGTGCGGATGACCTCGCCGTGCGTGTTGCTGTGCCAGACCTTGTGCTGCGGCACCGCCACGCTGGCGGCCTCGCGCGGGGAGACCATCGAGACCGAGAACTCCTCGTCGAGGAAGTGGCAGAGCTTCTTCAGCTCGGTCATCGGGTCGTCGGTGAGGTCCTCGTACCGCAGCTCGTAGTACGTGTCCTCGCCCAGCGTGCGCTTGAGCCGGCCGCCCGCGTCGATGGCCTCGGCCCAGGTGGCGACCGCGTGGAAGGAGTCCAGCGTGTACCAGGGCATCTCCTTCAGCGAGGCCACGCAGTCACGGCCGTCCCTGATGAGGTGGATGAACTGGGCGTCGGGGAAGAGCCTGAGCAGCAGGTCGACCTGCTTGACGTAGCTGGGCCGCTTGTCGCCCCAGCGGACCTTGTCGAACCGGTCGGCGTACATGCGGAAGGCCGTCCCGATCACCGATCCCAGCGAGCCGGGCCCCTCCACGGCCTGCCTGACGAAGTCGTCCTTGTCGATCTTGAGCTCGCGGAACTTGGTGCTGCGGTCGGTCGCGATCCACTGCGCCAGCGCGCGGCGGCGGGCGACGATCCGCAGGTCGCCCCACGTCCGGCGGCGGTAGTAGGCGGGAATGAGGAACCGCGTCTCCGGAGGCACCGCCATGCGGGGGTGCGAGTGGAGCATGAGCTGGAGCATCGTGGTGCCGGACCGCGGACATCCAATGACGAAGACTGGCCGGTCGGACATTTCGTAGTAACCCCCGAAAACTAGACGAGAACGTGCTCTCGGCTCTCCTGAGAGGAGGGCACGCCGTGCCTGCGCGTGAAGCGCCACATCCGGTAGACAAGGAAGACCTCGTTGACCAGCAGCAGCACCCCGGCCACCGCGGCGAGCGGGATCAGCGCCCATGCCCCCGCAAGGGGCGCGACCACGAACACCGCCGCGTGAAACTCGATGCCGCTGATCAGGTGCGAGCGGACCCGGTGCCGGGCCAGGAACCTGTTGAACCGCCTGGGGAAGCTGCGCGGCCGGCGTGCCCTTGGGGCGAGCGCCACCCGCTCGAGCGAGTCGATGTCCTCCTCAGACTCGGGCTCCGGCTCGCGCTCCCCCCGCTCCTCCTTGACGGCCTCGCGGACGCGCTTCATCTGCGGCGCGTTGACGTACCGGAAGAGGTCCAGTACCGCCACCGCCGCCCCGAGCACGACGTAGCGCACATCCGAGGTGAGGGCGTACTGCCCATATGCCAGCCCCCCGGCACACAGGACCACCCTGACCCGGTCCCCCACGTAGTCGAGCCAGAGGCCGAACGGCGTGCCCGTGCCCTTCAGCCGGGCGATTTTGCCGTCCACGCAGTCGATCATGAAGCTGAGATAGAAAACCACGGCGCCTGCTACGTGGTGGTTCAGGGCGAAACAGGTGGCCGACACCGCACCGAGGACCAGCGAGATCACGGTGAGGGCGTTGGGCGTCAGCCGGGTGTGGTTGGCGATGGGAAGGGCGACCCGGCAGGCGACCGGATCCACGAAATAGACGGTCCACCAGGAGTCTCTCCGCTTGCGTGTCTCGAAGACGTCATCGAGCGAATAGGTCCTCATGGACTCCAGCATGACCACGCGACGCGCCTGATCGATTACAGTCTGGAACTACTGGGTGATGTCCATGCCGCTTCTTGACCAACCCGGCACGGAAAACCGCCACGCGGAGTTCGCGTCACCGTCCCTGAACCAGCTCTTGAGCACGAGGCCGCGGGTCTCGGCGCGCACCATGAGCCGCCAGGTCGGCCCTCCCCCTTCGAGCCGCTTGGGGTCGAAGGCCGCGCAGACGCCGTAGCGGCCGGCGCGCCGCACCTCCAGCGGCACCCGGCGGCGGCCGTCGCTGAGCCACAGGTTGAGCTTGCCGACCTTGCGGTCCACCCGGTGGATCGCCACCTGCCCGCGCAGGCGGTATTCGGACCCGGTCCACGCGCACTCCTCGACCCTGGCGACCAGCTTGAGCTCGTCGCGGGCGTCGAACACCTCGTCGGGGATCCGGAGCCGGCGGCGCTTGCGGAAGAAGGGATAGTCGCCGTACCAGTTGGTGACGCGCAGCCCCCGCGGCACGATGCGGGTGCCCTCCTCGCAGGTGCGCCGGAACTCGCGCACCTTGCGCAGCTCGGCCACCAGGCCGCGCCTGACCAGGTGCAGCTCCAGGCGGCGCAGCGACGGCGCGGTGGCCAGTGCCTTCGGGCTCAGCGTGGCCAGCCACGCGTCCGCCAGCTCCAGCAGCGCCCCCGGCTCCGCGCTCCCCTCCAGCGCCTGGAACAGGAACACGATGTCCTTCTCCAGCACCAGCGCGTCGAAGCCGTCGAGCAGCTCGGGCGCCCGCTCGTCGAGGAAGGTGCGGACCGCGCGGATGGCGGCCAGCCGGTCCCAGAGGTTGGGCAGCTCGGCCCGGCGCTGCGTGATCGAGGTCTCCCCCGCGTCCCGCTTGCGCCAGTGGTAGACCACGTCGCCGACCATGTCGACGCTGCCCGCCAGGACGTGCGCCTGCATGGCGACGGGCACGTCCTCGTAGATGCCGGCGGGGAAGGCCAGCGCGTTGCGCTCCCAGAAGTCGCGCCGGTAGACCTTGTTCCACACCGTGCGGTCCCTGACCAGCACCTGCTTGTCGGTGATGTGGGTGCACAGCTCCGGCCGCCTGAACACCTTCTCGTGCAGGATCGACTCCTCCAGCACGCCGTCCACGAGCCGCGCCACCGCGCCGCATGCCAGGGCGGAGCCGGTCTCCGCGAGCGTGCCAACGAGCCGCGCGTACGCCTCGGGCGGCACGACGTCGTCGCTGTCGGCGAAGGCGAGATAGGTGCCGCGGGCCTGCCGGATCCCCACGTTGCGCGCGGGACCCGGCCCCAGGTTGTCGCGCTGGTCGATGAGGACGAAGCGGCCGTCCCGCGCGACGAAGTCGGCGGCGACGCGCCGGCTGCCGTCGTCGGAGCCGTCGTTGACCAGGATGACCTCTATGTCGTCCATGGTCTGGGCGGCCAGCGACTTCAGGCATTCGGTGATGTACGGCTCGACGTTGTAGATCGGGACGACCACGCTGAGCAGGGGGATCATCCGATTTGCTCCTTGGCTCTCGGGATGTGGGTTCGAGGGCAGCATGCCTTGACCACTCCGCGGATTCCGTGTCCCTGATCAGCTCTTTACCGGACGCATAATCGGCTACGTTGAGCAATTGATTGGACACCAACAGTAGGGGTAGCGGTGCTGAGAGGCGTCGAGGACAAAGATCTGCCGTCCATGCGGCGATGGCGCAACCATCCACGTGTACGAGCGGCCAGCTTCGCCACGCACAAGATCGGAGAGGACGAGCACGCCCAGTGGTGGGAGGCCACCCGGGCCGACACGCGCAAGCGCGTACTGATCTACGAGCACGACGGAGAGCCCGCAGGTGTGGTGACCTTCTTCGGCCTGTCGTCCGAGAGCGCCTCCTGGGGCTTCTACCTGGACCTGGAGGGCCTGGAGCAGTCGGGGGAGCTGCTGCGGGCCTGGATCGGCCTGGAGCGGGCGGCCATCGACCACGCCTTCGGGACGCTCGGCCTGACCACGTTGCGCGGGGAGGTGCTGGCCTGCAACCAGGCGGTCAGGCGGCTGCACAGGCGGTTCGGCTTCCTGGAGGTCGGGACCTACCTGCGGGACGTCGACGGCGAGTCCCGCGACGTCGTGGCCATCCGGCTCGTGAAGGAGCAGCCGTGATCACCATCGAGGGGCGGCCGATCGGGAGGAACGACCCGCCGTTCATCGTCGCCGAACTGTCCGGCAACCACAACGGGAGCCTGGAGCGGGCCCTGGCCATCGTGGACGCGGCGGCGGCGGCCGGGGCGCACGCGGTGAAGCTGCAGACCTACCGGCCCGACACGCTGACCATCGACTGCGACGGGCCCGCGTTCCGCGTGGGCGACGGGCACGACCTCTGGGGCGGCGAGAGCCTCTACCGGCTCTTCCAGCGCGCCCACACGCCGTGGGAGTGGCACCAGCCGATCTTCGAGCGGGCGCGCGCGCACGGCCTCACCGCGTTCTCCACGCCCTTCGACCCCACGGCGGTCGACTTCCTGGAGAAGCTGGAGGTGCCGGCGTACAAGATCGCCTCCTCGGAGATCGTGGACCTGCCGCTGATCAGGCTCGTGGCCGCCACGGGGAAGCCGTTGATCATCTCCACCGGGATGGCGTCGCTCGGCGAGATCCACGCCGCGGTGGCCGCCGCGAAGGAGGCGGGCTGCACCCAACTGCTCCTGCTGTCCTGCACGGCCAGCTACCCCGCCTCCCCCGACGAGAGCAACCTGCGGTCGCTGATGGTGCTGAGCGCGCTCACCGGCGTGGCGGTCGGGCTCTCCGACCACACGCCGGGGATCGGGGTGCCGCTGGCCGCCGTGGCGCTGGGTGCGTGCATCATCGAGAAGCACGTCACCCTGTCGCGCGCCGACGGCGGGGTGGACGCGGCCTTCTCGCTGGAGCCGGACGAGCTGGCGGCGCTGGTGGTCGAGAGCCGGCGGGCGTGGCTGTCGCTGGGTGACCTGATCATCGGGCCCCGGCCGTCCGAGCTCGAGGGGCTGCGCTTCCGCCGGTCGCTCTACGTGGTCCAGGAGGTGCGCAAGGGCGACGTGGTGAGCCCGGACAACGTACGGTCGATCCGGCCCGCGGGCGGCCTGCCCCCGGACATGGCCACGGTGGTCATGGGACGGCAGTTCACCAAGGACGTGCCCTACGGCACGCCGCTCACCTGGGATCTGATCTAAGGAGCGCGTCGGCGACGCGTTCCCTGCCCTTGCCGTCCACGAGGCCACGGCCCCGCCGCCCGTGCTCCTCGCGGGCGGCGGGGTCGGTGAGCAGGCGGGCGAGCACGCCGACGGCCGCGCTGTCGGCCACGCCGTCGGCCGCGCGCCCGAGCCCGGCCGCGACGCCCCGGCCGACGAGCTCCTCGTAGCCGATGAGCTGGTTGTCCGCCACCCAGGTCAGGGCGGTGGGGGCCCCGAGGTGGAGCAGCTCCCAGACGGCCGAACCGGCGGCGGTGACCACGAGGTCGGCCCCGGCCATGAGCTCGGGCAACCGGTCCGTCGGCGCGATCACAGTGATCGGCCCGCCCGCCTCGAACGGCGTGGGGCTGACGACCGTGGCCTCGAACGGCGCCCCGGTCGCCAGGAGCGCCCCGGCCCAGGCGGGGGCCACGCCGGCACTGTCGGTACCGCCGAAGAAGCACAGCACGCGCGGCACCGGCCCCGCCGGCCGCATCCGCCCGCGCCCGCGCACGCTGTCACGCAGGAGCACGTAACGCGCCCCGGCCAGTCGCCGGGCGCGCGGAGGGAAGGGCCGGCGCTCCGCGCCGAGGTTCTGGTCCAGGTACAGATCGGCCTCCTGGCCCAGCGGGTCGCCGTCCACGATCGCCAGCACGGTCAGGCCCGCTCCCCGCAGCGCCGCTCCCGTCCCCTCCGCCAGGTCGTACGAGTCGAGGACCGCGGCGTCCAGCCCGAGCTCCCGGGCCAGCGCCGCCAGCCGGGCCGGCTCCTCGGGGGCGGGCACCAGCGGCAGCGCGCGCTCGCGCAGCTGGGCCAGCGCCCAGGCGGACCCGCGCACCTCTCCGAGGAAGACCACCTCGACGCCGCGAGCGCACAGCTCCTCGGCCAGCGCCACGCACCGCACCAGGTGGCCGACCCCGCTGCGCACCCCGGCGTCACACCGGAAGCCGACCCGGGTCACGCGTCCTGGAGCTCCTTCTGCCGTACGTGGGCGTTGAGCCCGCAGGCCTCGGGGCGCTCCCGCAGCCAGCTCACCAGCGTCCCGAACGGCACGCACCGGTCGCCGAGGCCGTCCACCACCCGGGAGATGAGCCGCCAGTCGTCCTCGGTGTCGAGCGTCACCCGCAGGTCGCCGGCGACCGGCTGGTAGGCGAGCCCGAGCAGCCGCGCGTCGTCCGGATGCGAATAGACGTAGGAGGTCACGTGGGTGCGGTGGAAGTCGGCGGCCTCGGCGTCGGCCCGCTCCAGCGCGCCCCGGCTCACGATCTCCACGTCGAGCCCGCGCGGCAGCGTCCGCGTCAGAGCGGTGCTCAGGTAGTCGAGCCCGCGCACGGCGCGGAACACCAGCGCCGCCTCCCTGATCACGGCCGGGTCCAGCAGCGGGCAGTCCGCCGTGAACCTCATCATCGCGTCCCACCTCCGCCCGGCCAGCGCCTCCATGAACCTCGTCAGCACGTCGTCCACCGGCCCCCGGTGCCACGACACGCCGAGGCGGCGGCACTCGGCCACCACCGCGTCGTCGGCCTGCTCCGTCGTGGTGGCCACCACCAGCTCGTCGAGCGTGCCCGCCTCGCGGGCGGCGCGGACCACCCATTCCAGCACCGGCCGTCCGCCCAGCTCCCGGAGCACCTTGCCCGGCAGGCGTGTCGAGCCCATCCGTGCCTGAACAATCCCGACAATGCGCACCGATGCCCCAATCCCCCGTGTGACAGTGTGTCGCCGATCGATCGCGCTATGCTACCGCCCTGCTCGAACGACTACGGCGCGTAAGCGCGAATCCAGGGGGCCACGTGAGCATTCTCAGTGGATCGTCGATTCTGATCACCGGAGGCACGGGGTCCTTCGGCAAGGCGTTCATCCGCAACGCACTCGACTCGCTGGGGGTGCGGCGCCTGGTGGTCTTCTCCCGCGACGAGCTCAAGCAGTACGAGACCAGGCAGCTCTTCGGCGACGACGAGCGCCTGCGCTGGTTCATCGGCGACGTCAGGGACCGCGACCGGCTGGCCCGCGCGATGCACGGCGTGGACTACGTGGTCCACGCGGCGGCCCTCAAGCAGGTGGACACGGCCGAGTACAACCCGTTCGAGTACGTCCGCACCAACGTCGCGGGGTCACAGAACGTGGTCGAGGCCGCCATCGACAGCGGCGTGCGCAAGGTCGTCGCGCTCTCCACCGACAAGGCCTCCAGCCCGATCAACCTGTACGGGGCCACCAAGCTGGTCGCCGACAAGCTCTTCGTCTCCGCCAACCACTACGCCGCCGCCTACGAGACCCGCTTCTCCGTCGTCCGCTACGGCAACGTCGTCGGCAGCCGGGGCTCGGTGGTGCCGCTCTTCCTGCGCCTGGCCGAGCAGGGCGCCAGCCTGCCGATCACCGACAAGCGCATGACCAGGTTCTGGATCACGCTCGACCGGGCGGTGCAGTTCGTGGTGGACTCGTTCGACCTGATGCGGGGCGGCGAGCTCTACGTGCCGCGCCTGCCGAGCATGCGCATCACCGACCTGGCCGAGGCGCTGGCGCCGGACAGCCCGATCTACGAGATCGGCATCAGGCCGGGCGAGAAGCTGCACGAGGAGATGATCGGGCCGGACGACGGCCGCAGGACGCTCCGCCTGGCCGACCGCTACATCGTCCAGCCGACGATCGCCACCTGGGGCTACACGCCGCCGCAGACCGGCGAGCCGCTGCCCGAGGGCTTCTCCTACCGCTCCGACACCAACGACGAATGGCTCGCGGTGGACGACCTGCGCGCCATGGTGGCCCGCTGATGCTCCCCTACGGGCGGCAGTCGATCACCGAGTCCGACGTCGAGGCGGTCGCCGAGGTGCTGCGCGGCGACTGGCTGACCACCGGGCCCGCGGTCGGCAGGTTCGAGGCGGAGCTGGCCCGCTGGACCGGCGGCGTGCCGTGCGTCTCGGTCACGTCGGGGACCGCCGCGCTGCACGTCGCCTACGTGGCGGCCGAGGTGCGGGCGGGCGACGAGGTGGTCACCTCGCCCCTGACGTTCGTGGCCACGGCCGCCACGGCCGCGCTGCTGGGCGCGCGGGTGGTCTTCGCCGACGTGCAGCCCGACACGGGCAACCTCGACCCCGACGCCGTCGCCGCCCTGGTCACCCCCAGGACGCGGGCCGTCACGGCGGTGGACTACGCGGGCCATCCCGCCGACTACGACGAGCTGCGCGCGGTCGCCGGCCCGGCCGGGGCGGTGCTGGTGGCCGACTCGGCGCACTCGATCGGGGCCGCGTACAAGGACCGGCCGGTCGGGGCGCTGGCCGACCTGACGGCCTTCTCGTTCTTCCCGACCAAGACCGTGACCACGGCGGAGGGCGGGGCGGTGGCGGCGGCCGACCCCGAGCGGTTCCGGCGGGCCGCCCGGTTCAGGAACCACGGCCTGGTCAGGGAGCCCGCCGACCAGCGCGATCCGGACGTGGGCGGGTGGCACCAGGAGGTGCACGAGTTCGGGCTGAACTACCGGCTGCCCGACGTGCTGTGCGCGCTGGGCGTCAGCCAGCTCCGGCGGTTGGAGCGCTTCCGCGAGCGGCGCTCCGAGCTCGTCGCGCGCTACAACGCGCTGCTGCGCGACGTGCCGGGGCTCACCCTGCCCGCGCAGCGCGCGTACGTGCGGCCGAGCTGGCACCTCTACCCGGTCAGGGTCCGCGACGGCCGGCGGCGCGAGGTCTACGAACGCATGCGCGCCGCCGGCATCGGCGTGCAGGTCAACTACCTGCCGGCGTACTGGCACCCGGTGTTCGAGGACCTCGGCTACCGGCGTGGGCTCTGCCCGCGGGCCGAGGCGTACTACGCCGAGGAGCTGTCGCTGCCGCTGTTCCCCGACCTGACCGACGCCCAGCAGGACCGGGTCGTGGAGACCCTGGCGGCCGTCCTGCGCTAGCGCTCCGCCAGCAGCAGGCAGCCGTCCTCGCCCCGGTCGACGAGGAAGCGCCGGGCCGCGACGGTCGCGACCGGCCGCTGCCCGGTCCGCACCAGCGGGCGGATGGGTTTGCCCTGGTCGATGACGACCTCCCACCACGACTCGTGGCCGATGCTCTCGTCGATGTCGGCCAGCGGCACCCGCGCGTGGAAGTCGCGCCCCGCCAGCGCCACCGGGAAGTACATCTCCTCGCCGTCGCTCCTGCGCCGCAGCCGCAGCACCGGCTCGCCGTCGCCGATGTCGGTGATCTCCCCCGAGAACACCAGGTCGCCGCCGTCCACCCGGCACTCCCCGATGGTCGCCCGCGCCTTGCGCAGGCGCAGGCCCCACGCGCCCTTGGCGCTGCGGATCGGCACCAGCCACACGCCGGACCTGCGCCTCGGCGCGGGAACCACGGGCGGCAGCCAGCGCGGCCCGGCCACCCGGCCGTCGAGCCGCAGCCCATGGCCTCTGAGCTGAACGCGCAGGTCCCAGCGACCGCGCCGGGCGAGCTGCGCGGGCTTCAGCGCGGCCGGGTCGAACGCGAAACGGAACGGGAACGCATGCTCCGGCAGCGTGCCGCCGTCCTCCTGCACCACGTTCTCCCAGGTGGGCGCGCTCTCCTCGTGGGACAGCGGGATGGTCTCGCCGGTCCTGCGCTCCTCCAGCCAGACCCGCACCCGCATGCGGCGCAGCTCCCCCAGGTCGAACCGGCCCACCGCCACCCGGCCCGCGCCGCAGAGCACGCTGTCCCGCCAGTCGAGGTCGACCAGCCGGGCGGCCAGGGCCAGCTCGCCGGAGACCTCCGACAGGTGCGGCGGCATCGCCGGGTGCCTGCCGTACCAGCGCCTGCGCAGCAGCCCGGCCGCGCCGACGCGCGGCTGCAACTGCCCGCAGCGGTCCTGGGTGAACACGTACGCCAGCTCGCCCAGGCGCCGCCGGTGCAGCAGGTGGACCTGGAGACGCTGCGCGAACGGGATGCTCTGCCAGGCCTCGCGCGACACGCCGTCGAGGTAGCGGACGATCATGTCGAGCAGGGCCGGGTCCGCCGTCGTGCCCATGGCGGCCATGGCCTCCACGGCGACGGCCATGTCGATGTCCAGCGTGTCGCGGTCGAAGTCCGCCTTGAGCCCCGGCGCCCCGCGGACCAGCACGGAGGCGGTCTCCAGCACCGACAGGAAGCGGTCGCGCAGGTTGTCGGGCTCCAGGCAGCGCTGGGTGATCGAGGTGCCCGGCTCGTCGCGCTGGCGCCAGTGATAGACGATCGAGGCCAGCACGTCGACCGACCCGGCTCCCACGTGGGCCGCCATCGCGACGGGCTGGTCCTCGTACATGCGCTCGGGGAAGCTCAGGCCGAGGCGTTCCCAGAAGGAGCGGCGGTAGACCTTGTTCCACAGCATGCGGTCGCGGACCAGCAGCGGGTGGCGGGTGATGTGGGTGCTCTTCACGGGCTTGGCGAACGCCTCCCGGTGGGCCCACGACGGGATGAGCAGGTTGCGGTAGAGCCGCATGACGTTGCCGCAGGCCAGATCGGAGCCGGTGGCTTCGAGCGAGGTCACCAGGCGTTTGAACGCGTCGCGCGGCACGGTGTCGTCACCGTCCACGAAGGCCAGGTAGCGGCCGGTCGCCCGGCGTACGCCCACGTTGCGGGCGCGGCCCACGCCCAGGTTGTCCTGCCTGATGAGGCTTATCCGGCTGTCGTCTGCCCGCCTGGACTCGACGACCGCCGGGCCGCCGTCGCCGCTGCCGTCGTCGACGCAGATCACCTCTAGATCGCCCAGCGTCTGGGCGGCGATGGAATCCAGGCAGGGTCCGATGTACTTCTCGACGTTGTAGAACGGAACGATCACCGAAAGAACCGGCACACCTATTCCTCTTCCTTTTGTCCTACGTCCTTTTGTCTGCGTTCAGCCGGACAGGAGGCGGATGACCCTGCGGGCGACCTTGCCGGGGCGCGCCAGGCGGCGGGAGAGGCGATATCCGAGCGTCCTGCGGAAGGCGCTGGCCTTGCGCTGGGTCCTGCGCAGCTTGGCCTTCGCCCTGACCAGCTCGCGTTCGCGGTAGGAGAGCTTGGTCTCCAGGCGCGAGATCCTGGCCAGCGCCGCGGTGAGCTGGTCGGCCAGGCGGTCTCGGGCGCCCAGCAGATCCCGGTACGTGGGCGCGTGCTCCGCCACCTCGGCGGGGCAGCCCAGCTCCGCGTCCAGCTTGCGGGCGCGGTCGAGGTCGCCCTGGTCGCAGGGGCGGCCGGCCATGCCGCACAGGGTCAGCGCGAGCTGGTCGGCCTCCAGCGGCCACGGCCACGGGTGGTGGTGACCGGCCGCCAGCAGCCTGACCGCGAACCGCCACAGGATCCGGCACAGGACGACTCTCGGGGCGGGCGGGGTGGACGGGCCGGCCGAAGGGCTGATGGCGGCGAACCGCTCGCCGTCGTACACCAGGCTGTCGGTCGCGGCCGACACGTCGCCGCCCGCCTCCAGCCATTCGGCGAGCCGGGCCAGCAGCTCGCGCACGGTCCTGACGTCCTCGCGGGCGCACGCCTCGACGAGGATCTCCTCGACGACCCGGCCGGCCGGGACCGGCCGCTCCTCGCCGTCGGGCAGCCGCCTGGCGCCGCCGCCGGTGAGCTCGTACAGCGCGGAGCCCTCCTCGACCAGCCCGAGCGGCAGCTCCGCGCCGTCATCGTCGCCGGGCGCGGCGGTGGCCACGGCCAGCCAGAGCGGCGCCAGGTCCTCGCCGAGCCCGTGCCGGAACACCAGGCGGGTCAGCCGGAGCGGGTCGGCCACCAGCATGCGGTCGCCGCCACGCGCGCTCAGCGGGAACGTGAGGGCGTCCGGCAGGTCGGCGGCCAGCGCCTCGCGGGACAGCAGCGCCCGGGGCGCCTGCCTGCCCGGATATGCCGCGTAGCACCGCCGCACGCGCAGCCCGGCCGACTCCAGCCCGCGGTCGAGCGCCTCGGGACCGCTGGGGTAGCTCGGGTCGAAGCCGTGCGGCGCCCACTGGTCGTCGGCGCCCTCCCGGTCGGCGGGCCTGGCCTCCAGGAACCGGTCGACGCCCAGGTCGTTGCGTACGCCGAGCACCAGCCGCCCCCCGGGCGCGACCAGCTCGGCCAGCGCCGCCAGCGACTCGCTCCACGCCGCCGCCGGAGCCTCCGCGGAGTGCGTGCGCAGCAGCCCGTCGAGCGCCAGCACCAGGTCGTACGGCTCCTCGGCGGCGAACACCTCCAGCCGCCCGCAGAACACCGCCAGCCCCGGGTGCCGTTCGCCCAGGGCGCAGGCGTCAGGATAGGAGCGCAGCAGCGCGGCCGCCGACGGCGCCCGCGCGACCACGTCGTCCACCAGCACCTGCGGATGCGGGCCGACCAGCAGCACCCGGCCGCTGTCCGGGACGAGCCGGCCGACCAGCTCCAGCGCCGCGCCCCGCCAGTCCGTGATGCCGCCCATGTTGGACATGTCGGACCACAGCAGCATCTCCCCGCCGATCAATCGAACGTTCTCGGGCGCCTCCCCGTTGATCACGTGCGCGCCCCCCGCTTCCATCCGAACATTCGCCGTAGCTCCTCCGGTGTCGCCTGATACTCGAATCCCAGCTCACGCCGCGCCACCTCCGACGCCAGCTCGGTGTCGACGCGTGTGCCGTGCAGCTCCGGCCAGAGCCGCATGCGGCGCGCCGTCCCCCCGTACTCGGGACGCTCGTCCTCGAACTGCATCGGATCCCCGTACACCGCCACCTCGCATCCCACCGAGGCGCCGTAGAACAGCGCGCTGCCGAGCCGGTTGGAGGCCACCCTGCGGTGGCGTCGCAACTGGACCAGCTGCTTGCGCAGGAAGTCGCGTCCCTTTCCCTCCCACCGGGAGCCGCGCTCGCCATGGCAGATGACCCGGAATCCCCTCGATTCGTACGCCCGCCGAATGTCCGGATTCGCGAATTCCAGCCAATAAAGGCAGACCGTGACCGGACCGGTCTCGACATTTCGGATTTCGTCGGCCAACCGGGCGTGGTCACCGCTGACGGAATGCTTTTCCCAGCCATGAAAGGGATACCAGATCGTACCCTTGCGTTCAGGGACCACGCCCAGCTCAGGCTCCAGATGAAGGAGGTAGATCCACGGCGCACCGATGAGGTAGTGCCCCCTGCGGCCCATCGACCAGCCTCGGCGACGTAGCACGTCAGACCAGACGAAACGGGGATATCCGGGGCTGCACCAGTGGTCGTTGGGCGGAAATCCGTGGAGATAGTTCCATCCGTGCTGAAGGAAGCCCTGGATGCGTTTCGGCGTCTCATCCGGCAGGCCGCAGTATCGGCCGATTATGCGAGAGTGCCCGTACCAGTGATTGGATTCGTCCATCATTTCCCCCGTACGGTGGACCGTGTCCCGTCCGACATTCCCAGCCCTCAACGGGTGCCACGCCTCGTTATACGGTTCCATTACCCGAGAGGGGGCCTTGGTTTTCTCCTGGCTCGCAATTCCCGCTACACTACGTCGTGGCTTGAGGACAGAGAGTGAGTGATCATGAGTCATCTCGACCGCCTGCGGGCCGTCTTCCGCGGTGCGCTCAACCTTCCGGCCGACGCCGACGTCGACGGGCTCGAATACCGCGCCATCCCCCAGTGGGACTCGCTGGCCCACATGGCGTTGATCGCCGCGATGGAGGACGAGTTCTCCGTCATGATCGACACCGACGAGATGATCGACATGAGCTCGTTCGCCGAGGCGGCCGGGCTGCTGGAGAAGCATGGCATCGGCGCCGCCGCCATCTGAGGCCAGGGTCGTCCTGGTCACGGGCTCGACGGCGGGCATCGGCCGGGCCGTGGCGACCACGCTGGCGCGGGCGGGCCACGACGTCGTGCTCCACGGCCGCGACGAGGAGCGCGCCGCGAAGGCCGCCGCCGAGGTCGCGGAGGAGGCCGGCGGGGTGACCGACTCGGTCGCCTGCGACGTCGGCGACGCCGCCGCCGTCTCGGCCGTGATGCGGCAGATCTACCAGCGCCACGGCCGCCTCGACGCCCTCGTGATCAACGCCGGCATCCACGCGGCCGGCCCGCTCGGCATGGCCCACCACGACACGGTCGAGCGGCTCTTCCAGGTCAACGCGGTCGGCGCGACGTACACGCTGCAGTCCGCGCTCAGGCTGCTGCGGCGGGGCAGCTCCCCCGCGGTGGTCCTGGTCTCCTCGATGATGGGCCGCATGGGCGGCCCGGGCCAGGCGGTCTACTCCGCCACCAAGGCGGCCGTGATCGGCCTCACCAAGGCCGCCGCCAAGGAGCTGGGGCCCACCGGCATCCGGATCAACGCCGTGGCCCCCGGCTACATCCAGACCGACATGCTCGCCACGCTCGACAAGGAGAGCCGGGCGGCCACGGCCGCCGCGACCCCGCTCGGGCGGCTCGGCACACCCGCCGACGTCGCCCGCGTGACCGCGTTCCTGCTCTCGCCCGACGCCGGTTTCGTCACCGGCCAGATCATCGGCGTCGACGGCGGGCTGGTGCTGTGATGATCCCGCACCCACAGGCCCGGCTCGTCGTCGCGGGAGAGGCGGCGGGCCTCGGCGGCGACGAGCTGGCCGGCCACGTCGCGCGCACCGCGGAGGCCCTGACCCGGCTGCGGCCCGGGCTGCTGTTCTGCGGCATGCGCAACAACCTCACGTCCGTCCTGCGCTACCTCGCCGCCTGGCGGTCGGGCCGGCCGATCGCGCTGCTCGACCCAGACCTGGCTCCCGGGGCGCTGGCCGAGCTGATCGGCCGGTTCCGGCCGGCGGCGCTGGTCGGGTTCACGCACGCGGCCGACGGCTCGCCGCCGCGCCGCGACGCGCCCGAGCCGCATCCCGACCTCGCCGTGCTCCTCGCCACCTCGGGCTCGACCGGCAACCCCAAGCTCGTCCGCCTGTCGCGCCAGGCCGTGCTGGCCAACGCCACCGCCATCGCCACGGCCCTGTCCATCGTCCCCGACGAGATCGCGCCCACCAGCCTGCCGCTCCACTACAGCTACGGCCTGTCCGTGCTCAACAGCCACCTGGTCGCCGGGGCGACGGTGATGCTGACGGAGGCGGGGCTGCTGGAGCGCTCGTTCTGGACGCATCTGGACGCCCACCGGTGCACGTCGCTGGCGGCCGTCCCCTACCAGTACGAGATGCTGCGGCGGCTGCGTTACGACCGCTCAGAGCACCCCGCGCTCGCCACGCTCACGCAGGCCGGCGGGCGGCTCGGCCAGGACCTGGTCCAGGAGTTCGCGGGCCAGGCCGACCGGTTCTTCGTGATGTACGGGCAGACCGAGGCCACGGCCCGGATCGCTGTCCTGCCTCCCGACCGGCTGGCCGACAAGCCGGGCTCTGCCGGGCTGGCCGTCCCCGGCGGGCGGCTGAGCGTCGACGAGGGCGAGGTCGTCTACCACGGGCCCAACGTCATGATGGGCTACGCCGAGACGGCCGCCGACCTGGCCAGGGGCGACGACCTGGGCGGGGTGCTGCGCACGGGCGACCTGGGCCGGCTCGACCCCGAGGGCTTCCTCTACCTCACCGGGCGGCTGAAACGCATCGCCAAGATCTTCGGCGTGCGGGTCAACCTCGACGACGTCGAGCGCCTGCTGCGCGGCTCCGTCCCGGTGGCGGCGACCAGCGGCGACGACCGCGTGACCGTGTGGGCCGAGGGCCTCGACGCGGCCGGCTGCGCGGGCCTGGCCCGCAGGCTGGGGGCCGAGCTGCGGGTCCATTGGAGCGGGTTCGACGTGCGCGCCGTCGACAGCCTCCCGCTGCTGGCCACCGGAAAGATCGACTATCGCGCCCTGGAGTCCCGCACATGACGGCGCCGCCACGCTCCGCGGGCGGCCGCCCGGCGCGGCGTGCCGGGCTCACGGGCGGCTCCGGCCGGGCGGAGGGTGGCGGATGAGCGTTTTCAGTCTGGCGGAGCCTCAGCGGGAGGCGGCGCTGGTGGGCGAGCTGGCGGCGCTGACCGAGCGGCATCGGCGGGCGTGCGCCCCCTACCGGCGGGTTCTCGACGCCATCCGGGCCAGCCCCCCGTACGAGCGGCTCGCGGACCTGCCCTGGCTGCCGGTGCGGCTGTTCAAGACGCACGAGCTGCGCAGCGTGCCCGAGGACCAGGTGTTCAGGGTGCTGACCTCCAGCGGGACCACCGGGCAGCGGCCGAGCCGGGTCTACCTCGACCGCGAGGCCGCCGCGACGCAGCCGCGGATGCTGGCGGCCACGCTCAGGGAGGTGCTGGGCGGGCGGCGGCTGCCGATGCTCATCGTGGACAGCCGCTCGGTCGTCCGCGACCCCACGCTGAGCGCCCGTGGCGCCGGGGTGCTCGGGATGATGAACTTCGGCAGGGACCACACGTTCGTGCTCGACGAGCAGGGACGGCTGGACGCCGAGGCGGTCAAGGGGTTCCTGGCGCGCCACGGCGGCGAGCGCTTCCTGATCTTCGGGTTCACGTTCATGGTCTGGCTCCACCTGCGCGACCTCGGGGCCGACCTGTCGCAGGGGGTGCTGGTCCACTCCGGCGGGTGGAAGCGGCTGGCCGAGCAGGCGGTGGACAACGCCGAGTTCCGGCGGCGGCTGGCGGCCGAGTGCGGGCTGACCCGGGTGCACAACTTCTACGGGATGGTCGAGCAGATCGGGACCGTCTTCCTGGAGGGGCCAGACGGCGACGGGCTCTACTGCCCCGACTTCGCCGATGTCGTGGTCCGCGACCCGGAGACCTGGCAGGAGGCCCCCGTCGGCGAGCCGGGCCTGATCGAGGTCGTCAGCACGCTGCCCACCTCCTACCCGGGCCACGTCCTGCTGACCGAGGACCTGGGCGTGGTGCGCGGCGTCGACGACGGGTGCTGGCCGGGCAAGCGGTTCGAGGTCCTGGGCAGGCTGCCCAGGGCCGAGGCGCGCGGCTGCAGCGACACCATGGGGCGTGGCTGATGCTGGACGACCCGAAGCTCGACGTGCGCTTCCCCGCCGCCGCGCCGGCCTCCGCCGAGGACCTTCTGGGTGAGCTGCGCGGCGGGCTCGACGTGGGCGACGAGCGGATACGCGAGTTCCTCGCGGCCTTCGGCAAGCGGCTGCTGCGGCCCGCGCTGGCGCGGCGCCACCCCGAGCTGGGCTCGCTCGGCTTCTTCCTGCGCCCCAGCGAGCTGGCCCGCACCGTCGACGGCCTGGCCAACGAGCACGTACGCGTCCCGCGCGGCATGGTCTTCCACATCCCGCCCGCCAACGTCGACACCGTCTTCGTCTACTCCTGGGCCCTGTCGGCCCTGATGGGAAACCGCAACGTCGTACGCCTCTCGCCGCGCTCCGGCGCGGTCGCCGAGGTCATCCTGGAGACGCTGCACGACGCGCTGGCCGACGCCGACCCCGTCATCGCGGCGACCCAGCGCATCGTCTCCTACGGCCGCAGCGACTGCGTCACCGCCGCCCTGTCCGCCGCCTGCGATTTGCGGGTGGTGTGGGGCGGCGACCGCACCGTGCAGGAGATGCGGCGGCACCCCCTGGCCCCGCACGCCCGCGACCTGGTCTTCCCCGACCGATCCTCGTTCGCCGTCGTGGGGGCGGCGGCCTGGCTGTGCGCGCCCAGGTCCGCGCGGGTCACCGTGGCCGAGGGCTTCGTCAACGACACCTACTGGTTCGACCAGGCCGCCTGCTCCTCGCCCAGGACGGTGTTCTGGGTGGGCGCGGAGGGCGACTGCGACACGGCCCGGGCCGACTTCTGCGAGCACGTGTCGCGCGTGGTCGCGGTGCGCGGGTGGGGCGTCGACGCCGCGATGGCCGTGGAGAAGCGGGTCTCCACCTACGGCCTGGCCGCCGACGGGCTGGCCGAGAGCATCGAGTTCCGGGGCAACGCGCTGGCCAACGTGACGCTGTCGGCCGCCGCCGCCGTGCCCAGGCAGTGGCTGGGCGCCGGGACGTTCGCGCACGCCAGGCTCGGGTCGCTGGCCCAGCTGGCCTCGCTGGTCGAGCGGCGGGACCAGACGATGACGCACTTCGGGTTCGCCAGGGCCGAGCTGGAGCAGCTGGCCAGGGAGCTGGGCGGGCGCGGGGTCGATCGCATGGTGCCGATCGGGAGCGCGCTGAGCTTCCACCGGGTGTGGGACGGGTTCGATCTCCCGGCCGAGTTCACGCGACTGGTGACCGTGATCAGATGACGTTCGCGCCACCCGCGGCCTGGCTCGCCCGGCGGCCGGCGTCGTCCAGGCGGTGGCTCGGGTGGTTGCCCACCGCGGTCGTGTGCGCCGGTGCGGTTGCCGTGTTCCTGTGGTGCGGGGTCTCCGCCCGCGACCTGGCCGTTTTCGCGGCCTATCTCGGGGCGGGGGTGGCGCTGCCCGGCACGCTGCTGTGGCGGGCGCTGACCGGCGGCGGGAGCTCGACGGCCGAGGACGTCGCGGCGGGGCTGGCGCTGGGGTACGCGGTCGAGGTCCTGGCCTACCTGCCGGCGAGGGCGGCCGGGGCGCCGCTGCTCGTGCTGGTGCCGCCCGCGGGGGTGCTCTGCGCGTTCGCCTGCGTGCCCCGGCTGCGGCGGCACTGGCGGGGGCGGGCCGGCAGGGAGCGCGTGCCCGCGTGGTGCGCGTGGGCGCTGGCGACGGCCGTCGCCTACCTGATCGCGTGGAGCACGGTCCAGCTCTACCGCGTGCCGATCTCCGCCGCGTACGTGGACCTGCCCTACCACCTGGCGCTGGTCGGCGAGATCAAGCACCACGTGCCGCCCACGCTGCCGTCCGTCCTGGGCGAGCGGCTCTCCTATCACTGGTTCGTCCACGCCGAGCTGGCCGCCACGAGCTGGGTGACCGGGATCGAGCCGGTGACGCTGGTCTACCGGCTGGCCACGCTGCCGATGACGGCGGCCATGGTCGTGCTGGTGGCGGTGCTCGGGCGGCGGCTGGGCGGGAGCTGGGGCGCCGGGGTCGCGGCGGCCGGGGTGGCGTACCTCCTGCTGGGCCCGGTCCTCCGGGAGGACGTGGTCTTCACGACGCGGCCGATGTTCACCGCCTGGGCCAGCCCGACGCAGACGTTCGGGGCGCTGCTGTTCGCGCCCGTGGTGCTGCTGCTGACCGGCGGGCGGCGGTGCTGGGCGGCGCTGGTCGTGCTGCTGCTGGCGCTGACCGGGGCGAAGGCCACCTTCCTGCCGCTGCTGCTCGCGGGACTGCTGGTCGTGGTGGCCGTGCGGTGGGCGGTGGAGCGCCGGGTGCCGGGGGCGTGGCTCGGCGTGGCCGGGATCACGCTGGCGTGCCTGCTGGTCGCGCAGTTCGTGGTGTTCGGGCGGGGGGCCCAGGGGACGACGATCGCGCCGTTCTCGGCGATGCGGGGACTCTATGGGCTGGTGACGGGGGTGAGGGCGCCCGAGCTGGCCGCCGTGCCGGTGACGCCGCTGCTGGTCCTGGCCGTCGTGCACCTGTTCTGCCTGCTCTGCGTGTGGGGCGGGGTGGCGTCGCTGGGCGGGCGGGCGCTGGAGCCGTCCATGTCGCTGCTGCTCGGCATGGGGGCGGCGGGGGTGGGCGCGGCGGTGGTGCTCGGGCATCCGTCGGACTCGCAGCTGTACTTCCTGGAGAGCGTGCGGCCCTACCTGTCGGTCGTCGCGGTGTGCGGGGTGGCCGGGCGGCGGGTGCCGTGGGCCTTGGTCGCGGCGGGGGCGGGGGTCGCGCTGGTCGCCGCGTGGATCGAGGTGCCGGGGGGCGCGATGGCGCGGGTGGTGGTGCCGTACCTCGTGCTCGCGGTGGTGGCGGCGGCGGTGCTGCTGTGGCGGCGCGGGGCCGTGCTGGCGGTGGTGGCGCTGCTGGCGGGGTACGCGGTGCCGGCCTCCGCGGGGGCGCTGGCCCTGCGGGTGGTTCCCGAGGACCGCGAGATGGAGATCCCCGCGGGGGCGCTGCGGGCGGGGCGGTGGTTGCGCGCGCACTCCTCGCCCGGCGACGTGGTGGCCACCGACCTGCACTGCCGCCCCGTCGAAGCGCCCGGGTGCGACAGCCGGCACTACTGGGTGTCGGGGTTCACCGAGCGGCGGGTGCTGGTCGAGGGATGGGCCTACGCCGAGAGCACGCTGTCGCGGGCCGAGCTGTTCGTCTCGCCGTATCTCGAGGTGCCCTTCGCGGATCCCGCACGGCTGGTGGCGAACGACGCGGTCTTCCGGGCGCCCACGGCGGAGAACGTCCGGCGCCTCGCCGCGGACTACGGCGTCAAGTGGCTCTTCACCGGGACGAACCCGGAATTGGGGAAATACGCGCGACTGCGCTTCCGCAATTCGACCTGCTCCGTTTACCAGCTCACCGCCCGGTAAAGGTCTCTCCCTCTCCCGGAATGCTGCAAGAGAAACGGCGCGCGCCCCGCTGGACGGCCCCAGGAACATTTCCGTGGACGTACGGCCACCGATCAGGATCAGGGACTCCTATGCAAACGCGTGCCGCGACGGAGCCGAGCCCCCGCGTTCTCGACACCACGGCCCGGCCGGCGAGCGTCGACATCGTCATCCCCGTGCTCAACGAGGAGCGCGCCCTGCCCGGCTGCGTGCGCACGCTGGCCCGCTTCCTCGGCGACGGCTTCCCGCTGCCGTGGCGCATCACGATCGTCGACAACGGCAGCACGGACGCCACGTGGCCGGTCGCCAACGAGCTGGCCGGGCAGTTCGAGCGCGTCCACGTCCGCAGGCTCGACATCCGGGGCCGGGGCGCGGCGCTGCGCGCGGCCTGGCAGGACAGCCCCGCCGACATCGTGGCGTACATGGACGTCGACCTGTCCACCGACCTCGGCGCCCTGTTCCCGCTGGTCGCCTCGGTGGCCAGCGGCCACTCCGAGATCGCCATCGGCAGCCGGCTCGCGCGCGGCGCGCGCACCCGCCGCTCGGTGCGCCGCGAGGTGGTGTCCCGCGCCTACAACGCCCTGCTCAGGTACGGCTTCGGCGTCCGCTTCAGCGACGC
Organism: Nonomuraea sp. JJY05; assembly: GCF_043496855.1. NCBI lineage: Bacteria > Bacillati > Actinomycetota > Actinomycetes > Streptosporangiales > Streptosporangiaceae > Nonomuraea > Nonomuraea sp. JJY05. The sequence goes on from NZ_JBIEIS010000007.1 coordinate 286,967, forward strand.
CCAGTGCGGCTTCAAGGCGGCCAGGGCCGACGTGGTCAGGCCGCTGATGGCCAAGGTCGAGGACGACTCGTGGTTCTTCGACACCGAGCTGCTCCTGCTGGCCGAGCACAACGGCCTGCGCGTGCACGAGGTGCCCGTGGACTGGATCGAGGACACCGACTCGCGGGTGAAGATCTTCAGGACTGCCGTCGACGACCTCAAGGGGCTGGCCAGGGTCGCCTGGTCGATGTCGATGGGCCGGGCCCGCGTCGAGGTGGCGCGGTCCGAGCTCGCGCCCACGCATCCGGACGCGGTCGTGGCGCGTCCCCGAGCGGTGACGATGGCGAAATTCACCTCGTTCGCCGCGGCAGGCGTGGTTTCCGCGATTCTGTACGCGCTCGTTTACCTGCCGCTGCGCGATGTCTGGCCGCAGGCGGTGACGAATTTCGCCGCGCTCGTCCTCGCCGGAGTCGTCGGCACCGAGGCGAACCGCCGCTGGACATTCCACCGGCGCGCCGCCACGCACGTGCGGGCGGCGACGTTCTTCCTGGCCAACTACGCCCTCACCACCATGGCCGTGCTCGCGCTGCCGCGCGGCGCCGGGCGGCTGACCGAGGTCGGCGCGGTCGCCGGCACGTACTGCCTGCTCACCTTGATCCGCTTCACCGCCCTGGACCGCTGGGTCTTCTCCCGTACGAGGAACTGATCGATGGAAACCACTGAGATCCGCCGCCTGATCGCGCTCGAGGACACCCACTGGTGGTACCGCGAGCGCCGGGCCATCCTGCGCAGGGAGCTGCGCGGGCTGGGCCGTCCCGGGCGGGCGCTGGACATCGGCGCCGCCGGCGGCGGGAACACCCGAGTGCTGGTCGAGGAGGGCTGGGAGGCGACCGCTACGGACTCGTGCGCGACGGCGGTCGAGGTGGCCAGGGACCGCGGGCTCAAGGCGGTGCGCGCCGACGCGCGGGCGCTGCCGTTCGAACCGGGGAGCCTGGACCTGGTGACCGCGTTCGACGTGCTGGAGCACGTCCGCGAGGACCACCTGGTCGTGGAGGAGATCGCCAGGGTGCTGGCGCCCGGCGGGCATGCGCTGATCGCGGTCCCGTGCGACATGGCGCTGTGGTCGGCCCACGACGACGCGGTCGGGCACGTGCGGCGCTACGCCCGCGAATCGCTGACCGTCGTGGTGGAGCACGCGGGGCTGAAGGTCGATCGCGTCTGGAGCTGGAACGTGCTGCTCCGCCCCCTCGTCGCCCGGCACCGGCGCCGGTCCAGGGGCAGCGACCTGCGGAAGATGCCGCTCCTGGTCAACGCGGGCCTGTCGGCGGTCGTGCGAGCCGAGCGGTACCTGCCGGTCAAGTCACTCAAGGGCGTCACGCTGTTCCTGCGGGCCCGGCTCGGGAGATGAGCGTGTTCAGACCGAGACGTCTGGTGTTCCACGGTCTGCGGGCATTGGCCATAGGCTGTGACCCGTGGTGATTCATGCCCTGCTGGCGGCCGTACTGGCCACGACCTCGCTGCCCGCCCAGGCGGCGACGGTCGACTGTGACCGGGTCAAGTGCCTGGCGCTGACGTTCGACGACGGTCCGGGCGAGGGCACCCCGACCCTGCTCAAGATTCTCAAGCAGGAAGGGGCCAAGGCCACGTTCTTCCTGGTCGGCAAGCAGGTGGAGCAGCGGCCGAAGATCGCCAAGCAGACGCTGGCGCAGGGACACGCGATCGGCAACCACACCTGGTCGCACGCCTCCCTGCCGGCACTGCTCGACGAGGAGATCCTCGACGAGCTCAAGACCACGCAGGACGAGATCCAGCAGGCCACGGGGCTGCGGCCAGCGATGTTCCGCCCGCCGTACGGGCACACCGACGACCGCGTGCTGGGCGTGGCCGACGAGGTGGAGCTCGCGCAGGTGCTGTGGACGGGCACGACGCTCGACTGGAAGCTGCGTGACGCCAAGAAGATCAAGGCCGCCGTCCTCAGGCTGGCCAAGCGCGACGGAGTGATTCTCATGCACGACACGGTCCCGGCGACCGTGAAGGCCATGCCCTCCATCCTCAAGGAGCTCAAGAAGCAGGGCTACCACCTCGTCACGGTGCCGACCCTGCTACGCGGCCAGAAACCCGAGCCCGGAGTGAGCTACCCCTGACAGCCCATGGGCACCGCGAAGCCAAGGCCGTGGGTCGCGATCCCGACCTTCCTGATCGTCCAGGCCGTCCTCGCCTGCTGGTGGGCGGCCTTCTACCCTGGCCTGTTCAGCCGCGACTCGGTCCTGTACCTCAGCCACACCGTCGTCGGTCCCTGGGTGAGCGACCACTCGGTGCTCTACGACGCGCTGCTGTCTCTGAGCTTCACCAAGACGGGTGACCTGGGCGCGGTCACGTTCGCGCAGACCACCGCCATGGCGGCGGCGCTGACGTACCTGGCGCAGTCGCTCAAGGCGCTCGGCGCGCCGCGCCTGCCGACCACGCTCGTGGCGATGCTCATGCCGCTGGCGCCGCCCGTGGGCGCGTTCTCGGTGACGCTGTGGAAGGACGTGCCGTTCACGATCTGCGCGATCGCCGTCGCGGGCGTGTGCGCGCGGATCGCGGCCAGACGCGCCGTCACCGTGCCCACGCTCGTCGGGCTCGGGCTGCTCTTCACGGCATTGGGGCTGTTCCGGGCGAACGGCTTCCTCGTCGTGGGCGTCGCCGTCCTCGCGCTGCTGGTGATCGTCAGGACCATGCGCGTACGGCTGCTGCTCGCCGGCACCTTCGCCGCTGCCCTGCCGCTGGTGCTCACGAATTTCGTGTTCCCGCAGTTCGGCATCATGGCCCCGGCCAAGACGTACGTCTACCACACGGCCTTCGGCGACATCGCGGTGGCGTACCGGGACCGTCCCGAGCTGTTCACCGAGCAGGACAAGGCGTTGATGGCCACCGTGGCGCCGCTGACGCGGTGGTGGGACGGCGGCACCTGCTACACGATCAACCCGCTGATCTGGCGGGGGGACTTCAGCTGGCCGCAGGCCGACGCGCATGCCTCCGAGCTGCTCGACCTGTGGAAACGGCTGCTGGTCTCCGAACCCCGCATGATCATCGAAACCCGGCTGTGCCGGGGGGCGATCGCGTGGCGGCCCGTGCAGGACGAGTTCGCCATCGGGGGGATGACGTACCGGTTCTCGCGGCGGCCCAACGCCGACACCTACGTCGGGCCGAACAAGGTGCCCGACTTCCCCGGGCGGTGGGTCTTCTCGCTGCGGCCGAAGTCGTGGGAGCTGAACCAGGTGGCCGACCCGTGGCTGACCGGGGCGCTGGCGCCGCAGTACGACTGGGTGCTGTGGCGGGGGGCGTTGTGGGCGTACGTGTCGTACCTGGCCGTGGCGCTGGGGGCGCTGGCGCTGCGGAACCGGTACGTGCTGGGGGTGGCGGCCGTGGTGGCCGGGCAGCAGCTCACGGTGCTGGCCAACATCTCGGCGCAGGACTTCCGGTACATGGCCTCGCCCATCTTCGTGGGGGTGCTGCTGGTGCCGCTGCTGGTGGGGGGTGCGGGGCGGGTGGTGGTCGCTTCGGTACGGGGGGTCGGACGCGCGCTACGCCCCAAGCCCCGGGCCCCGCTCACGCCGCCGGCACTTGCTCCGGACGCCACCGACACCGTCCCGGACGCTCTTCCAGCGATCGCCCCCGTGGCGGATGGTGCTTCGGCGGACGAGGCGTTGCCGGGCGAGCCCACGGTGAACGCCTCTACGCCGAACGCGCCGTCACCCGCCACGCCCGGGCCGGACGAGCCGGAAACCCCGGGCGAGTCGGGCGGGCCGGAAGCGCCGGGCGAGTCGGGCGGGCCGGAAGCGCCGGGCGAGTCGGGAGCGTCTGGGCGAGGGTGATGTCGCTGTTACGCGGCGGCGGGGCCGTGACAGCGCGCGGTCAGCGTGGGAGCAGCGGTGGTCGGCATCGTCTTCCTCATCGAAGAAGCACACCCTATGCACCGCTGAGGAGCCCCCGCCATGATGACCTTCGCCGCCGTTCTGCAGTTGCTCGTCGCCCTCGCCTTCGTGAGCATCCCCCTCGTACGCCACCGCTACGGCCGCGACGCGGGGATCGCCGCGGAGCGGGAGCTGGAGCGCCAGGGCGCCCCCGTCCGCGTCCTTGAAGAGAACAACATCAACTTCGACGCCGGCGGCCACGAGACCATCGTGCCCGCCACGGTCGCGCTGATCATGACGGTCCTGGCCGTGCTCAACCTCATGGGAAACCACTGGGGGCCGGTCCTGTCCTGGGTCTTCCAGCCGCTCGTGCTCGTCGGCAACGTCCTGATCCTCTACAGCCAGCTGACCGCCGCCAAGTCCGTGCAGAAGGCCTTCGAGCGCAAGGGCGACCCGATGTTGCGGCGCATCGACGTGCCGGCGCTGCTGAAGGCGGGTGGGAGCGTCTTCCCGAGCTGGGTGATGCCGGGTCTGCAGAACGTCCGGCACACGGTGGTGATGGGCGGTTCGGTCCTCGTCCTGGTGGCGTTGATCAGCGCCTGAGCCGGGACACGCGAACGCCGCGCGGGTGGGATCCCGCGCGGCGCGTTCGTGTGCGCTGTTACCAGCCGCCGTTGTGGAGCTGGCCGCGCACCGCGCCGCCGGGGAACTCCGCGGTGTGCAGGTTGACGTACCAGCCCTTGGGGTTGTTTCTGATGCCGGCGGCGACCTTGGCCGAGGCGGTGCCGGTGCCGGCGATGCCGTTGACGCCGGCCGGCAGGCCCTTCGCGGCGGCGAAGAAGTCCACGACCACCGGGCCGTTCTTGCCTTTCACGCCGCGGTGGACGTGGCCGTTCGTCGGCGGGGCGACGCCTTTCCAGGCGGTGGCGAAGTGCACCTTGGTGCCCTTCACCCAGACGAGCCACGCGGCCTGCCCGTCCTTGTCGCCGACCTTGGTGCCGGGCGCGGGCACTTCCTGGCGGCCGTCGGCCAGTGCGGTGAGCGTGTGGTGGGACGAGCCGGCGGCCAGCACCGATTCGAGCGAAACGGGGCGTACGCGGTGGAGCTGGGCGCGGACGGCGCCGCCGGGGAACTCGCCCGTGTGCAGGTTGGCGTACCAGCCCTTGGGGTTGTTCGCGATCCTGGCGAGCAGGCCGGGGTCCTTGACCGTGACGGTGCCCTTGACGGCGCTGAGCGAGGCGGGCAGCGCCGCGCCGAAGAACGGGATCTTGACGTCGCCGTTCTTGCCGGCCTTGCCCTGGTGGATGTGGAACGCGGTCGGAGCGGCCACCTTCTGCCAGCGGATCGCATAGTCGACCTGCTGCCCATGGACGCGGAACACGGCGATCGCGCTGCCGTTCCGGTCACCCACCTTCGCGCCGGGGGCGGGCACTTCGTTCGTGCCCAGCAGCGTGGCCGCCAGATAGACGTCGGTGCTCGACTGCGTGTCCGCCTGTGCCGTGGCCGGGCTGACGGAGGCGGCGATCAGCGCGGTGGCGAGCGCGAGGCCGGAGGCGGTGAGGATGCGCTTCGTCATGATTGACCCTTTCGGTTGCCTCAGGGGTGAGGCTCGGAGCGGTGTTCGACGCCCGGTTGTACGACCCGGGGCTCGTGCCGGGTTCAATCCGCGAATGTGTATAAATACGCGTTCGCGCTGGTAGGAGGCGGTTTGGCGGCTTCCTCCGGGCGCAGGCGGTGAACCCTCCCGTAAACACCCCCGTACCTGTCGAAGATCGGACTTTCCTTGCCCACGTCACGAAACCGGAGGGAGTGGTCGCATGTGGAGTCCATCGGGGGAAAGACGGTTCAGGCCGTGGTTGGGGGCGGTTTGCCTGAGCGGCAGCGTCGCGCTCGTCCTGTCAGGCTCCCCGCCGTACGCGCAGACCGGGGCGGTGGATGTCTATCTGAGCACGGTCGCGGCCGAGGGCATCGTCTGCCCGAGCGTGGCCGACAAGCTGCCTGAGGTGCCGGCCGCCGCCAAGGCGGAGGTCGACCGCAACCTCGCCCAACTCGACAAACAACTCCAGGAGGCCAACAACCGACTCGCCACCTCGACAGGACAAGGAGGCCCCAACTTCGTCCAGAACGCCATCCTGGGCCCACTCACCGACAAACGCGCCGCCGCCATCGACCGCATCGCCATAGCCATCGGACGCGTCGCGGAACGCCCCACCGGCCTCGACGAGCTCGCCACCTGCGCGCTCGGCGACTCCACCGCCCCATCCGGGGAGCCCAGCCCGACCGACCAAGCCACCCCGACCGACCAAGCCACCCCGACCGATCAAGCCACCCCGACCGACCAGGCCACCTCGCCGGAACAAACCACCGCACCCCCGGCTACCGGCTCGGCCACACCTGAGCCCAGCGGCAGCCAGACGGCGGATTCGGCGGCGCAGACCATCGTCTGCCCGAACGTGGCCGACAAGCTGCCCGACATCCCGGCCGCCGCCAAGGCCGAGGTCGACCGCAACCTCGACCAACTCGACAAACAACTCCAGGAGGCCAACAACCGACTCGCCACCTCGACAGGGCAAGGAGGCCCCAACTTCGTCCAGAACGCCATCCTCGGCCCACTCACCGACAAACGCGCCGCCGCCATCGACCGCATCGCCATAGCCATCGGACGCGTCGCCGAACGCCCCACCGGCCTCGACGAGCTCGCCACCTGCGCGCTCGGCGACTCCGCCCAGAACTCGGCGGACGCCGGGCTGTCGGCCGACGACTTCGTCGACATCCGTGACGTCCCCAAAGCGGAACAGCCGCAAGCGGGCGATAACGCCTCGACGGGCACGTACGTCTCCCAATGCGGCACCAACAGCGGCGGTCACTCCAACACCGACAATCTCATCCTCGCCCCGGGCATGTCGGACGGGGCCCAGCTCAAGCAGGACTACGTGGGCAACACGTCCACGGACGCGTTCTCGACCAACGAGAGCCTGGCCGCCGCGGACACCACCTGCCGCACCAGCGACGACCGGTCCGCCTACTTCTGGCCAACCCTGCGCGTACGCGGATCCGCCGACAAATCCGCCGACGAATCGGCTGACGAATCCGCCGACGAGGGCGACACCAACAACGTCGGCACCCCCGTACAGCCCACGTCGGTGCGGCTCGAATACCGCGGCAACCTGACCTCGGAGGTGACGGCGGCGCCGCGATTCCTCAGGATGGTCTCCGGCGACGCCAGGGCAGCCAGCAACGGCGCCGAGAACGCCCGCCCGACGTTCACCTGCACGGGCTTCACCGACCGGCTGACCGACAAGTATCCGATCTGCCCTTCGGGCAGCGACCTGGTCCGGGTCTTCGACATGCCCAGCTGCTGGGACGGACAGAACCTCGACAGCGCCGACCACCGCACGCACCTCGTCTTCCCTGACGAGAGCGGCGCCTGCCCCAGCGGCACCGAGGCCGTACCGCAGCTCCGGATGACGCTGACCTACGACGACGTGCCCACCTCGGGAGACGTCCCCTTCGCGGTGGACGGATTCGCGAGCGAGCAGAACGACCCGAGCACCGACCACGCCGGCGCCATCGGCGTGATGTCGCAGCGGCTCATGAACACCGTCGTCCGCTGCGTCAACAACGGCAAGAACTGCTGACAGCGACAGCATCGAGCCCGACCTGTGGGGAAGCAGGTGGACATGGCTCGGAGCAGCGCGCCGGCGGGTGACCGCCGATGGAGTTCGAGACGCTGGTGAAGGCCGCCCAGTGGGCGGGGGTGGAAGATCCCCGGCTGCTGGCGGCCCTCGCCACCACACCGCGCGACCGGTTCGTGCCGCCGCGCCACGCCGACCGCGCCCCTTTCGACGAACCGATCCCGATCGGCCACGGCCAGCCCACCTCGCAGCCGTCCCTGATCGCGCAGATGATCGACGCCCTGCGGCTGTCGGGCACGGAGAAGGTTTTGGAGATCGGCACCGGGTACGGCTACCAGACCGCCCTGCTCGCCCGCATGGCCCGCCAGGTGTACTCGATGGAACGCCACGCCGACCTGGCCCGGCACGCGCGGGCCAACCTCGCCGCGGCCGGCGTGACCAACGCCGAGACAGTGGTCGGAGACGGCACCGCCGGCCTGCCCGAGCACGCGCCCTTCGACGCCATCGTCGTGTCCGCCACGGCCCGGACGGTGCCCGCCCCGCTCGCCGAGCAACTCGCCGAGGGCGGACGGCTGGTCATGCCGATCCACGAGGAGCTGAACGAGACCGTCGTGCTCTTCGGCAAGCGACACGACCGCCTGGTCCAGGAACGCCTGCTGACCCCCGCCCGGTTCGTCCCCCTGATCGGCGAACACGCGGACGACCCACCGCCCGAGCCTTAGGCTCCTCGACCCCTCAGCCGGTCAAGTGCCGATGAATACGTAATGACGCGAATGACTCCGACTGACCACCGGACAGGTCCGGTAAATGTGCGAGTCAGCGAAAATGCCGCGCGCTTGTGGCAGCTTCGGGCGGCTTACGGTCATATATCGGCATCAAGGGGGTTCTGTCGCGGCTGTGCCACCCCGACCGCTACGGTATGGGGCTGAGCGCCGCCGTCGAGGCGGCGACCTCGGACGATCAGCAAAGATCAGGGGAACATTTCGAGGGAAGTTGAAGTAACGACTGCGGCCTCGCCGCGTCCCCCTACTCCTGCCGAGACCCTGGCGCGCCCGCTCTGAGGGCTTTGTGCTGGATCGCCATTTGGGCGATCGGATGGGGTCGATCCGCACTGCCCTCCAGCGGCCAATAATCTTGTCAATTAACTCCCACACTCCGTCAAACAGGCATGGATTCCGATTTATCATGACTTATCAGTCTTACCCGTTAGATCAGCCGATTCCGGCTGAGCCGCTGCCGCAGGACGCTCCCCCGGCCGAGGCCCCGAAGGCCACGCCGGAGGGCGAGGAGGACAGCGGCGGCGTCCTCGACGTACTCGAGAAGATCGGCTCGGTGGTGGTCCCGGCCGGTGTCACGCTGTACGCGCTGCTGTACATGGGCTTCAAGGAGATGTACAGCGTCTTCGGCATCACGCCCGAGCAGGCCGGCATGGACCAGTCCGTGCTCTTCGGGCGGCTCCTCGGCACCCTGCTGCCGCTGATACTGATCAGCGCCTTGTTCATCGGCCTCGTCATCGGACTGGGCTGGCTGCTCAACCTCATCACCCGCGGCTGGGCCGGACGCCTGTTCCAGGCCGTCCGGGCCCGCCCGTGGATCGTCGCCGTGATGGCCGCGATCTGGGCCGGTCTGTCCTACCTGGGCTTCCTCTATTACGTGTACACCGCGGCGGGCGAGCACCTGGGAGGCGGTGAGGTCGTCTTCGCGATCGCGCTGGGCTTCCTGGCCTACGTGGTGCCCTTCCGGCTGCTGCGCCGCAGGTCGATCGGCCGCGCCGGGATGAAGGTCCTGATCGGGGCCTTCACGGGCGTCGGGCTGGGATACCTGCTCATCATCCAGATGGTCTTCGGCGCCGTGCAGGTGCAGGAGACCGGGCAGGCCAACACGCTGCTCGACAGCCTCGGCTTCCAGGACCAGTGGGCCAGGCTCCAGGACAGCAGCGGCAAGACGCTCTACGACGGGCGCTGGATGATGCTGCTGGGCGAGTTCGAGGGCGGTTACGCCTTCTACGACTGCGACAAGTTGATGACCTTCCGCAAGTTCTCGGAGAGCACGATCCTGGTCGACATCCAGCTCGATCCCGACCGGGAAAAGGGCTTCACCTGCGGCACCCTCGCGGAAAAGGACAAGAAAGGCAGCTGACGCCTGAAAAACCCTCGTCCTGTACGGCGAGCGCCGCCGTACAGGACCGCAGGACCTCGGCATTTCCCCAAACCCCGTTAAGACGCGGTCACGACCGGTTAATGTCCAACCCACTCGCTGGGGGGCCGGTATGACGACGATGGGGGCCGAGGTGGCTCAGCACCTACACGCGGCGCTGGCGGAGCTGGTGATCCTCCGTCGGTTCCGCCGGAGGAAGGTCCGGTTCGGCCGCCGAGCCGGACCTTTGGTCTTTCAGCTCGAGCCCTCGGACGAGCACGCGGCCGGCCTCGATGCGATTCGATCGTGGCCCGAGGAATACTACGAGGAGTATTCGAGCGTCCTGCCGATCAACGAGCCGTGCAAGACCCCGCCGGACGCCGACCCGTCGCAGTTCGCGGCGGAACTGCGGGCCGTCGCGCACAGGTTCTCGCGTCCCGCCTGCCGGCTTCCCCTCGTCTTCCCGCGCTTCGAGGCCGCGTACGCCCTCACGGAGTGGAATCTCCGGGATCCGGAGCAGAAACGCCTCGCCGAGCTGGGCGAACTGGACGCCGAGCTGAAGGAGAAGATCAGAAAGGCGAGCGACAAGGCCCGGCAGCAGATCCTTCGGGAGGTTCGCCAGGCGATCAGAGAGGTGCTCGCCAACGCCCATCTAGGAAACCTGGCGAACGGCGTCGTCGGCGTGGTGATCGGCGTGTTCGGCGCTTTCAAGGGACGCGGCCGCCGCACCCTGCGCTGGTTCCGGAAGAAGGCGTTCAAACGGCCGCTGGACACCACCGAGGAGCTCGTCAGGGAGCTGCGCCGGTTGCTGATCGAACCGCCGTCCAAGGGCATCGACGAGAAGGAGCTCCTGCTCGTCAAGGCCCTGCTGGCGGACATCAACGCGCACTACGGGCTTTTCCGCCGGCTCAACCGCGCGCGCCGCCCCGTCATTCTCCTGCCCGACGTCGACCTCGTCCCGGCGCGGCGGAAGATCAGGGACACCCTGCTCGCCGCCTACGATCACGGATCCCGCGGCCTGCGCGTACCTCCCGTCGTCGTGGCGACCTCGGCGCGGGGCGGAGCACCGGTCGCGAGAGGAGCCAACCCGCCCGTGCCTCCGGGCGAACTCGCCGAAGAGATCCCGGCGCTGTTCGCCCGGCGGAAAGAGGCCGTCGAGAACATCGTCGCCGGCGGCACCGAGCCGGTGCCCAGCCGGCTGCTGCCGGTCACCGTGGGCTCGGGCCCGGCGCCGAAACCGCCCCGCAGGGGGCCGGGACCGCTGACCCTCGCCACCGAGGTGTTCGCCATCGCGGGCGTCCTGAGTTTCGTCGCGTACACGGTGATACTCCCGCCGCCCGAGCCGGCGAGCTGCGGTGAAGGGCTCGTGGTGGTGGGCGCTGACTGCATCGGCGTGTCGGACGGCACAGGCGTGTTCATGCCGGAGGTCGACGGCATGCCGGAGGTCTTCGCGCGCATCGAGGCGGAGAACGATCGGATCGCGGCGAAGCCGTACGCCACCGTGGCGTTGATGATCCCCATGCAGTCGGACATCCCGGCCGTGCGCAAGCAGATCCTGAGCGAGGTGCAGGGCGCCTATCTGGCCCAGCTGCAAGCCAACACCCCCGACGCCGCGAAGCCGCCGATCCGCCTCGTCCTCGCCAACCCCGGCCGCGACTACTGGCATTGGCAGCAGACCGTGAACTATCTCACCAGAAGGGAACCGCAGCTCCGCGTCGTCGCCGGGTTCAACCTCAGCCTGACCAACACGTGGAACGCGATGCGCCACCTGACGAGAGACCTGGGCATCCCCGTCGTCGCAGGCTTGGTCACCTCGACCGATTTCGCCAATCCGGAGAGCCAGGACCGCGGCCAGGATCCGTTCCCCGGCCTGGCCCGCGTGGTCTCGACCTCCAAGGAGCAGGCCGAGGCACTGCTCAAGTCCGACCCGAAGCTGGCGGGCGCCGAGAGCGCGCTCATCGCGGACACCCGGCCCAAGGACAACTACGACAAGTCTCTGCGCGACGCCTTCACCGAGGCCCGGAAAGGCAAGAGGGGCACCGGGGTCCAGGACATGACGTACGAGTCACCCGGCCTTGAGGAGCCCGGCCGCACGCCCAACCGGTTCCAGGACTTCGCCCTGAACATCTGCCAGTCGAACGCCCGTTTCATCTATTTCGCCGGCCGGGCCTTCCATCTGAAGCTCTTCGTCAAGACGCTGGCGAACACCTACTGTGCCGGCAAGAAGTCCTACACCGTGATCACCGGCTCCGACGCGACGACACTCGACAGCCGCCTGGACGCCGAGGACCTCGAACTCCTCCGGGGCGACCCGGGCGGCGGCAGGCCGTCCGTGTCCGTCGAGTACGCCGCCCCGGCCCATCCCGGCACCTGGACCGTCGAGGTGGAGAAGTGGTGGCGGAACAACCAAGGCTCCAAGCCGAAGCGGGAAGACCTCCCGCGCTATCTCGCCGAGCCGCAGGAGTCCCTGGCGCGGCTCCAGCACCTCATCGCCACCGCCAAGATCGGCCCTGTGGCACTCGAGGACGGGCGTACGATCATCACCCATGACGTGGTCCTGACCGCCCACCGGGCCCTGGCGAAGGCGGTCGCGCTCAGCCCCACAGAGGTCCCCTCCCGGCAGGACGTCAAGGACGTGCTCGCCGATCTGCACGCCGCCTACCGGATCCAGGGCGCGAGCGGCTTGATCTGCCTGACCGGCGCGGGCAACCCGTACGACAAGGCCCTCCCGGTCGTCCGGCTGGACCCGGCGTCGGGAAAGCTGACGTTCAAGGGCGTCGCCTGGCCGGAGGGCAAGCCTCCGGGCAACAACTGCGTGGTGCCCCAGACCACCTCATAGAGCCTCCCTCGTACCAGAAAGCACACCGGCCCCTGCCGTGGGGCTGCCTACGTACGGGGAATAGGTACCTATGCGGGGAGTTTTCACCTCTTCGTGATGCATCTCACTGAGGCATTCTCGACGGTGTGAGCAACCCAGGCTCACTGGTCGAGAGGCAAGGGAGAGGACCCACTCGGGGTAGGACATGAACAGGCTTTCGATGAGCAGCATCCTGACCGCGGTGACCGGCCGCCGCCAGACCACGTGCCGCACGGCGTCGTGGTGGCTCTCGCCTGACCTCCGCTCGGTGCGCGCTGCCCGCCGGCTGACCCGCGAGAAGCTCGCCGACTGGGGCCTCGACGACCAGGCGGAGGCCGCGGAACTGCTCGTCAGCGAGCTGGTCGGCAACGCCGTGAGGCACGCGTACGGGCAGGTCCGCCTCAGCCTCTCCGCCGAGGACGGCCTGCTGCGCTGCGAGGTCGAGGACGAGAACCCCGACCTGCCGCGCATGCGGGTCGTCGACGCGGACGCGGAGAGCGGGCGCGGGCTGTTCCTCGTCGACTTGCTCTCCTGCTGCTGGGGCGGCGAGCGTACGGCTCGCGGCAAGGCCATCTGGTTCGAGCTGTCGGCGTTCGCCCACGCCGGGACCGACTGCCCCATCGGCGCCCTCACCCCGGTCGCCGCCTGAGCCCGGATCGCCGCCTGAACCCCCGTAGGCGCCTGAGCCCCAAGCACCCCGCCTGAGCCCCGAGCTCTCCCGCCCCGGCTAGCCCTCCCCGCGAACTACTCCCACTCGATGGTGCCCGGAGGCTTGCTCGTCACGTCGAGCACCACCCGGTTGATCTCCCGGACCTCGTTGGTGATCCGGGTCGAGATGCGCGACAGCACGTCGTAAGGCACCCGCGCCCAGTCGGCCGTCATCGCGTCCTCGGACGTCACCGGCCGCAGCACCACCGGATGCCCGTACGTACGCCCGTCCCCCTGCACCCCCACCGACCGGACGTCGGCCAGCAGCACCACCGGGCACTGCCAGATCTGCCGGTCGAGGCCGGCCCGGGACAGCTCCTCGCGGGCGATCGCGTCGGCCTCGCGCAGCAGGGTCAGGCGCTCGCGGGTGACCTCGCCCACGATGCGGATCCCGAGACCGGGACCCGGGAAGGGCTGGCGCCAGACCATGGCGGACGGGAGCCCCAGCTCCTCGCCCGCCCGGCGCACCTCGTCCTTGAAGAGCGCGCGCAGCGGCTCGACCAGCTTGAACTGGAGATCGTCAGGCAGGCCGCCGACATTGTGGTGGGACTTGATGTTGGCGGTGCCGGTGCCGCCGCCCGACTCCACCACGTCGGGGTAGAGCGTGCCCTGGACCAGGAACTCCACCGGCCCGTCGGCCATGATGGCGCGCTGCTCGTCCTCGAAGACGCGGATGAACTCGCGGCCGATGATCTTCCGCTTCTCCTCCGGGTCGGAGACGCCCTCCAGCGCCTTCAGGAAGCGGTCGGCGGCGTCGACCACGCGCAACTTCACGCCCGTGGCGGCCACGAAGTCGCGCTCCACCTGCTCGGCCTCGCCCTTGCGCAGCAGGCCGTGGTCGACGAAGACGCAGGTCAGCCGCTCGCCGATGGCGCGCTGAACGATCGCGGCGGCCACCGCGGAGTCGACGCCGCCGGACAGGGCGCAGATCGCGCGGCCGTCGCCCACCTGGCGGCGCACGGCCTCGACGGAGTCTTCGACGATGTTGAGCATGGTCCACGAGGGCCGGCAGCCGGCGGCGTCGAGGAAGTGCTTGAGCACCACCTGGCCGTGCTCGGAGTGGAGCACCTCCGGGTGGAACTGCACGCCGTAGAGCCCGCGCTCGGGGTGCTCGAAGGCGGCGACCGGGGTCTCGCTCGTCGAGGCGGTCACCGTGAAGCCCTCGGGGGCGGCGGCGACGCTGTCACCGTGCGACATCCAGACCGTCTGGGCGGCCGGCAGCCCGGAGAAGATCACGCCCTCGTTGAGCACCTCGAGCGCGGTGCCGCCGTACTCGGCCACGCCCGTGCGGGCCACCTCGCCGCCCAGCGCCTGCGCCATGGCCTGGAAGCCATAGCAGATGCCGAACGTGGGCACACCCGTCTCGAACAGCCCGTGGGGCACCGGCGGGGCGCCTTCGGCGTAGACCGAGGAAGGGCCGCCGGACAGGATGATCGCCTTGGGGTTCTTGGCCATCATCTCCTCGACCGGCATGGTCGAGGGCACGATCTCGGAGTAGACGTGGCATTCGCGCACACGCCTGGCGATGAGCTGCGCGTACTGTGCGCCGAAGTCGACCACCAGCACTGTGTCGAATTCAGACACCGTGAGAACCCCCCAAAGGCGAAATGCGGTGACTACAGTCTATCGGCCTTGTGCATTACACCTGGCCTGCCACCGGCACTCGTGCTAACACAGAACAATGGATCTTGTCTGGCCGGCGACGGCGTGGGCCCTGTGGGCCGCCACGCTGGCCGCCGCCTTCAAGGTGTCCAGCCGCGACCGCCCGCGGGGAGCGCCGCGACACGAGGCGCCACTGCCCGTGGTCGAGCTGTTACGCGGCATGCGGGCTCAGGAGGTGTTCCACACGGCGCTGTTCGAGCTGGCCGGGCGCGGGTGGCTGACGATCGAGGACGAGCGCCTGTCGCTGGCGCCCCTGAGGCAGGAGCCGCTCCTCCCGTACGAGCGATGGGTCCTGGAACGGGTGGGCGCCCGCCTGGCGGGCAAGCCGTACGCGCCCGTCATGGCGGT
Source organism: Nonomuraea sp. JJY05 (assembly GCF_043496855.1). Classification (NCBI taxonomy): domain Bacteria; kingdom Bacillati; phylum Actinomycetota; class Actinomycetes; order Streptosporangiales; family Streptosporangiaceae; genus Nonomuraea; species Nonomuraea sp. JJY05. Next base: position 302,188 of record NZ_JBIEIS010000007.1, read on the forward strand.
CATGCCCGAAGGGTCCGAGCTGGACGGCGGCCTGGTCCCGCTGGCCCGGCAGACCGCCATCGACCTGGGCCTGGCGCGGCGGCGCTGGCCGACCATGATCGTTCCGGTGCTCCTGGCCGCCGCGCTGGTCATCCCCTGGTACGCCACCATCTCCGCGGCCGGGCTGTCGTGGCCGGGGATGATCGCGACGATGGTGTCGTTCGTGGCCGGGGTGGGGCTGCTCATGGCGGGACGGGGATTCCTGCTGACCCCGGCCGGACGGGAGGTCGCCGGGCCGGACGCCGAGCCGACGGATCCGCAGCAGGAGTGGATCTTCACGGGCAGCGGCTGGCACGGCGTGGGGATCGAGCCGCCCGGGTCCGCCCCGCCGGGCCCCAAGCGGCAGGAGGTCTCCGGCTACGTCGTCAAGCGCTGGGCCGTCGTCGATGTGGACCCCGAGACGATGAGCAGCACGCGCGCCTACCACGTGGCCGTGCACGACGGCAGCTCGGAGAAGGCCCGGTCGTTCCTGGTCACGCAGGGCCTCTACCAGGACGTGCTGCCCGGCGACCACGTCCGGCTGCTGGTCAGGCCGCACAGCGGCACCGTGGTGCGGGTGCTGGCCCACGAACGTCACTGGTAGGGCGGCAGGTTCCCGGTGAGCAGGGTCTCGGTCTGCAGGCGCAGCCGAGCGGCGTACCGGGGATCGGTCAGCACCAGGAACCGCTCCTCGCGGATGGCCGCCACGACCAGGCCGGCCACCTCGGCCGGCTCGATGCCGCGCTCGGACGCCCGGCCGACCCACTCCTGCGCGTCCACCTCGTCCTGGGTGGGGGTGGTGACCAGGCCGGCCGGGCGTACGCGCTCGGAGTCGGCGATGCGGGTCCTGACCGCGCCGGGGCAGAGCGCGGTCACCCGGAGCTTGGAGCCCGTGGCGGCCAGGTCTTCGGCCAGGGCCTGGGACGCGGCCATCGCGGCGTACTTGGTGACCGCGTACCCGCCCGAGCCCGGCGTGGTGAACAGCCCGGCCACCGACACCGTGTTGACGATGTGCCCCTCGGTGTCCTGCTCGATCATGCGCGGGACGAACTCGTGGATGCCGTGGAGCACGCCCCACAGGTTGACCCCCAGCAGCCAGGCGAAGTCCTCCTCGCCGCGGGTCCACATGCGGCCGCCCTGGAAGACGCCGGCGTTGTTGCAGAGGACGTGCACGGCGCCGAGCTCGCCGAAGCAGCGGTTGGCCAGGTGCCGTACGGCCACCGCGTCGGAGACGTCGGTGACCTGCGTGAGCACCTTGCCGTCGCCTGCCTGGTGGGCCGTCTCGACGAGGCCGCCGGGATCGACGTCGGCGAGCATCAGCGCCATGCCCTCGGCCGCGAACCTGAGCGCCAGCGCCCGCCCGATGCCGCTGGCCGCGCCGGTCACCACGGCGACCTTGCCGGAGAGCTCCCGCACAGGATCATCCTCCCCTCGCTCGCGACCGACGCTACCGGACGTGCCACCGCCGCCCCAGGGTCCCTTCCGGAGGGAAGGGGACGATCTAGAGGATGCGGTCGATCAGGCCCAGGGGCGGCGAGCCGAGGTCGAGCAGGGCCTTGTGGTAACGCTGCAGGGTGAAGCCCGCGCCCCACTCCGCCCGCGCCCGCTCCCGCAGGTCGAGGATGAGCAGCTTGCCCCAGGTGTAACGCCCGTACGTCGGGTCGAACGACGCCCGCCTGGCCTCCGACAGCGCGGCCGGCCCGGCCAGGTGCGTGTCGGACTCGAAGCGCCTGGCGCCCTCCTCGACCGTCATCTGCCCGGTGTGCACGCCGATCGCGCAGGCCAGCCGGGTGACGCGGAGCAGCGCCTCCACCCAGACGCCGATCTCGAACCGCGGGTCGCCCGACTCGAAGCCCTCCTCCACGCACAGTTCCTCGGCGTAGTGCGCCCACCCCTCGATGAACGCGAGCGACTGCAGGAGCCGGCGCACGTCCGACTTCGCCCGCCGCAGCGCGCGGGCGTGCGAGAAGTGCCCGGGCGCGACCTCGTGCACGTTGATCGCCGGCAGCGTCACGTTGCTGAAGACCTCCAGCCACTCCTCCTGGTCCTGCTCCGGCCATGAGGTGTCCGGCGGCGTGATGTAGTACCAGGACGGGCCCTCGGGCTCGCCCGGCGAGTTCCACGCCATCATGGCCATCGCCCAGCGCCGCGACTCGGGCGCCAGCCCCACCAGGCATTCGCCGTCGTGGTAGGGCACGAGGTCCTTCTCGCGCGTGAACGCGATGGCCTTCTCCGTACCGATCCGCGCCGCCTCGATGACCCCGTCGGCGTCGGGATGCTCTTTGACCAGCTCCCGTACGACGTCCAGCGGCGCCCGGTCCCGCTCACCCAGCTTGGCGCAGGACTCGGCGAGCAGCCCCATCAGCCGGTCCCGCTCGGCGTCGGCCCGCTCGGCGAGCCTGCCCAGGTCGACGGGCAGCCCCTCGGCCGTGCCCATGAGCCTGGCCAGCGCCTCGCCGCCGAGGGCCGCGTCGGGGTCGCCCTCGGCCGCGGCCCGCTCGACGTGGGCCACGAGCAGGCTGTGCGCCTTGAGCGCGGCCTCGTCGGTGACCCCGGCGGCCAGTCCCCTGGTCGCGGCGAGCAGGGACTGCGCGACGGGGGCCGGAACCTGGTCGAGCGAGGCGATCGCCTGGTCCACCGCCTCGGGCCAGAGCGCGAGGTGGGCCGCCTTGGCCGCCGCGCGCTCCTCCTCGGGGGCGTAGTCGCGGTCGTAGCAGGCGAGGTCGAGGTTCGAGAGGTGGACCAGCGGGTTCTTGCGATGCAGCTCCAGCTCGCCGAACTGAGTGCGCAGGCTCTCCTCGAACACCTGAAGGTGCTCGGCGTCATGCGCTTCCGCGGGCAGCGGCCCCTCGCCGAGTCGCGCCAGCCCGGACCGCACGCCCGAGGGCGAGAGATCCTGGATCCGGCCGTCGTACTCGTGCCTGCCGCCGCCCTCGCGCGCCTCGGCCACGATCAGGTCGGTGATGGCGCGCAGCCTGGCGTCAAGTTCTGTCATGCGGCCGACGCTAGCGCACGTCATTCGCCCTGATTTATACAAGCGCGTACCGGTCGGCCGTAATGTGAGAATGATTCTCGTGGCCCTCAAGATCACGACGCTCGCGGAGCGTCCCGAGTTCGCGCCGTCGCTGTTCGAGATGGACCATACGTGGCACGATTTCGTGCTCGAGGATCCGATCGCGGACCTGTTCTATCCGTTCGCCACCACGACCTACGCCGACTACGTGCTGGTGGCCGACTCCGACGAGGAGCCGGGACGGCTGGCGGCGCGGGGGTGCATGATCCCGTTCCCCTTCAGGGGCTCCGAGCTGCCCGACGACGGGTGGGACGGCGTGATCAGGCACGGCTGGCTGGCCCGCGAGCGCGGCGAGCGGCCCGACAGCATCTCCGCCCTGGAGATCTCCGTCCGCCGCGATCTCCAGGGAACGGGGCTCTCCTCCCTGATGCTCGCGGCCATGCGCGAGCGCGCCGCCGGCCTCGGCTATTGCGAGCTGGTGGCGCCGGTCAGGCCCAACAGGAAGCACCTCGAACCGCGTACCCCCATGACCGAGTACGCCTTCAGGACCCGAGCCGACGGCCTGCCCCATGACGCCTGGTTACGGGTGCACGTGCGGGCGGGCGGGAAGATCGTCAAGGTGGCGCCGCGCTCGATGGTGGTGTCGGGCACGCTGGCGGAGTGGCGCCGGTGGACGGACCTGCCGTTCGACCGCCCGGGCCCGGTGGAGGTGCCCGGCGCGCTCACCCTGGTGCACTGCGACCTGGATCAGGACCACGCCGTGTACGTCGAACCGAACGTCTGGGTCACCCATCCCCTGGCCTGAGCGCGACCCGGCGCCGCAACTCATCGATGTGTTGCCCGATGTCCAGCCCCTTGGCGGCGGCCCACGCGTCATCGTGAAAGGTCGCCAGATGCCGATCGGCGGCGTCCCCGACCAGCGACACCACGGTGCCGGTCTCGCCCCTGGCCCGCATGCGCCCGACCAGCTCCAGCGCCGCCCAGAGCGCCGTGCCCGACGAGCCGCCCACCGCGAGCCCCGTGACCGCCCGGAGGTGCCGGGCCGCCGCCACGCTCGCCGCGTCGGGCACCGGGACGACGAGGTCGACCAGGTCGGGCCGGAACCCCGGCTCGACGCGCGGCCGCCCGATGCCCTCGATCCGCGACGGCATCCCGGTCGCGTAGTCGGGCACGTCGAGCGTCCATCCAGGGAAATATGCCGAATTATCGGGATCGGCCACCGCGACCCGGCAGGGCAGGTCGTGATCGCGGATCCACCGCCCGAGCGTGGCGGAGGTGGCACCCGTGCCCGCGCCCGTCACCACCCAGTCGGGCCGCACCTGGGCGAACAGCTCCTCCCCCAGGTCGTGCTCGGCCGCCCGCCCGAACTGATCGAGGAAATGGCCCGGGATCCGACGCGCCGCGTCGTAGATCGCCAGCGGCGGCGTCACGAACCTGCACTCCCCGCCCAGCGCCTCCACCGCCCGGGCCCGCGCCTGGCTGCGCTCGCCCGGCATGACCACGATGTACGGCAGCCCGAGCCGCCGCGCGAACCAGGCCTGCGCGACGGCCGCGTTGCCGCCCGTGGCCTCCACCACGGTCGTGCCCTCGGTGACCAGCCCGTCGAGGACGGCCTGCCGGAACAGCGCCCTGGCGTGCCGGTGCCGCAGGCTCCCGGTCGGCTGCGCGGACTCGTCCTTCAGCAGCAGCCTGATCCCGGGCGCCTGGATCGGGAAGTCGATCAGCGGGGTGGGCTCCCCCGCCGCCAGCACGTCGAGGGCTCGCGCGTTCCAGCTCATGGCTCCACCCTGCCAGGGCGGGACGGGCCTGGGTGGCGCCGTTCGCCACGAGCCGACCGATCCGGCGGGCGACCGGCGGATGCGGGGGCCGCCGCCCAGCGCCGGGCGGTCAGGGGACCCGGGCGCCGCCGCCCACGTGGTCAGGGGATCCGGGTGCTTTCGCCCGGAGCGAGCAGCCGGAGCCGGTCGCCGAACCCGGCGAACGCCTGCTCCACGGTGTCCCGCCCCTGCGTGAAATGCGCCCAGTGCTCGAAGTGCAGCGGCACCACGTGCCTGGCCCCCAGGATCTCGGCCGCCGTCACGGCGTCGTCGCTGGTCAGCGTCAGGTAGCCGTCGACCAGCGGCGTGCGCGCCCCTCCCGCGAACAGCAGCGCCACGTCCACGGGGCCGAACCGCCCGGCGATCTCCCGTACGACGTCCAGCGAGGCGTTGTCCCCGCTCACGTAGACGGTCGGCAGCCCGTCACCGCTGAGCACGAACCCGGTCACCTCGCCCACCAGGTGCTCGGTGCCGTCGGGCCCGTGCTGGGCGGGGACGCCGGTCACCCGCAGCCCGTCGCTCACCGTGACGGACGTCCAGTTGGGCAGCGCCTGGACGGAGGCCCCCAGCCGCTCGGCCGCCGACCCGGTGGAGAGCACCAGCGGAACGGACGTCAGGTAGTCCCGCCCGGCCCTGTCGAGGTTGTCCGGGTGCTGGTCGTGGGAGAGCAGCACCGCGTCCACGGCCTCGAGCTCGGCCGTGCCGAGGGCGGGCCCCACGGTCTTCGTGAGCGCCCGGTTCCCGATCGGGTAGTCACCGGGCGTGTCGAACGTGGGATCGGTCAGCAGGCGCACCCCGCCGATCTCCAGGACCGCCGTCGGCCCTCCGAGATAACGAATCTCCATGGACGTCAACTACACCGGCTCAGGACGGGTTATTCCACACGAGCCCGTTGACGATCCGCCCGATCGCCGTGCCCTGATCGTTCGCGTCTGCAGCGCGGACATCACTTCAACCGCAGCCGCCGCATCGTCTTGAGCGTGGTGGCCAGGGTGGCGGCCCACTTCTCGTACGGCAGCCCGAACGGCGGCTCGAACCCCAGCCAGCCCGCCTGCGAGGCCACGGTCTTGGACTCGGTGTACCGCAGCAGGCCCTCCGACCCGTGCCGGCGACCCAGCCCGGACGCCTTCATGCCGCCCATGGGGGCGTCGTAGGAGGCGTAGGCCGAGGCGTACCCCTCGTTGATGTTGACCGTGCCGGCCTTGACGCGGGCGGCGAGCGCGCGGCCGCGCGGGAGGCTGGAGGTCCAGATGGAGGCGTTCAGGCCGTAGATGGTGTCGTTGGCCAGCTCGACCACCTCGTCGTCAGAGGTGAACGGGTAGAGCGCGACCACCGGCCCGAACGTCTCGTTGCGGCACAGCTCCATGTCCTCGGCGACGCCGGTGAGCACGGTCGGCTCGTAGAACAGCGGCCCCAGGTCGGGCCTGGCCTTGCCGCCGGTCAGCAGCCGCGCGCCCTTGGCCAGGGCGTCGTCCACGTGCGCGCTGACCGTGTCGAGCTGGCGCCGCGAGGTGAGCGAGCCCATCTGCACCGACCAGTCGTGCCCCGCGCCCAGCTTCATGCCTCGGACCTGCTCGACGAAGCGCTCGGCGAAGGCGTCGAACACCGACGCGTGCACGTACAGGCGCTCGATCGACAGGCAGAGCTGCCCGGCGTTCGTGAAGCAGGCGCGGATGGCCCCCTGGACGGCCACGTCGAGGTCGGCGTCGTCGAGCACCACCATGGGGTTCTTGCCGCCGAGCTCCAGCGAGCAGCCGATGAGCCGCTTGGCCGCCTCCTCGGCGATCTTCCTGCCGCCGCGCGTCGATCCGGTGAACGCCACGTAGTCGGCGTCGTCCAGCAGCACGTCGCCGATCTCGGCCGGCTCGCCGAGCACGACCTGCCAGATCTCGCGCGGCATGCCCAGCTCGGCCAGCAGGTCGATGGTCCACAACGTGGACAGGGCGGTCTGCGTGTCCGGCTTGTGCACGATCGCGTTGCCGGCCAGCAGCGCGGGCACCGCGTCGGTGACGCCCAGCGCGAGTGGGTAGTTCCACGGGGAGATCAGCGCGACCACGCCCTTGGGCCGGCGCAGCTCCACGACGCGGGTGGCGCCGGGGAAGACGCCCTTGCGGGCGCGCGGCGCGAGCAGTCCGGGCGCCCGGCGGGCGTAGTGGAGGGCGCAGCCCGCGACGTCGAGCACCTCCTCGAAGGCGTGCTTGCGGGCCTTGCCGGTCTCGTTCTGGACGATGTCGAGGATCTCGGCGCGCCGGTCGAGGATCGCGTCGTGCAGCCGCAGGAACGGTCTCGCCCGCTCCGCCGCGGGCCTGCGGACCCACTCGGCCTGGGCGGCCCTGGCCTTCTCGTACGCCCTGCGGACGTCGTCGACGTCCGAGACGGGCAGCTCGGCGAGGGTTTCGCCGGTGAAGGGGGCGACGATGTGCCGTGTCCTACCGCTGGACGTCACGTGCATGCCAGAAGGATATTCCGCTCGGCTACCGACGGGTAGTTTTTGCGGATTCGCGCCGTAGCGACAGAATCCCTACATGGCAACCTTCGCTCCGCTACGCCCCGGAGATCCACAGCGGCTGGGGGGCCTGGATCTCCTCGGCCGGCTCGGCGAGGGCGGTCAGGGCGTCGTCTACCTCGCCAAAGGCCACAACGACTCCCGCGTGGCGGTCAAGTGGCTGCGGCCCGACCTGTCGGGCGACCAGGTGAGCACCGAGAGGTTCATGCGCGAGGTCCAGGTGGCCCAGCAGGTGGCGCCGTTCTGCACCGCCGCCGTCCTCGGCACCGGGGTCGAGCAGGACCGGCCTTACATCGTCAGCGAGTTCATCGAGGGGCCTTCGCTGCACCGGGTCGTGCAGGAGGACGGGCCGCGCACGGGCACCGTCCTGCACCGCCTGGCCATCGGCACCGCCACCGCGCTGGCCGCCATCCACCAGGCCGGCATCGTCCACCGCGACTTCAAGCCGGCCAACGTGATCATCGGTGCCGACGGGCCCCGGGTGATCGACTTCGGCATCGCCAGGGCGCTGAACGCCACCTCGACGATCAGCAGCATGGTCGTGGGCACGCCGGCGTACATGTCGCCCGAGCAGATCATGGGGCACACGGTCGGCCCGGCCGCCGACATGTTCTCGTGGGCGAGCGCGATGGTCTTCGCCGCCTCCGGGCAGGCGCCGTTCGGCAGCGACACGATGCCCGCGGTGATCAACCGCGTCCTCAACCAGCATCCCGACCTGGGCATGCTCGACGGGCAGCTGCGTGACGTGGTGGCCGCGTGCCTGTCCAAGGACCCGGCGCAGCGGCCGACGGCCGAGCAGGTCATCATGCAGCTGCTGCGGCACCCGGCGCCGGGCGCCACGCCCGGCTCCGGGCCGCAGCACGCGCCCGGCTCCGCGCCCGGCTCCATGCCCGGCTCCGTGCCCGGCTCGGGCATCCTCGCGCAGGCCGCCGCCGAGGCCGCCCCCGCGCCGTCGTCGCCCTTCGCGTCCCCGTCAGGGCCGTCGGGCCCGCATTCAGGCCCGCACTCGGGGCCGCACTCGGGCCCGCCGTCAGGGCCTCTGTCCGGTCCCCTGCCGGGTCCGCCGTCCATGCCCTCGTCGGGTCCGCACTCCGTCCCGCCGTCGGGTCCCGTCCCGTACCCGGGGCCCGGCGGGCACTCCGGCCCGGTCCCGCACACCGGCTCCGTCGCCCCGTCCCCCCAACCGCCGTGGCAGCCTCCCGGAGGCTACGGCCAGCCCACGCACCCGAGCTGGGGCGAGCAGCGGCCGAAGAAGAGCAGGGCGCCGCTGGTCGCCGGCATCACGGTGGCGGTCGCGCTGCTGATCCTCGCCGGCGTGGTCGTCTACATCCAGGCCGACAAGTCGTCGACGCTGGCCGGCCCGGCCGCCACCCCGACGTCGGGCTCGACGAGGACCAGGACGACCACCAGCCCGTCCCCCACCGGGCAGGCCGTGCCGAGGCCGGGCATCAAGAAGGCGCTCCCCGGCGCGAAGATCTCGCTCTACGAGGACCCGGGCGACGCGATCGTGCTGACCTCCTACGAGATCTACGACAAGAAGAAGGACGACTGGATCGACTACGCCAGGGGGTCGCTGCGCGGCTCGTTCACCAAGTACGCCGCCAACTGGGAGTCGATGGTCTCCCCCGACGGCCGCTACCTCGCCGAAAGGGGCAGGAGCTACAGCTCCGACGACTACGACTTCATCGTCCTCACCGACCGGCAGTCAGGCGAGCGTTCGACGATCAAGACCGTCAAGGAGCCGCTGATCAGCAGCATCAGGGCATGGTCGAGGGACGGCTCGAAGATCCTGCTCAACACCGAGCGCAAGGTCGGGAACAAGTGGCTCTACCTGGGCTTCGTCCTCGTCGACGTGGCCAGGAAGGAGGCCACCCAGGTCGACGTCAGCGACACCTCCGTGCGCCAGACGGCCTTCGGCTTCGACGGCGCCGAGGACGGCACCGTGAACGTCTACGGCAACGAGAAGAACCGCAGCCTGCGCTTCTTCAACGCCCTGGGCAAGGCCACGCACTCGGCGAGCGAGATCGGCACGCTGTCCGCCGGCACGCAGGACATCTTCTCGCCCTCGGGCAAGACGTTCGTCACGAACTGTCCCAACGGCGGCGACGGCGACCACTGCATCTGGGACACCAAGTCGGGCGAGCGCCTGCGCAAGTTCTCCTCACAGTGCGACAAGGTCCTCGGCTTCTACGACGAGAGCCACCTCTACTGCTGGGAGCAGGACAACGGCGCCGACGACGAGGTCCAGGTGGTCGACTTCACCGGGAAGCTCGTGCGCAAGCTGCTCGAGGTGCCCGACGAGATCGACTTCAGCCCGGTCTTCACCGCCAACCCGAACAAGGGCTCCTGAACCATCCGGCCGGAGCAGCCGTCATGAGGGCATGAAGACGCTGATCCGCACGGCCGCGACCGTCGCGGCGCTCGCGGCGGCCGCGGTCGCCTGCACCTCCACGACCGCCGCTGCGCCGCCGGAGCCCAAGGTGAGCTCGCTCGGCGCGATCCGCCTGGTGGCCTACACCGGCTGCGACGACCTGCTGTCCGGGTTGCGCGAGCACGCCGCCCAGCGCGTCACCCCGTACGGGTTCGACAACGTCATGCCCCTCGCGTACATGGAGGACTCCGCCCGCTCGGTCACCGCGAACGCCAAGACGAGCACTTCCGAGCACTCCACGACGAACGTGCACGAGGCCGGCGTGGACGAGCCCGACGTCGTCAAGACCGACGGCGACCGGCTCATCACCGTCAAGGACGGCGTCCTGCGGATCATCGACACCGCCACCAGGAAGGTCACGGGCTCGCTCAAGCTGACGGAGGGCGAGAACGGGCGCGCCGTGCCCGCCGACCTGCTGGTCTCGGGCGACCGCGCGCTGGTGCTGATGCGCGGCGGCGACATCATGTACAAGCGGATGGCCGGCTTCGCCCCGCCGGGCGACACCAGGTACGTGCTGGTCGACCTGTCGGGCCGGCCCAAGGTGCTGAGCACGATCAAGCCGCAGGGCTCGTACGTGGACGCCAGGATGGTCGGCTCAACGGTCAGGCTGGTCACCCGCAGCCAGCCGGACATCGCCTTCCCCGAGTTCAAGGACGACGTCTCCGAGGCCGAGCGCGTCAAGCGCAACCAGGCCGTGGTCCGCCAGGCCCCCGCGGACGCCTGGCTCCCCAAGATCGAGATCACCGACGCGTCCGGCACCGTCAAGAAGGACTCGGTGAAGTGCGAGCGGATCAGCCACCCGGCCGACTACACCGGCACCTCGCTGCTGACCGTGCACACCATCGACCTGGCGCAGGGCGTGACCGCCGCGGGCACCGACCCGATCAGCCTGGCGGCCGACGGCGACATCGTGTACGGCACCGGCAGCAGCCTCTACGTGGCCAGCAACCCGCGCTGGTGGATGCCGGTGGTGATCAGCGAACCGGCGGTGGAGACCCCGACGACCGCACCGTCCACGGGAGACGCCGCTCCGGCCGTGGAGCCGACGCCCACGAGCCCCCCGGTGCCGGACACCCCCACGCCCGGCCCGGAGCCCACGATCCCGCCCGAGGAGACCGAGGTCCACCGGTTCGACATCGGCTCGCCCGGCGCACCCTCCTACGTGGCCTCTGGCAAGGTCCCCGGCCGGCTGCTGAACCAGTACTCGCTGTCGGAGTACGACGGCCACCTGCGCGTCGCCACCACGCTCACCTCCCCCGACGGCAAGAACAGCTCAAGCGCCGTGTACGTGCTCAAGGCCGACACCATGGCCAAGACCGGCGAGGTCGGCGGCCTCGGCGAGGGCGAGCGCATCTACTCGGTCAGGTTCATCGGCCCGGTCGGCTACTGCGTCACGTTCAAGCAGGTCGATCCGCTCTACACGCTCGACCTGCGCGATCCGGCGGCGCCCAAGGTGACGGGCGAGCTGAAGATCACCGGCTACTCCGCGTACCTGCACCCCGGCGCCGAGGGCCGGCTGATCGGCATCGGCCAGGAGGCCAGCGAGAAGGGCCGGACGCTGGGCACGCAGGTCTCGCTGTTCGACGTGAGCGATCCCGCCAGCCCGCGCAGGCTGTCGCAGCTGTTCCAGAAGGACTCGGGCTCAGCGGCCGAGTGGGACCCGCACGCGTTCCTGTACTGGCCCAAGACCGGCCTGGCGGTGATCCCGCTGACCCAGCAGACCGAGTCGGGCGGGCTCGTCCTGAAGATCGACGACTCGGGCGTGACGAAGCTCGGCATGATCAAGCACCCGGCCAAGGAGGAGTACCAGGCCGGGATCGACCGTGCGCTGGTCATCGGCGACTCGATCTGGACGCTCTCGTACGACGGCATCCAGGTCAACGACGCCGCCACGCTGGCACGACAGGCGTGGATCCCGCTCAGCTGACCACAAACCCAACCAATCAAAGGTGCTGATTTCGTACGAAATTGGCACCTTTTTCCATGGACAGGATCCGACAACTGATGAAAACTTTACTAACCATGTAATGTCGGACTCAGCGGATTTGTCATGACATGGGTCCCCTGGGTCCGCGACACAGGAAGGGCTCACGCCGATGCGAACACGCACCCCCCTGCTCGCATTGCTCGTCAGCGCCGTGGCGTTAGCCATGACGCCGCCGCCCGCCTCCGCCGGCACGCAAGAGGCCCGGGCCGCGGAAGGGACGTACATCGTCGAGCTCAAGCCGACCATGCGGGCGGCGCCCCGCACCGCCGCCCAGGACCAGGTGTCCCAGGCCGGCGGCCAGCTCGTCGGCGTCTACGAGCACGCGTTCAAGGGCTACACGGCCCGGCTGAGCGCGAGCGCGGCAGAGCAGCTCAAGCGGAACCCGAACGTCCTCAGCGTCGAGCCCGACGCCGAGGTGACCGCCTTCGCGCAGACCACGCCCACCGGCGTGCGGCGCGTCTTCGGCCCCAGCAACCCGAACCTGGACATCGACGGCACCGACGACGTGCGCATCGACACGGACGTCGCCGTCATCGACACCGGCGTCGACCACACCCACCCCGACCTGAACGTGGTCGCCCGCGCCAACTGCGTGCTCGGCGTCTGCACGAACAATGCCGGGGTCGACGACAACGGCCACGGCTCGCACGTCGCGGGCATCGTCGGCGCGATCGACAACTCCATCGGCTCGGTCGGCGTCGCGCCCGGCGCCCGCATCCACGCCGTGAAGGTGCTCAACTCGGCCGGCTCCGGCACCCTGGCCGGGATCGCCGCCGGCATCGACTGGGTGGTGGCCCGCGCCTCCACCATCGAGGTCATCAACCTGAGCCTGGGCTGCAACGGCTGCACCAGCAGCGCGATCAGCAACGCGATCACCAGGGCCGTCAACGCCGGCATCGTGGTCGTGGTGGCCGCGGGCAACAACCACGCGAACACGTCCTCGTTCTTCCCCGCCAACCACCCCGACGTGGTCACCGTCTCGGCGCTGACCGACAACGACGGCCTGCCCGGCGGCGCGGGCGGCAGCACGCTCTCGTGCCGCAGCGAGACCGACCAGGACGACACCTCGGCCTTCTACTCCAACTACGGCGCCACCGTCGAGATCACCGCACCCGGCACCTGCATCTACTCGACGTGGATGAACGGCGGCTACAACACGATCAGCGGCACCTCGATGGCCAGCCCCCACGTGGCGGGCGCGGCCGGCATCCTCACCTCGGGCGCCCGCAAGCCGACGACCAGGGCGGGCTCGCTGGCCGTACGGACCAAGCTGATCTCCACCGGCAACTCCAACTGGACCGACGACTCCGGCGACGGCGTCAAGGAGCCCCTGCTCGACGTGCACGACGCCACGCAGTACTGACAGACCATCCTGGACAGGGCGGTACGCGGACCCGCAGCGCCGCGTGCCGCCCCCTCCCCTCTTCAGGCCCGTGTTGACGACTCGGCCAGCTCCCGGGCGATGTCGAGGTGGCCGGCGTGGCGCATGTACTCCTCCAGGACGTGGAACATGATCCACCCCAGCGTCGGCGGCTCCTTGGGCCGCTGGAACCGGCCGATCCGCGAGGCCAGGTCGGACAGTCTCGCCCCCGCCACCACCTGCCGGGACCGCTCGCACTGCGCCAGGTAGAAGTCCTTGATCTCCTCGAACGACTCGGCCGCGACGAACACGTCGTTCTCATCGCGGTCACTCCACGGGTCCTCGACCTGTTCCCCCGCGAAGTCCCACACGAACCAGCGCCGCTCCATGTACGCCAGGTGCTTGAGCATCGCCAGGGGCGTCCACCCGGACGGCAGCCGGCTCACCTCGGGCTCGGGGAACCCGTCCAGCTTGCGCAGGATCTCCTCGCGGTAGTGGTCGAGATAGCCTTCCAGCAGCGCGCGGGGGTCGGACAGCTTCTGCGAGGGTTCACTCATGACTGCTCCGGGGCGACGACGGGGACGATCTCCGGCGCGCCGAGCCTGATCGCGTCGGCTTCCTGGTCGGAGACCTGCTCCTGCGAGCGGCGTTCGGCCTCGACACGCTTCGTGTAGTATTCCACCTCCCTTTTCACCTGCTCGCCGTCCCAGCCGAGCGGCCCGGCCATCAGCTCGGCGGCCTCCTGCGCCACGGCCAGGCCGCGGTGGAAGGTCTCGATCGAGATGCGGGTGCGCCGGGTCAGCACGTCGTTGAGATGCCTGGCCCCCTCGTGGGTGGCGGCGTAGACGATCTCGGCGCGCAGGTAGTCGTCGGCCCCCGCCAGCGGCCTGGCCAGCGACGGCTCGCGCTCGACCAGCTCCAGCACCTCGTCGATCATGGAGCCGTGGCGCTGCAGCAGGTGCTCGATCCTGGCCACGTGCAGCCCCGAGGTGTGGGCGATGCGGTACCTGGAGTTCCACAGCGCCTGGAAGCCCTCGGCGCCCGCGAGCGGGATGCGGTCGGTGCACGAGCGCGGCACCCGTTGGTCCAGCCCGTGCGCAACCGCGTCCACCGCGTCCTTGGCCATGACCCGGTAGGTCGTGTACTTCCCACCCGCGATCATGACCAGGCCCGGCACCGGGTGCGCCACCACGTGCTCCCTGGACAGCTTGGAGGTCTCCTCCGACTCGCCCGACAGCAGCGGGCGCAGCCCCGCGTAGACGCCTTCGACGTCGTCGTGGTTCAGGGGCACGGACAGGACGGAGTTCACGTGGTCGAGCAGGTAGTCGATGTCCGCGCGGGAGGCGGCCGGGTGGCTCTTGTCGAGCGTCCACTCGGTGTCGGTGGTGCCGATGATCCAGTGGCGCCCCCAGGGGATCACGAAGAGCACGGACTTCTCCGTGCGCAGGATGATCCCGGTCAGCGAGTGGATCCGGTCCCGCGGGACCACGAGGTGGATGCCCTTGGACGCGCGTACGTGGATCTGGCCCCGGCCTCCGACCAGCTCCTGGATGTCGTCGGTCCATACGCCGGTGGCGTTCACCACCTGCTGGGCGCGTACGTCCAGCTCGTCGCCCAGCTCCAGGTCGCGCACGCGTACGCCGGTGACCCGCTCGCCCTCCCGCAGGAACCCCAGCACCTGCGCCCGCGGCGCGATCTGGGCGCCGTAGGTGGCGGCGGTGCGCAGCAGGCTCACCACGTAACGAGCGTCGTCCACCTGGGCGTCCCAGTACTGGACGGCGCCCGTCAGGGCGGACTTCTTGAGCGCCGGGGCCAGCCGCAGCGCCCGCGACCTGGACAGGTGCCGGTGCCCCGGCACGCCGCGGGTGGTCCCGGCCGCGGCGCCGAGCGTGTCGTAGAGCGCCACACCGGCGCCGACATAGACCCGCTCCCACACGTAGTGCGTCAGCGGGAAGAGGAACGGCACCGGTTTGACCAGGTGCGGGGCGATCCGCTGGAGCAGCAGCGCCCGCTCCCGCAGGGCCTCACGCACCAGCTCGAAGTTGAGCTGCTCCAGATATCGCAGGCCCCCGTGGATGAGCTTGGAGGAGCGCGAGGAGGTGCCGGAGGCGAAGTCCCTGGCCTCCACCAGGGCGACGTCGAGCCCTCTGGTCGCGGCGTCGAGCGCGATCCCGGCGCCCACGATGCCACCGCCGACCACGACCACGTCGAAGTCCTGCCCGGCCATGCGCTCCAAGGCCGCGGTCCGCTCCGCCGGCCCGAGCTGAGCCGCGCACCTTCCCGACGTCATATCTCCCCCTGGTAAGGCTTTGTCGCCTGCGCCTCGATACCTACCCTCAGGGCAGTCAGGCTGTAACGCGGCGCGGGGGTCAGGCGCGGGGGTCAGGCGCGGACGACCTTCACTCCCGCCTCCGTCAGCTCCCCGGCCAGCGCGTCGGAGAGCTGGGCGTCGGTGACCAGCGTGTCGATCTGCCCGATCGGGCAGATCCGGGAGAAGGCCCGCTTCCCGATCTTGGAGGAGTCGGCCACCACGACCACGTGCGCGGCCCGGCTGATCAGCAGGTGGTTGACGCTCGCCTCCCCCTCGTGGTGGGCCGACGCGCCGAGCTCGACGTCGAGCGCGTCCACCCCGAGGAACGCCACGTCCAGCGTCACCTGCTCCAGCACCCCGGTGGCCAGCGGCCCGATGAGCTCGTACGACTGCTGCCTGGCCACCCCGCCGGTCACCACGATCTTGACGTGCTGGCGCACGGTCAGCTCGGCCGCGATGTTCAGGGCGTTCGTGACGATCGTGAACCCGCTCTCCAGCGTGGACAGCGTGGCGAGCGTGCGCGCCAGCTCGGAGGTGGTCGTGCCGCCGTTGAGCCCCACCACGGCGCCGGGTGTCACCAGCTCGGCCGCCGCCGTCGCGATGCGGTGCTTCTCGTCGGCGTGCCTGGCCGTCTTGTAGCGCAGCGGCAGGTCGTAGCTCACGCTCTGCGCGACCGCCCCGCCCCGCGTGCGCATGAGCATCTGCTGCTGGGCGAGCTGATCGAAGTCCCGCCTGATCGTCGCCGTGGAGACGCCGAGGGCCTGGCTGGCCTCCTCCACCGACAGCCTGCCTTCCTGGGCGACCAGCTCGAGGATGGCGTTCCAGCGGTCGTAGCGGGACACAAGGCCTCCTAGGCGATGGCGACAAGGGCAAGCGTGGCACAACCAGCCAGGCCAGGGCCAACAGTGTCCATTAATGCACTTTCCTGGTATAAAACCAGCAGAAACAATCAATCGCCCGGGGAGGCAAGTGGTGACCACCCACACCGAGGCCGAGATCGCGTCCCAGCCGGAGTGCTGGCGCCGCGCCATCGCGAGCGTTCCCGCCGACGCGCTGCCGCGGCAGGGCGAGCGGGTGGCCGTGGTCGGATGCGGCACGTCGTGGTTCATCGCGATGGCGTACGCCGCCCTGCGCGAGCGGGCCGGGCACGGCGAGACCGACGCCTTCGCCGCCTCGGAGGCGCCGATCGGGCGCTCGTACGACCGCGTGCTCGCGCTGACCCGTTCCGGCACCACGACCGAGGTGCTGGAGCTGCTGGCCAGGACGACCACCAAGAGCACGGCCATCACCGCCGACCCGAACACGCCGATCATGACGGCCGCGGACGAGGTCGTCGTGCTGGACTACGCCGACGAGCGGTCGGTCGTGCAGACCAGGTTCGCGACCACGCAGCTCGCCCTGCTGCGGGCCAGCCTCGGCGAGGACCTCACCGAGGCCGTCGAGGACGCCGAGGCGGCCGTGGCCGCGCCGCTGCCGGACGAGCTGGTGCGGGCCGAGCAGTTCAGCTTCCTCGGCACCGGCTGGTCGGTCGGCCTGGCGCAGGAGGCGGCGCTGAAGATGCGCGAGGCGTCCCGCTCGTGGACGGAGGCGTACCCGGCGATGGAATACCGGCACGGCCCGATCAGCATCGCCGGCCCCGGGCGCGTGACGTGGATGCTCGGCACCGCGCCCGAGGGCCTGCGCGCGCAGGTCGAGGAGACCGGCGGGACGTTCTTCGAGACCGCGCTCGACCCCATGGCCGAGCTGATCCGCGCCCAGCGGGTGGCCGTCGCCCGGGCCTTCGCCCAAGGACTGAACCCCGACGAGCCCATGCACCTCACGCGATCTGTGATCCTTTCTTCATGAGCCTTACTCTTGCCGACGCCAGGATCGTGACCCCCGAGGGGGTCCACGAGGGGTGGCTGACCATCGAAGACGGCCGCATCACGCATGTCGGCCGCGGATCCGCCCCCGGCCAGGGTCTGAGCGTGGGCGGGCGGCACGTCATCCCCGGGTTCGTGGACATCCACAACCACGGTGGCGCGGGCGGCTCGTTCCCGACCGGCGAGCAGGACAAGGCGCGTGAGGCCGTCGAGCTGCACCGCCGCCACGGCACCACCACGACGATGGCCAGCCTCGTCACCGACTCGCTCGACGGGCTGACCAGAGCCGTGGCGGCGCTGGCCGAGCTGTGCGAGGAGGGGCTGCTGGCCGGCGTCCACCTCGAAGGCCCCTACATCGCCAAGGCCCGCTGCGGCGCGCACGACCCCACGCTGCTGCGGGAGCCGTCGCGGCAGGAGCTCTCCGAGCTGCTGAAGGCCGGGCGCGGGCACGTCCGCATGGTGACCATCGCGGCCGAGCTGCCCGGCGCGCTCGACGTCATCCGCATGGCCGCCGCCGAGGGCGTGATCGCGGCCGTGGGGCACAGCGACGCCGACTACGAGACGACGATCCAGGGCATCGAGGCGGGCGCGAGCGTGGCCACCCACCTCTACAACGCGATGCCGCCGCTGGGCCACCGCGCGCCCGGCCCCGTGGCCGCGCTGCTCGACGACGAGCGGGTGACGGTCGAGCTGATCAATGACGGCGTGCATGTGCATCCGGCCATGCTGCGCCTGGCGTACGAGGTGGCGGGTCCCGGCCGGACGGCGCTGATCACCGACGCGATGTCGGCCACCGGGCTCGGCGACGGCGACTACGTGCTCGGCCCCATGCGGGTGCGGGTGGAGGACGGCGTGGCCAGGCTGGTCGAGGGCGGCTCGATCGCGGGCTCCACGCTGACCATGGACGTCGCCTTCCGGCGCAGCGTCGATGAGGTCGGGATGTCGCTGCCCGACGCGGTCCAGGTGGCCTCCCTGACGCCCGCGCGGGTGCTGGGCCTGGCCGACCGGATCGGCTCGATCGCCGTGGGCAAGGCGGCCGACCTGGTGGTGCTGTCCGACTCGCTGGAGGTGGCCGGGGTGATGAAGGACGGCGTCTGGATCATGGAGCCCTGATGATCCTCACCGTGACGCTCAACGCCGCCCTCGACGTGACCTACCAGGTCCCCGACGTCGACTGGGACGGGGTCAACCGGGTCAGCGCCGTGCACCGGCGCGCCGGCGGCAAGGGCGTCAACGTCGCCCGCGTGCTGGCCGCGCTGGGCCAGGACGTGCTGGTCACGGGGTTCGCGGGCGGCCCCACGGGGCAGGCGATCGAGGACGACCTGCGGGCGGCCGGACTGCCCGCCGCCCTGCACCCCGTCGCCGCCGACTCCCGCACGACGCTGGTCGTCTCGGAGCAGGCGGGCACGCGTACCGCGCTGTTCAACGAGCCCGGCCCGGAGGTCACCCCCGCCGAGCTGGCGGGCTTCGTGCGGCGTTACCGATCGCTCCTCGACGCCGCCGGCGCGGTCGTCATCTCGGGCAGCCTCCCGCGTGGGGTCCCCGCCGACACCTACGCCACGCTGGCGGCCATCGCCGCCGAGGAGGGGGTCCCGGCCATCGTGGACGCCGACGGCGACCCTCTCCGCCACGCCCCCAGGGGGCGTCCCTCCGTGGTCAAGCCCAACCGGGAGGAGCTGGCCAGGGCCGTTCCCGGCGGCACCCCGGCCGAGGGCGCGCAGGCGCTGCGCAGCCAGGGCGCCGGGGCCGTGGTGGTGTCCATGGGCGCCGACGGGCTGCTGGCGGTCACCGGGGAGGGCACCTTCACCGCGCGCATGCCGTACACCGTGCGGGGTAATCCGACGGGGGCGGGCGACTCGCTGGTCGCCGGGCTCGCGCTGGGCCTGCTGGAGTCGGCGCCATGGCCCGACAGCCTGCGGCGGGCCGCCGCGCTCGGCGCGGCCGCCGTGGCCGCGCCCGTGGCCGGCGACTTCGACCCCGACGTCTACGCGGACATACACCCCCAGATCATCGTCACGTAAGGAGCACGCCATGCCCCTCGCCGCCATCGGCGACATCGTCCGCCAGTCGCCCGCCGGGGTGGGCGCCTTCAACGTGATCCAGCTCGAGCACGCCACCGCCATCGTGGCCGGCGCCGAGGCCCTGGGCCTGCCGGTCGTGCTGCAGATCAGCGAAAACTGCGTGCGCTACCACGGCGCGCTGGAGCCCGTCGCGCTGGCCTCGCTGGCGGTGGCCAGGCGGGCCGAGGTGCCGGTCGCGGTCCACCTCGACCACGCCACCGACCGCGCGCTCGTGGAGGAGGCGGTGGCGCTCGGGCTGGGCTCCGTGATGTACGACGCCTCGGCCCTGCCCGACGACGAGAACGTGCGCACGACCGCCGAGGTGGTGGCCTGGTGCCACGAACGCGGCGTGTGGGTGGAGGCCGAGCTGGGCGAGGTCGGGGGCAAGGACGGCGTGCACGCGCCCGGCGCGCGCACCAAGCCGCACGAGGCGGTCGACTACGTGGCCAAGACCGGCGTCGACGCCCTGGCCGTGGCCGTGGGCACCTCGCACGCCATGACGACCAAGGACGCGGTGCTGGACCTCGGGCTCATCGCCGAGCTGCGGGCCGCGGTGCCGGTGCCGCTGGTGCTGCACGGCTCGTCGGGAGTGCCGGACGACGTGCTGCGCGAGGCCGTGCGGAACGGCATGAAGAAGATCAACATCGCGACCCACCTGAACAAGGCGTTCACCGGCGCGGTGCGCGACTACCTGGCCCACGACGAGCGCGTGGTCGACTCCCGCAAATATCTCAAGGCCGGGCGCGACGCGGTGGCCAGGGAGGTCAGCCACCTCCTCGGCGTCCTCACGGGGTGAGCTGTTTGCGCATCATGACGGCCGAGCGGCCCTCGACGCCCATGCGGCCGGTCTCGACGTAGCCGAGCGACTCGTACAGGGCGATGTTGGTGGTCATCCTGGTGTTGGTGTAGAGGCGCAGCGCGGGCAGCCCCAGCCGGCGCGCCTCCTGCTCGGCGTAGGCCATCAGCGCCCGCCCGAGCCCCTTGCCCTGGCGGTCGGGCCGTACGGCGACGTTCTCCACCAGCAGGACGCCGTCCTCGGGGACGAGCACGATGAGCGCGTCGAGCGCGTAGGTGACGTGCACCCGGCCGGCCGCGATGAGCGCGCCGTAGTCGGCCTCCATCGGCAGCGGCCGCATGCCGACGACCTCGATCCAGGGCGAGTAGGCGTCGTGAACCAGCCGCTCCACGGCCGCCTTGTCGGTGTGCTCCGCCAATCTCATGCGCCCAATGTTGCCAGCACGCGTTCGACCTGTCGCTCGAAGGTGCCCGGCGGGTTGCGCGGATGCTCGTGCGAGAGCAGGAACAGCCACACGAGCCCGTGCAGCTTGCGGCAGTCGCGCATCCGCCGCTCCTCCGGCGGGCTCAGCTCGAACCGGTGCGCGATCTCCACCTCGCCGTCCACCCACATCGACACGTGCTCGGCCAGCTCGGCCAGCTCGAACGCCACGTCGCTGCGTCCCGAGTCCTCGTAGTCGACGATGCGGACGCGGGTGCCGTCCCACAGGAAGTTGGCCAGGTTGCCGTCGCCCGCCCCGAACGCCGGCGTGACCCCCGACTCGCCCGGCGACCAGCCCCGCAGCCACCGCGTGCCCTCCCTGACCGCCCGGTCCGCCAGCGGATCCCTGGGCTGCCAGCGCGCGCCGCGCCGGTCGGCCCAGTCGGCGAGCGCCTCAAGGTGCCACGGGCGCAGCGGCACGGCC
The DNA here is from genome assembly GCF_043496855.1 of Nonomuraea sp. JJY05. NCBI lineage: Bacteria > Bacillati > Actinomycetota > Actinomycetes > Streptosporangiales > Streptosporangiaceae > Nonomuraea > Nonomuraea sp. JJY05. Next base: position 323,253 of record NZ_JBIEIS010000007.1, read on the forward strand.
CGGAGCACGTGCGGCGGCACCGCGGTGTGCAGCTCGGTGAGCGCCTCCACCAGGGCCGCCACGTGCACGGCCGTCGCGAGCAGCCCGCGCAGCGACACCCCGTCGATCCGGGACATCGTCACCACGCCGTCCTCGTAGCCGATCGGCTCGGGGGCCAGGCCGGGGGCGTGCTCGGCCAGCAGGTTCAGCGCGCGCCACTCGCGCTCGGCCGCGCCGGGCTTGCTGTCCATGTAGCGCTTGATGACGACGTCGCCGGCGAAGGCCAGCTCGTGCGTGTGGCGTAGGTCGGCCATGCCCGCATGCTAGGGCACCAACCGCTCAACGGCGCTGGTCACGAGCTTGTGGATCTCTTCCTCGCCGAACACGTCGGGCAGCGTGAGCCGCTCGACGACCAGCCAGTTCATGGCGAGGTAGAGCAGCAGCACGCTCGTCTCGTCGCCGGGGAGGCCCGACTCGAGGTGGTTGCGCACGTTCGCGTCCACGTCGGCGCGGATCCGCTCGGTCAGCACGGCCCGCAGCTCCGGCCGCCGGGTGGCCTCCAGGCGCAGCTCCAGCAGCGCCAGGTAGCCCGATCGGTACGACGCCACGCGATCCACCACCTCGTGCATGAGCGCGACCACCCGGTCGCGGTCGCGTGGCCCGCTCAGGTGGGCGGCGGTCATGGCCGCGTCCGGCTGCAGCAGCTCGTAGATCCGGCCGCCCGCCTGCGTGAACAGCTCGTCGCGACTGGGGAAGTAGTTGGACGCCGTGCCCGGCGGCACCTCCGCCTGCTTGTCCACCGCCCTGAACGTCAGCCCGCGGGCCCCTTCCCTGGCCAGCACCTCGATCGCGGCATCGACCAGCGCCGCCCGCCTGGCGACGTTCTGCCTGACCACGTTGACACCACTCCATCCGTAGTACTACGGTTAAACCACTTCAATCATAGTACTTCATCTGGAGTCATTTTGCGGAAGCTCGCGTACTTCGTCGCCACCTCCATCGACGGCTACATCGCGGGGCCGAACGGCGAGTTCGACTTCTACCCGTGGGCCGACGACATGACGGCCGACATCAACGCCCGTTACCCGGAGACCGTCCCCACCCACCTGCGCGCCACGTTCGGCGTCGACGCGCCCAACCAGCGCTTCGACACGGTGCTCATGGGCCGCGGCACCTACCAGCTCGACGAGAGCGTGACCAGCCCCTACGCCCACCTGCGGCAGTACGTCGTGTCCGGCACGATGAAGGTCGAGGACCCGGCCGTCGAGCTGGTCACGGGCGACCCGCTCGGCCTGGTGCGCCGGCTCAAGCAGGAGGACGGCCTGGACATCTACCTCTGCGGGGGCGGCAAGCTGGCCGGCACCCTGCTGCCGGAGATCGACGAGTTGATCATCAAGTGCTACCCGGTGGTGGCCGGGGCGGGCATCCCGGCGTTCGACGGCGAGTTCCGGCCGACCCTGTTCACGCTGACCGGCTCGAAGACGTACAGCAACGGGGCGGTGGTCATGACGTACGCCCGCCAGTGATCAGCCGCGCAGGGCGCGCCTGCGCAGGAAGTCCCGTTCGACCTCGTTGCCCGCGCGCGTGGCCGCGGCCCCGTGCGCCGCCGCGGCCGCCTCCTCGCGCCCGAGCCGCCGCAGCAGGTCGGCCCGCACCGCGTGGAACATGTAGTAGTCCTCGGGCCCCTCGATCAGCCCCAGCGCCACCTCGGGTCCCTCCACCTCGGCCACCGCCACCGCCCGGTGCACCGCCACGACCGGGCTCGGGTCGAGCTGCGCCAGCAGGTCGTACAGCCGCACGATCTGTCCCCAGTCGGTGTCCTTCGCGTTCGCCGCGTCGCTGTGCACGGCGTTGATCGCGGCCTGGATCTGGTAGGGGCCGGGCTCGTCGCGCCGCAGGCACCGCCGTACGAGCTCCTGGCCCTCCTCGACGAGCCCGCGGTCCCACAACCCGCGGTCCTGCTCGCCCAGCAGCACCAGCTCGCCCTCCTCGGAGGTACGGGCGGCGCGGCGCGACTCGATCAGCAGCATCAGCGCCAGCAGCCCCATGGCCTCGGGCTCGTCCGGCATGAGCTCGACCAGCAGCCGCCCGAGCCGGACGGCCTCGGCGCACAGGTCCGCGCGGACGGCGGTGTACCCCTCGTTGAAGATCAGGTAGACCACGGCCAGCACCGCGCGCAGGCGTTCGGGCAGATCGGCCTGCTCCGGGATCCGGTACGGGATCCCGGCGGCCCGGATCTTGTTCTTCGCCCGCACCAGCCGCTGCGCCAGCGTCGCCTCGGGCACCAGGAACGCGCGGGCGATCTCGGCCGTCGTCAGCCCGCCGAGCAGCCGCAGCGTGAGAGCCACCCGCGCGTGGACGGCCAGCGCGGGATGGCAGCACGTGAAGATCAGCCGCAGCCGGTCGTCCTGGACGGGGCCCACCTCCACGGGCTCGTCCTGGGCGTGCAGCAGCGCGGCCTGCGCGTACTTGCCAGGCCGCGCCGACTCCCTGCGCAACCGGTCTATGGCCCGGTTGCGTGCGGTCGTGATGGTCCACCCGGCGGGGCTCGGCGGCACCCCGGCGGACGGCCACTGCCGCACCGCCACGCTGAACGCCTCCTGCACCGCCTCCTCGGCGACGTCGATGTCACCGAAGATCCGCACGAGCACGGCGACGGCCCTGCCGTACTCCTCGCGGAAAACCCGCTCGACCGCGCTCTCCGGCATGGACGTCAGCGCTGGATCGGGGCCACCACGACCTCGACGCGCTGGAATTCCTTGATGTCGGAGTAGCCGGTGGAGGCCATCGTCCGCTTGAGCGCGCCCATCAGGTTCATCGAGCCGTCGGCCACGCTCGACGGCCCGTGCAGGATCTGCTCCAGCGTGCCGACCGTCCCGAACTCGACCCGCCGGCCACGCGGCAGGTCGGGGTGGTGCGCCTCCGAACCCCAGTGGAACCCGTGACCGGGCGCCTCGGCGGCCCTGGCCAGCGGCGAGCCCACCATCACGGCGTCGGCACCGCAGGCGATGGCCTTGGCGATGTCACCGGAGGTGCCCATGCCGCCGTCGGCGATCACGTGCACGTAGCGCCCGCCGGACTCGTCCATGTAGTCGCGCCGCGCCGCCGCCACGTCGGAGATCGCCGTGGCCATCGGCACGGCCACGCCCAGCACGTTGCGGGTCGTGTGCGAGGCGCCGCCGCCGAAGCCCACCAGCACGCCCGCCGCGCCGGTGCGCATCAGGTGCAGGGCCGCCGTGTACGTGGCGCAGCCGCCCACGATGACCGGCACGTCCAGCTCGTAGATGAACTGCTTGAGGTTGAGCGGCTCGGCCCGGCCGGAGACGTGCTCGGCCGACACGGTGGTGCCGCGGATGACGAAGATGTCGACGCCCGCGTCGATCACGGCCTTGTGGTACTGGACCGTGCGCTGCGGCGACAGCCGCACGGCGGTGGTCACGCCGGAGGCCCGGATCTCCTCGATCCGCCGGCCGATCAGGTCCTCCTTGATCGGCGCCGCGTAGATCTCCTGGAGCCGCTTGGTGGCCGCCGCCGCGTCGAGCGCGGCGCACTCCTCCAGCAGCGGCGAGGGGTCCTCGTACCGCGTCCAGAGCCCTTCGAGGTCGAGCGGCGCGAGGCCGCCGAGCCTGCCGATCTCGATCGCGGTCGCCGGGGACACCACGCTGTCCATGGGGGCGACCACTACCGGCAGCTCGAACCGGTAGGCGTCGATCTGCCAGGCGATCGAGACCTCCTCCGGGTCCCGGGTGCGCCGCGAGGGAACCAGACCGATCTCGTCAAGCGAGTACGCCCGCCGTCCGGCCTTGCCCCGGCCGATCTCCACCTGCTGAGTCATGAACTTACCTTCTGTGATAGTTCGGAGCTTCCACGGTCATCTGGATGTCGTGGGGGTGGCTCTCCTTGAGGCCCGCCGCCGTGATCGGCATGAGCTCGCAGTCGGTGTGCATCTGCGTGATCGTGCGGCAGCCGGCGTACCACATGCCCTGGCGCAGACCCCCGATGAGCTGGTGCGCGACGGCCGCGACCGGGCCGCGGTAGGGCACCTGGCCCTCGATGCCCTCGGGGATGTACTTGTCCTCGCCGCCGACGTCGGCCTGGGCGTAGCGGTCCTTGCTGAAGGAGGTGCCGCCGCGCTCGCGGTTGCGCACCGCGCCGAGGGAGCCCATGCCGCGGTACGACTTGAACTGCTTGCCGTTGATGAAGATCAGCTCACCCGGCGACTCCTCGCACCCGGCGAGCAGCGAGCCGAGCATGACCGTGTCGGCGCCGGCGGCGATGGCCTTGACGATGTCGCCGGAGTACTGCAGGCCGCCGTCGCCGATGACCGGCACGCCCGCGGGGCCGCACGCCTTGGACGCCTCGTAGATGGCCGTGACCTGCGGCGCGCCGACCCCGGCCACCACCCGCGTGGTGCAGATCGAGCCGGGCCCGACGCCCACCTTGACCGCGTCCGCGCCCGCGTCGACCAGCATCTGCGCCCCGGCCCTGGTCGCGATGTTGCCCGCGACGACCTGGACCTTGCTGTTGGCCTTGATCTTGCCGACCATGTCGGCCAGGCCCTTGGAGTGACCGTGGGCCACGTCGATGACCACCACGTCGACGCCGGCCTCGATCAGCGCCTTGGCCCGCAGCTCGGCGTCGCCACCGACGCCGACGGCCGCCCCCACGATCAGCCGGCCGTCGGCGTCCTTGGTGGACAGCGGGTACTGCTCGCTCTTGGTGAAGTCCTTGACCGTGACCAGGCCGCGCAGCCTGCCGTCGGAGTCGACCAGCGGCAGTTTCTCGATCTTGTTCTTCCGGAGGAGGGCGAACGCCTCGTCACGCGACACCCCGACCGGGGCGGTGACGAGCGGCATCTTGGTCATGACCTCGCGCACGGGGCGCGACTGGTCGGTCTCGAAGCGCATGTCGCGGTTGGTCACGATGCCGAGCAGCGTGCCGTCCACGTCCGTCACGGGCACACCCGAGATCCGGTACGTCGCGCAGAGCTTCTCAACGTCGGCCAGCGTGTTGTCGGGGCTGCAGGTCACCGGGTTGGTGACCATGCCCGCCTCGGACCGCTTGACCAGGTCGGCCTGCTGGGCCTGCTCCTCGACCGACAGGTTGCGGTGCAGGATGCCGATGCCGCCCTGGCGGGCCATGGCGACCGCCATGCGGGCCTCGGTGACGGTGTCCATGGCCGCGGAGACCAGCGGGATGGACAGCGTGATGCCACGTGACAGCCGGGCCCGGGTGTCGGCCTCGCCTGGCTGCAGGTCTGAATAGCCGGGCACCAGCAGCACGTCGTCGAAGGTCAAACCTGTCTCGGTGAACTTGGACATGCTGCGGCCCCCTCTTGCCGTTGCTCTGATTGAGCCAAGTCTAGGCCCTGCCTCCAAACTGCGCCGCAGCACCCACACCCGCCACGCCCACTGCCTTCTCCACCCCAAACCCCCCGTCGGACGATCACCCCCACCGCCCCACCACCGCCGCGCCGGGTGCATCACCGCCGTCTCGGGCCGCACCGCCGCCCCGGGCGTGCATCACCGCCGTCCAGCGCGCCCCGCAGGATGCCCGCCACCCACCCCCGCCAACGGGACCCCCGGAGCCACCGCGACAACAGCGATGCCGGGAGCACGATGACCCCCACGGTCCGTCGTACTCCCGGCATCGAAAAGTGCCGAGGCACGGGACGGTCGGTGATCCGTCCCGTGCCTCGGCCACCGGCACCCGGGCCAAGGCGACGCTTTTGCGCCACCGAACCCCCCTCCGCGTCCTGATGGCCCGCCGTCGCTTCAGCCCTCGCAGGATGCCGACGCTAGGTAAAGCCTGCGTTACTGAACGGAACAACGCAATGTGAAAACGTGCAATTGCACGAAGTTGCACGCCGCGCTCCGACCAGTCATCGCAACGGGGGGACACGAGCGTAATGCGGGGTTATCCTCACGGCACGCCCGTGTCCCCCCAACGGAGCCGCCCATAATGCGCAACGAGCCCCGTACCATGCCTGATCCTTTCGAGACGCTGGGCCTTGACCCGACGCAGACCGCGCTGTACACCGCAGTGCTGCGCCTGCACCGCGCGACCCGCACGGATCTCGCGCAGGCTCTGGACGGTCCCGTCGAGAAAGTCGGCCGCCAGCTCGACGACCTCGTCAAGCTGGGCGTGATCGACGAGCAGTCGGGGGAATACCTGGCCAGACACCCGGCCGCGGCCCTCGGCAGGGTGATCGCCGACCGGCTCGACCGGCTGGCGGAGGAGAGCCGCAGGATCGACTCGGCGCTCGGCTCCATCCGGTCGCTGATCCGCGACTACGACGCCGGCCGCGACTACCAGAGCGGCACGTTCACGGTGGAGATGGTGAACGGGGCCGACGTGCTGTACGAAAGCGTGGTCGGCATAGCCGTCCAGTCTCCGCCGATGGAATTACTTACCGCGGTTCCCGACGAACGCACCATGATTGATTTTGCGCGCAAATTTGCGGAACTATGGATTGACGCGCAAGAACGAAAACTTCTCACGGTTCACGCGATCATCCCGGTTTCGACCCTGGTTCTGCCCGGCGTACGCGACCAGCTCACCCGGGTGCTGGAGACGGGCGGCAAGGTACGCACGCTGGACCGGGTGCCGAGCTGGTTCATGACCGCGGGCCCCGAGGTCGCGGGCCTGCCCCCGTTCTGGGGCGGCAACCTGCCCGACCACGCGTACAACTTCTATCTGATACGCACGCCGATCGTCGTGGGCATGCTCCGCACGCTGTTCAGGGAGCTGTGGGCCAGGGCCGTGCCCCTGCCGTGGGGCCGCAGGAGCGACGGCATGGTCCAGGTCCTCCGCCTGGCCGCCCAGGGCATGTGCGACGACTCCATAGCCCGCCAGCTGGGCGTATCGGTGCGAACGGTCCGGGCGAGGTTCGCGGACGCCATGTCCGAACTGGGCGCTCAGTCGCGTTTCCACGCGGGCGTGGAGGCCGCCAGGCGCGGATGGCTGAGGTAATGTCCACCGCTCGGGCCGCTTCGGTCATATGGTGGGAAGGTGCTGGAAGACGTCCCCCGCGACCCGTTCGCGGACGACCCGAACGACCCTTCCTCGGCGATGGGCGCCCTCGACGACGCCGAGCCACTCACCGCGGCCGAACGTGACGAGGCCATCACGGACCTCGCCGACGTCGAGGTCTTCCGCTCCCTGCTCGAACCGCAGGGGGTGCTGGGCCTCGTACTCGACTGCCCTGAATGCGGCGAGCAGCACTTCTTCGACTGGGAGCTGCTGCGCGGCAACCTACGACAAATGATCGAGAAAGGCCAGCCACAGGTCCACGAGCCGGCCTTTCACCCCGACCCCGCCGACTACGTCAGCTGGGAGTACGCCAGAGGCTACGTCGACGGCGTCATCGACACGGAGGAACGCCGCTGACCGACATCATCGAGCAGCACGGCCAGCAACCGCACGGCTGGATCGCCTGAGTCAGGCCTGTCTCCACGACCGAGCGCGTCGAGCAGCGCGTCGGTCTCCTCCTCTGGCGTCAAGCCGACTCCAGCTCGGCCATCTGCCGCAACCTGGCCAGCGCCCGATGCTGGGCGACACGAACCGCACCCGGTGACATACCGAGTACATTACCGGTCTCCTCAGCCGACAACCCCGACACCACCCGCAACAGCAGCAACTCGCGCTGGTTCTCGGGCAACCTGGCCAGGAGCCTGCGCGCGTGCTCGACCTCGATGTAGCGGACCACGGTCTCCTCGGGCCCCGGCCCGTCGTCCGGCCCATCGGGCAGATCCTGAGTCGGTACGGCCGAGCGCACCGAACTCCGTAGCGCGTCGGCCACTTTGTGCGAGGCGATCCCGAACACGAAGGAGGCGAACGGCCGCCCCATGTCGCGGTATCGCGGCAGCGCGGACAGGACCGCGATGCACACCTCCTGGGCTACGTCATCGGCAATGTGATATTGCCCTGAAACCCTGCCCAGCCGGGCGCGGCAATACCGCACCACCATCGGACGCAACTCACCGAGCAGAGATTCGATCGCACTGCGATCTCCCTGTACGGCGAGGCTCGTCAGTTCCCTAAGGTCGGAGTCATCCGTCCGTGCCGGAAGTCTCGACGCGAGCCTTACCCCAATTTTGGCGTCGGCGACGCTTCCCTCGCTCACGATAGGCATGATGCCCGCACTGATCCGGCCTGTCGTCATGGCGAACGGCTACGGATTGGTCACATTGAAGCGACGATAACGGGCAGTAATCAAATGACCACACTAAGGCTTAACTAGTGACATAATGTTTCATCCCATAACCTGGAATGAACGACAATTGTCAGATCCCAGACGCTTATCACCCGCTCCCGGTTTACTCCAATAATCCACCTTTTCCACCCACTTCTCCCCAACCGCCCGCTCACGGCGCTGCAGCATGCCGATGATCTCTTCCCTCCCGCGGGCCCGGCTCGTCATTCCGTCCCCCCGTCCGAGATGAGCACCATCAGCTGCGGACGACTACGAAGCTCGCGAATGAACCCGTCCTCGCCGGCTTCCCAGCGCGTGCGGCTGACGACCACCGTGTTGAGCTGACGTCCAAGCCTGGATCTCGCCCGTTCTGCGGCATCGCGTAGATCATCGCGATCGGGACGGCCGATCACCAGAAGGTCGATGTCGACCGGAGACGGGCCGGGCTCCCCGCGCATCCGGGCCGCCCACGAGCCGAAGACGAGGGCCTTCTCCATACCACCGACGCCCGCCAGTTCCTCGGCGAGGACCTGGGCCGGGCCGAGGATGATCGTGACGAGGTCGCGGAGCGGACCGTAAAAGGGCGCGCTGCGGTTGGCGCTGCGCGATCGGCTTGCGCTGAGCCGTCCCCCGAACGCCGAACGGCCCGCAACCCTTTCGGGTGCGGGCCGTGGCGAGAGAAGAGACGGGTCAGTGGCCGTGGCCGTGACCGTGGCCCGCGCCGGCGGCCGGGGCCTCCTCCTCGGGCTTTTCCACCACGAGCGCCTCGGTCGTGAGGAGCATGCCCGCGATCGACGCGGCGTTCTGGACGGCCGAACGCGTGACCTTGACCGGGTCGATGACGCCCTGCGCGATCAGGTCGCCGTACTCGCCGGTCGCGGCGTTGAGGCCGTGGCCGGCCTCCAGCTCGGCGACCTTGTGGGTGACCACGTAGCCCTCGAGACCGGCGTTCTCGGCGATCCAGCGGGCGGGCTCGACCAGGGCGCGGCGCACGACGCCGACACCCGTGGCCTCGTCGCCCGTCAGGCCGAGGTCGTCGAGGGTCTTGGAGACGTGGATCAGCGCGGAGCCACCGCCGGAGACGATGCCCTCCTCGATCGCGGCGCGCGTCGCGGAGATCGCGTCCTCGAGGCGGTGCTTCTTCTCCTTCAGCTCCACCTCGGTGGCGGCGCCGACACGCAGCACGCACACACCGCCTGCGAGCTTGGCCAGGCGCTCCTGCAGCTTCTCGCGGTCCCAGTCGGAGTCGGACTGCTCGATGGCGAGCCTGATCTCCTTGACGCGGTCCTCGATGGCCTGCGCGTCACCGGCGCCGTCGACGATGGTGGTGTTGTCCTTCGTGACGACGACGCGGCGGGCCGTGCCGAGCACCTCGAGACCGACGTGCTCCAGCTTGAGGCCGACCTCCTCGCTGACGACCTGGCCACCGGTGAGGATGGCGATGTCCTGCAGCATGGCCTTGCGGCGGTCGCCGAAGCCCGGGGCCTTGACGGCCACGGAGGTGAAGGTGCCGCGGATCTTGTTGGTGACCAGGACGGCCAGGGCCTCACCCTCGACGTCCTCGGCGATCACGAGCAGCGGCTTCTTCGTCTGGGCGATCTTCTCCAGCAGCGGCAGGAAGTCCGCGATGGAGGCGATCTTGCCCTGGTTGATCAGGATGTAGGCGTCCTCGAGGACCGACTCCATCCGCTCGGGGTCGGTCACCATGTACTGCGACACGTAGCCCTTGTCGAACTGCATGCCCTCGGTGAACTCGAGCTCCATGCCCATGGCGTTGGACTCTTCGACGGTGAGGACACCGTCCTTGCCCACCTTGTCGAACGCCTCGGCGATCAGGTCGCCGATCTGCGCGTCCTGAGCGGAGATCGTCGCGACATTGGCGATCTCCTTCTTGTCGGCCACCTCGCGGGCGCTGTCGAGCAGCTTGTCGCTGATCGCCTTGGCGGCCTTGTCGATGCCGCGCTTGAGCGACAGCGGCGAGGCGCCGGCGGCCACGTTGCGCAGGCCCTCGCGGACCATGGCCTGGGCCAGCACGGTGGCGGTGGTGGTGCCGTCACCGGCGATGTCGTTGGTCTTGGTGGCAACTTCCTTGGCGAGCTGGGCGCCGAGGTTTTCGTAGCGCTCCTCCAGCTCGATCTCACGAGCGATGGTCACACCGTCGTTCGTGATCGTCGGCGCACCGAACTTCTTGTCGATGACGACGTTACGGCCGCGCGGGCCGAGGGTTACCTTGACGGCGTCGGCGAGGGCGTTCACACCGCGCTCGAGCGCGCGGCGGGCGTCCTCGTCGAACTCCAGGATCTTCGCCATTGCTTGAAAGTCCTCTCCTAGCGTCGAAAGCCCCGGCCGCCCTCAAGAGCGCCCGGGGCTCGACACATCCGGCTTACTTCTCGATGATCGCGAGAACGTCGCGGGCGGAGAGCACGAGGTACTCCTCGCCGCCGTACTTGACCTCAGTGCCGCCGTACTTGCTGTAGAGGACGATGTCGCCCTCAGAGACGTCGAGCGGAATCCGCTTGTCGCCGTCCTCGTCCCAGTTGCCGGGGCCCACCGCGAGGACCTTGCCCTCCTGCGGCTTCTCCTTGGCGGTGTCAGGGATGACCAGGCCGGAAGCGGTGGTCTGCTCGGCCTCAAGCGGCTGAACCACAATGCGGTCGCCGAGCGGCTTAACGGGAACCTTGGTGGCGGTCGTCACGATCGGACCTCCCCTTCAGATTTGAATGATCTAGAAGAGGCGACCAGCTGGGCCTGCCGTCGCGGGTGTCAGACCTGCCTCGTCGCACGTTGGCACTCTCAAGGGGAGAGTGCCAACAGGAAACATATGCAAGAGGGGCTTGACAGTCAACACGAACGCGTCTGCTGAGAGCGATCAGACCGAATCCGCCCCCCTCTGGATACGGTACGCCCTTGGTCCGACCGGGTCGGACGTGGCGCTAACGTCGGGTGATGTGGACCTTGACGCCTTCGACGAGCTGTTGACACCGCGCGGGCAACGCGCACTCGCGGAGGCCGTGGAGCTGGTGGGCACGGATCCCGTGGCCGCCGCCACAAAGCTACGCAAGACGTACGACGCCGCCCTGACCTCCGCCGCTCTCACCCAGGCGGGGCTGCGGGAGCGCGCCAGGGCCAAGTTCGGCGAGGACGCCGGGCGGATGTACTTCACGCCACACGGCCTGGAGCAGTCCACGCGGACGGAGGTCGCCGAGCACCGCGCCCGCCGCCTCGCCGGGACACGGGCGGACGCGCCCCCGCAGGGGCTCGGCGTCGCGGGCGCACTCCCGGCGGGCGCGTCCCCGGCGGGCGCGTCCCTGCATGGGCTGAGGGTTGTGGACGCCTGCTGTGGCGTCGGCGGCGACTTCCTCGCGCTGGCCCGCGCCGGCTGCACCGTGGCCGCCGTGGACACCGACCCGCTGACCGTCGCCGTGGCCAGGGCCAATGCCGACGCGCTCGGGCTGGGCGGCAGGGTGACGGTGTCCGTGGGGGACGCGGCGGAGGTCCGGCCGGAGGAGTACGACGTGCTCTTCGCCGACCCGGCCAGGCGGACGAGCCGGGGCAGGACGTTCGACCCCATGGCCTACTCCCCGCCCTGGCCGGTGGTGCTCGACCTGGTCTCCAGAGCCTCCCGGGCGTGCGTCAAGGTCGCCCCGGGCATCCCGTACGAGTTCATCCCCGAAGGCGCCGAGGCCGAGTGGGTCTCGTACAAGGGCGAGGTCAAGGAGGCCGCCCTCTGGATCGGCCAGGAGGGAGCGCGGCGCCGCGCCACCCTGCTCCCCGGCGGCCACACGCTGGCCCCCACGGGCGCCGAGGCCCCGGTCGGCCCGGCCGGCAGGTACGTCTACGAGCCGGACGGCGCGGCCATCCGGGCGCACCTCGTGGGCGAGGTGTCGGAAATCGTGAACGGACGCCTGCTTGACCCGATGATCGCCTACATCACCGGTGACGACCTGATCGACACTCCATGGGCGACCAGATATGAAATAGAGAGCGTTCTCCCCTTTTCCGGGAAAAAGCTCCGCGCCGCACTCCGCGAGCGACAAGTCGGAAATGTCACCATCAAGAAGCGTGGCTCCGCCGTCGACATCGAACGCCTCCGCTCAGATCTCCGCCTAAATGGCGAAAAATCAGCAACTATCATCCTTACGCGGATCCTCGATAAGCCATCGGTCATCATCTGTGACACCTCTCCACCTGCCTGAACCGGTCATTCTGCGTTAACCTCGATCTTTCACTTCGCCCCTGACGGACCTTGATCGAGAGGCTAAGGTGGGCGGACGGGAGTTCTCCCCTGATGCGGTTTCCGCGTTCCCGCTCGTTCATCTGAAAATCGACCTATATACCACCGCTGCGCGGCAGACCGTCGGCGAGCCAAAGGAGCTTTCGGTGGACCATTCCAACCACACCACCCTTCTCCAGGCAGGAGGCCAGTCCGGCATCTCCGAGAGGATGCGGGACCTGCTGGCGCGCGCCTCGCAGGATCATGTGTACGAGCAGCGCACGCAGGGAGCCGTGCTGGACGAGATCCGCCAGCGGCTCGAAGGCATGGAGTGGCTGCTGCGCGAGGTGCGCGAGCGGGAGCTCGGCGGCCTCAGCGGCACGCTGCAGGCGGTCAGCGGGCGGCTCGACGACATCACCGCCAAGCCGCCGATGTGGGCGGAGGGGCTGGCTCAGCACGTCGAGGCGGTACGCGACCATGTGGACACCGTCGGGGAGCGGATCGGAGAGGTGGACGCCCGCGTCGCCCCGTTGGCCGACCTGCCCGGCCTGCGGGCCGACCTGGGCACCATGGGCGAGGGTGTGGACGAGGCGCTCACCCGCCTGAAGACGGTGCTCGACACCACCGACGGCCTCACGAAGGGGATGTCCGACTTCGCCGCCAAGCTGGCCACGCTCAACACCAGCATGGAGGCCGCCGCGAGCCGCTTCACCAGGCTCGACAAGTCGATGGCCGACCTGACCACTCGCACCGACCGGGTCGAGGTCGCGGTCGGCGACCTGTCGGAGCACCTCACCGCCCGGCTGAGCGCGCAGGACAAGCAGCTCGCCGTCCGGATGGACGAGACGGACCAGCGGCTGACCACGCGCCTCGACGAGGCCGACCAGCGCCTCACGGCCCGCCTCGACGAGGCCGACCAACGGCTCTCCGACCGCCTCGACGACACCGACCAGCGCCTGTCCGACCGGCTCGACGAGACCGATCAGCGCCTGTCCGACCGCCTCGACCAGACCGGCCTGCGGCTGACCGCCCGGATGGACGAGACCGACCAGCGCCTGGCCACCAGCCTCGTCGAGGCGGACGAGCGGCTGGCCAGCCGCCTCAAGGAGTCCGACGAGCAGCTCGGCAGCCGCCTGTCCGACGTGGAGCTGCGGCTCGCCACCAGGCTCGACGAGGCCGACCAGCACCTCGCGGTCCAGCTCGGCGAGAGCGAGCAGCGCCTGAGCGCCCGGCTCAGCGGCGTGGACGCCCGGCTCGACCGGGTCGAGGGCAGGCTCACGGGGCTCGACTCGAGGCTCACCGGGTTCGACAGCCGCCTGGAGTCCGCCGACGAGTGCCTGGCCGACATCGACACCAGGCTCGACGGCCTCGACGGCAGGATGGCCGGCGTCGACAAGCGCCTCCTGTCCGTGGACAACCAGCTCGGCGGCGTCGACAAGCGCCTGGGGACCGTGGACGGCCACCTCGGGCGCCACGATGACAGGTTCGACGCGCTCGACGTACGCATCGACGCCCGCTTCGGCGCCCTCGACGAGCGCATGGCCACCTCCGACCAGCGCCTCGGCGAGCTGTCCACGCGCAACGAGGGCCGCTTCAACAAGCTGGACACCCAGATCGACTCCATCGACGAGCGCCTGGTCGAGGCCGAGGAGCACCTGAGCAGCCGGTTCGACGGCATCGACACCCGCTTCAACGGCCTCGACACCCACCTCAACGGCCTGGCCACCCGCGCCGAGCAGGCCAGCGCCCACCTGGAGTCCGTCGACGACCGCATCGAGACCGTCAGCGAACGCGTGGGCCGGCTCCCCGAGGCCCTGTCGGGCCAGAGCGAGCTGCTCCAGGCGCACGCCGGGGACCAGGCCGAGCGCCTGACCGCCGCCGCCAACGCGCTCACCGAGCTCGTCACGGCGCGTCCCGACCGCGACCAGCTCACGGAGACGGTCACCGGCATCGTCCAGCCCGCGACCGACGACCTCACCAAGCGCCTCGGCGCCCTGGAGGAGACCATGCTGGCCCTGGCCGAGGCCCTCCTGCGCCCCACCAGGGTCAAGGACTGAGCCCCTGGGCCGTGTCCCCGGCGGCACGGCCCAGCCGTCTCAGCCAGAGCCTGACGGGCCGAAGTCCCTCACCGCGGCCGAGGTCGCTTGGGGAGACCCGGGACGCGGTGAGCGCCGCCTGGGGCCGTGCCGTCGAAGGCACGGCCCCAGGAGCGACACTCACACGTGAACGGTCGTGATCGGCAGCGAGGAGTCGGCGGGGATCTCCAGCGTCGACGGCGTGATCCCGGCCGCGACCAGGTTGGAGCCCAGGGCGGCGACCATCGCGCCGTTGTCGGTGCACAGACCGGGTCGGGGCACCCGCAGCCGTACGCCGGCCGCGTCACAGCGCTCCTGGGCCAGCGCGCGCAGCCGCGAGTTGGCCGCCACACCGCCCCCGATCAGCAGGTCGTGCACGTCGTACTTCCGGCATGCCTGCAGCGCCTTGCGGGTCAGCACGTCGACCACGGCCTCCTGGAACGAGGCCGCCACGTCGGGCACGTGGATCGACTGCCCGGACGCCTCGCGGGCCTCGACCCAGCGCGCCACGGCCGTCTTGAGCCCGGAGAAGGAGAAGTCGAGCGTCCCGTCGTCGATCTTGCCGCGCGGGAACGTGATCGCCGCGCCCGAGCCGTCGCGCGCGGCCCGGTCGATGTGCGGCCCGCCGGGGAACGGCAGCCCCAGCACCCGCGCGACCTTGTCGAACGCCTCGCCGGCCGCGTCGTCGACCGTCGAGCCGAGCGAGATCACGTCCGAGGCCACGTCGGGCACGAGCAGCAGGGACGAGTGGCCGCCCGACACGAGCAGGGCGATGCACGGCTTGGGCAGCGGCCCGTGTTCGAGCTGGTCGACGGCCACGTGGGCGGCCAGGTGGTTGACGCCGTAGAGGGGCACGCCGAGGCCGAGCGCGTACGACTTGGCGGCGGCCACGCCCACCAGCAGCGCCCCCGCCAGCCCGGGGCCGGCGGTGACGGCGATGGCGTCGATGTCGGAGAACTTCAGGCCTGCCTCGGCCAGCGCGGCCTCCACGGTCGGCGTCATGGCCTCCAGGTGGGCGCGCGAGGCCACCTCGGGCACCACGCCGCCGTAGCGGGCGTGCTCGTCCATGCTGGAGGCGATCGTGTTGGCCAGCAGGGTGTGGCCCCTGACGATGCCGATGCCGGTCTCGTCGCAGGAGGTCTCGATGCCCAGGACCAGTGGTTCGTCAGTCATCAAGATTCCTTCTCATCATGATCGCGTCGGTGCCGTCGTCGTAGTAGCGGCGGCGGGTGCCGATCTCCTCGAACCCGTAATGCCGGTAGACGGCCTGCGCGCGCGGGTTGTCGGCGCGTACTTCGAGGAAGATCTCCCGCGCTCCCCGGCGGCCCGCCTCGGCCAGCAGCTCGGTCAGCAGGGCGCCGCCGACGCCGGTGCCCTGGTGCTTCTCCAGCACCGCGATGGTCTGCACGTCGGCCTGGTCGACCGCGGCGGCGAGCCCGGCGTAGCCGATGATCTCGTCGTCCACGAGGGCCACCACGTAGTGGCGCGAGCGCGGCATGTCGGCCAGCTCGCCGCGCATCATGCCCTCGCTCCACGCGTCGAGCGGGAACGTGGTCCGCTCGATCGACATGACCGCCGGCAGGTCGGCCTCGGTCATCGGCCTGAGCTTCACGCCGTCACCCGCTTGGGCGCCCCGGGCACGGCGGCGTCGGGTCTGCGCAGGTAGATCGGGCGGGGCGGGTCGAGCGGCGTGCCCTCGGCGAGCCGCTCGGCCGCCAGCGCGGCCAGGGCCCCGGCGTAGGGGTATGGGGGCGCGTCGCTCTCGCCGAGGATCTCGGCGTAGAGGCCGGCGCCTGCGCCCACCACCGGCAGCCCGTCCACGGGCACGTCGGCGGGCCGGTCGACGAAGGGGCCGTCGAGTCTGGTGCGCATGTCGGCGTAGCGCGCCCAGAACACCTCTTTGCGGCGCGCGTCGGTGGCCACCAGGAACGGCTCGGCGAGCCCGCTGCCGTAGGCGACGGCGTCGAGCGTGCAGATGCCGTACGCGGGGACGCCCAGCGTGGTGGCGAGCCCCTGGGCGGTCATCAGCCCGACGCGCAGCCCGGTGTAGGGGCCGGGGCCGCTGCCCGCCACGATGGCGGTCACGTCGCGCAACGCCGCGCCCGCCTCGTCCAGCACGTGTTCGATGGTGGGAACGAGCAGCTCGCCGTGACGCCGGGCGTCGATCGTCGTGTGTTCGGCGAGCACCCGCCCACCGTCGTGGAGCGCGGCGGTGACGGCGGGTGTCGCGGTATCAAAGGCCAGGACCAGCACGGCTGTCTAGCCTACCCGCCGCGCGGCCCGCCGCCTCCAAAAGTCAAGACCAGCCCGTACGACGCTTGAGCCAGTCGAGCGCGACCACCCCTTGCGCCCGCTGGAACGCTCTGACCGTGGGCAGTCCCGGCGGGTCCGGCAGACGGCCGTGGCGGACGAAGTAGCCGCAGAGCCCGGCGACGAACGCGGTCACCGCGGGGTCGGGATCGGTGAACAGCTCGTGCGGCATGGGGCCGCCCTGCATGCCGACCGAGGGCAGCATGGCCACCAGATCGATCCAGGGCGCGCCCACGCAGGCCCACGGCCAGTCCACGACGTAGACGCGCTCGCCGCTGAGCAAGACGTTGTCGGCCCGTAGGTCCCCGTGGAGCAGGGTGCCGCCCGCCGCCCCCTCGGCCCAGCCGGACTCGAGCTCGGCCAGCTCGCCGAGGTGACGCAGCGCCCACGGGTCGAGCCCGTCGGTGTCCTCCTCCAGTAGGCGGCGCCAGCCGCGGAACGACGAGTCGAGGGCCTCGGCCACGGGCGGCGCGGCGATCGGGGCGGGGGTGAGCTCGGCCGACATCCGCCTGACGGCGTCGAGCACCCGGTCGAGCTGGTCGCGCCGCCACGGCAGCTCGGGATGCTCGCCCTCGACGTCCTCGAAGACCAGCGCGACCCAGCCCTCCAGTTCGAAGCCGGTCAGCAGCCTGGGCGCGGGCACGGAGTCCGGCAGCGCGGCGGCGATCTCCAGCTCGGCGCGGTAGATGCGGACGCTCTCGGCATTCGGCTCGGGGCCGACGGCCTTGACGAAGGCGCGCCTGCCGTTCTCCGCGCGCAGGCGGGCCGCGGCCGCCGGGGAGAAGCCGCCGGGCTGGGTGACCGCCTCGGTGACGCGCGCCCCGAGGAAGTCCTCGACCTCCGCGCGCACCTGCGGGTGCACATCGCCCCAGGGCAGGCGTACGCCGGACGCGGGCGGGCTGGTGTTCACAGTCACCCCTCCATGATCCTGGACGAGGGGAAGGGGACCGCAAACCGTTTTTCAGGCGCGTGAGGCGTACACGATGATGTTGTCCAGGTATTCGCCCTTGGCGTAGTCGAACTTGCCGCCGCAGGTGACCAGCTTGAGGCCGTCCTCCAGGTACACGCGCCTGGTGGGGAAGCTGTCCTTGTGCACCTGCTCGATGTGGTCGACCTTGAAGCTCACGACCTTGCCGTCGCTGCGCTCGACCTTGACGGTCTCGCCCTTGCGTAACTGCCTGAGCTTGTAGAACACGGCGGGGGCCGTCTTGGTGTCGACGTGGCCGATGATCACCGAGGCGCCCTTCTCGCCGGGCACGGCGCTGCCGGAGTACCAGCCGGCGACCTTCGGCTTCTCGTACGGGGGCAGCTCGACCTCGCCGTCCTTGGACAACCCGAGCTTCATGAGCGGCGCGTCGACGTCGATCGAGGGGATGTCGATGCTCTCGGGCACGATCGACGCGGTGGGCGTGGAGCCGGTCTGCATGCCCTTGCCGAACGCGACCAGCAGCAGGCCCGTGGCGGCGCCGGCGAGCACCACCCGTCCAGGGCGGGCCATCGCTACGCCTTGCGGCGCTTGACCGCGAAGCCGATGCCCGCGACCAGGGCGAGGCCGACCAGCACACCCGCGGGACCGATCGGGATCGAGGAGTCGTCGCTCGCGTCCATCCCGTACGTGCCGCCGCCGCCGGCCTTGGGCGCCTTGCTCGGCACGGTGGAGGGCACGGCCTCGGCCGCGGCGACCCTGAGGGTGGCCCGGCCCAGGTCGTTGGTGCCGTCGCACTTGACGTCGACCCGGTAGGAGCCGCGTCGGACCGTTCCCGAGACCTGCGCCTCGCCACGCACCCAGGGCGAGCCGTTGGCGGGCGTGGCGGTCGCGGTGGGGGTCGCCGTGGCCCCGGCAACGGGGTTGAGCACGACCCCGTTCACGAATGCGCGCGAGGTCCCGGTGCCGGTGTGCGCCGGGCCGCCGGTCGGCACGGGGCAGTTGGCCAGGATCCACACCTTGGAGGTCTCGCCCGCGGTGACGCGGTCGGGGTTGAGCTGGACCGAGATGGTCTGCCTGGTGGTCGTGGGCCGCGGGCTGCCCGTGGCGGTGGCGCTCGGGGCGGTGGCGCTCGGAGCGGCGGTGCCGCTGGCTGTGGGGGTGGGCGTGGCTGTGCCTGTTGGATTTGTCTCGGCGGAGGCCGTGCAGCCGGTCAGACCGACCATCACGATGGCACCCGCATACGCGACTCGCCTGACCCTGAGCACCGGCCGCACCCCACTCCGCCGTCGTACCACCCAGCATCCATCAGAAATATGGATGTCGCCCCTCCTGATACCCAGAAAATCTGGGCCAATCCCTGACCAACGATCATGATTTATGTCTTTGGCCTGGTACGTCAAGGGTGCCAGTATTGCCGAAAATTGACGGCTGTTTTAGCCTTCCAGCGGCTCAGACGGCGTGTCGGCCCATCTCGGACCCACTCCGCGCAGGGTGACAATGCGGGCCTCCTCGCCCGCCTCGCGGTCGATGTGGATCTCCAGCCGGTCGTCGGCCAGCCCCTCGACCAACCCCTCGCCCCACTCCACGACGGTGACGGAGTCTTCCAGCGAGGCGTCCAGGTCGAGGTCGTCGACCTCCAGGTCGCCGCCGAGCCGGTAGGCGTCCACGTGCACGAGCGGCGGCCCCTGGCGCAGCGAGGGATGCACCCGGGCGATCACGAACGTGGGCGAGGTGATCGGGCCGCGTACTTTGAGCCCTTCGGCGATGCCCTGCACGAGCGTGGTCTTGCCGGCGCCGAGCGCGCCCGACAGGACGAGCAGGTCTCCGGCGTGCAGCAGCCCGGCCAGGCGGGCGCCGTACGCGCGCATGTCCTCGGCGG
Source organism: Nonomuraea sp. JJY05 (assembly GCF_043496855.1). Lineage (NCBI taxonomy): Bacteria > Bacillati > Actinomycetota > Actinomycetes > Streptosporangiales > Streptosporangiaceae > Nonomuraea > Nonomuraea sp. JJY05. The sequence goes on from NZ_JBIEIS010000007.1 coordinate 342,831, forward strand.
TCGCGAGCCTCACTGCATCTCCACCCTCTTGATCAGGTCGCGCAGCGCGTCGTTGACGGCGCCCGGCCGCTCCAGCTGGATGAGGTGGGACGTGTCGGGCACCTCGGTGAGCTGCGCCTTGGGCAGCGCGGCGGCGATGGCCTTGCTGTGCTCGGGCGGGGTGAGCCAGTCGCGCTCACCCACCATGATCGCGGTGGGCACCGGGTCGAGGACGTCGAGCGCGGAGAGCTTGTCGTGGTTCATCAGCGCCGGGTAGAAGTCGGCCACCACCTCGGTCGGTGTGGCCCTGATCATCGACTCGGCGAAGTCGACCACGGTCGGGCTGACGTTCTTGGAGTCGCCGAAGCCCATGTAGCGGGTCATCAGGAACGCGATGTCGCTGCCCGCGCTGCGGGTGCGGTCGACCAGGGCGCCGCCCTTGCCCAGGATCGAGACCGTGGACGGGGCGATCTTGTGCACCACCTTGGACACCATCGCGGGCAGCCCCAGCGTGAGCTCGGCCAGCTTGCCCGCCGAGGTCGCGATGAGCGCCACGCCGCGGATCTTGTCGGCGAAGAGCTCGGGGTGGCTGTCGGCCAGCGCCATGATCGTCATGCCGCCCATGGAGTGGCCGACCAGCACGCACGGGCCCGGCACGAACCGCTCGATCACCTCGGCGAGGTCGGCGCCCAGCCGGTCGATCGTGCTGTCGTCGGAGCCCGCGCGCTGCGAACGCCCGTGCGAGCGCTGGTCCCACAGCACCATGCGGTAGTTTTCGCGCAGGTCCTTGCGCTGGTAGTGCCAGGACTCCAGGTTGAGGCAGTAGCCGTGGCAGAAGACAACGGTCAGCTCGGCGTCTTCGGGCCCGTCGATCTCGACGTGCAACGCTTTCCCGTCCGAGGTGATGAGCGTGCGCTCCCTGCCCCGCAGCTCGCCGAACGGCTCGCTGGCCTCGGCGTCGGGGCGCAACCTGATCCGGCCGACCGCGTACCGCTTGGCCAGCGCCGCCGCCGCGACGCCGGCGGAAGCCGCACCGACGAGCGCGCCGGCGATGCCTACCCTGCGCCGTGTTGTCGTCGTCATCTCCCCGATCCTTCTCCGCTCATGCCCGACGCGAAGTGCCCGTCGTCACTCCGAGCGCCTGTGCTCGTAGACCCGCGGCACGCGCGACCCGATCCTGGTCACGATCTCATGCGTGATCGTGCCGAGATTATCCGCCCACTCCTGAACGGTCGGCTCGCCCCCGTCACCGGGCCCGAACAGCACGACCTCGTCGCCCGCCGACAGGGGGTCGTCGCCCATGTCGATCATGAACTGGTCCATGCACACCCGGCCCGCGATCAGCCTGCGCCGCCCGCCGGCCAGCACCTCGGCCCGCCCCGTCGCGTGCCTGAGGATCCCGTCGGCGTATCCGAGCGGCACGAGACCGAGCGTGGTCTCGCGGTCGGTGACGTACAGGTGAGCGTATGACACGCCCGAGCCCTCCGGAACCCGCTTGACCAGCCCGGCCTGCGCCACGAGCGTCATCGCCGGCCTGAGCCCGAAGTCGCCCAGCTCGGGGACGGGGCTGAGGCCGTACATCGCGATGCCGGGCCTGACCAGGTCGTAGCGGGCCTCAGGGAGCGTCACGGTGGCCGCGGAGTTGGCGAGGTGCCTGATCACGTGGGAGCCTGCCGCGCCGGCCCGCTCGGCCAGCTCCAGCGCCGTCCTGTACGCCTCCTGCTGCTGCTCGATCGACGGGTGGCCGGGGATGTCGGCGCAGGCGAAGTGGGACCAGAGCCCGACGATCTCGACGACGCCCTCGGCCTGGAGCTTCAGCGCCCCGTCGAGCAGCCCCTGCCAGGCGGCCAGCGGCGAGCCGCCCCTGCTCATGCCGGTGTCGGCCTCCAGGTGCAGCCTGGCCGTGCGCCCCGTGCGGCGGGCGGCGGCCTCGATCTCGCCGAGCAGCCCGGCGTCGGAGGCCGACAGCTCGATGTCCTGGTCGAGGGCCTCGTCCAGGGGCTCGCCCGGGGTGATGAGCCACGACAGGATCGGCGCGGTCACCCCGCCCGCGCGCAGCTCGAGCGCCTCCCGGACGAACGCCGTGCCCAGCCGGCTGGCCCCTCCCTCGATCACGGCCTCGGACGCCGGCACCAGGCCGTGCCCGTACGCGTCGGCCTTGACGGCGCCCATCAGCTCCGCGCCGCCGGCCCGCTCCTTGAGCAGGGCCACGTTGTGCCTGATCGCGGCCAGATCGACCCGCGCCTGCGCCGGTGTGGCCATCGAGGAGTACATCCTTCCAGTGTGGCAGCTCACGCGGGTGGTCGAGCGCGATTTCCGCCCCCGCCCGACGACCCGCCGCCCCTACGACGAGCGGCCCTCGCCGGTCACCGCGCGGATGGTCGCCGGCACCGCCGCGGCCACGTCGGCCGCGGTCAGAGGCGCGCCGTCGGCGGCCCGCCGCCCGGCGAGCCCGTGCAGGAACGCCCCGCAGGACGCCGCGTCGTAGCAGCTCAGCCCCTGGGCGAGCAGCGCCCCGGCGATCCCCGCCAGCACGTCGCCGGTCCCCCCGGTGGCCAGCCAGGACGTGCCCGTGACGTTCACCCTGACCGGCCGCGACTCCTCGGCCACCACCGTCGTGGAGCCCTTGAGCAGCACGGTCACGCCCAGCTCGGCCGAGGCCCGGCGGACGTGCTCCAGCCGGGCGGCCTCGATGGCATCCCGGTCGGCGCGGATGAGCCGCGCCAGCTCTCCGGCGTGCGGCGTGATCAGGACGGGCGCCTGCCGCCGCAGCAGCCCGCGGTCCCGGGCCACCAGCGTCAGCGCGTCGGCGTCGATCAGCACGGGCACGTTGGACGCCAGCACCTGGGCGGCCACCTCGTGTGCCCACTCGCCGGTGCCCAGACCCGGCCCGAGCACCCACGCCTGCACCCGGCCCACGTCCTCGATGGAGGGCCGGTCCAGCTCGGTGACCACGGCCTCCGGCCAGTGCGCGCGCACCTGCGCGACCGGCGCGCCGGGGCCCGCGTACCGCACCATGCCGGCCCCCGCCCGCAACGCGCCGCCCACGGCCAGCACGGCGGCGCCGGTGAACAGGTCGCTCCCCGCGGCGACGCCCAGCACGCCCCTGCGGTACTTGTCGGACTCGTTGCCCGGCCGCGGCAGCAGGAGGTCCACGTCGCCGCCGCTCAGCGCCGCGACGTCGGGATCGGGCAGGTAGGCCCCGAGCCCGATGTCCACCAGCTCGACCCTGCCCGCGTGCCCGGCGCCGGGATCGACGAGCAGGCCCGTCTTGTACGCCCCCATGGTCACGGTCACCCGGGCCCGCACCGCCGCGCCCTCCACCCGGCCGCTGCTCGCGTCCACGCCGCTCGGCACGTCCACCGCGACGACCGGCCCGCGGGCCGCGTTGGCCTCCTCGACGAGCGCCCGGTACGGCTCCCGCAGCGCCCCTGAGGCCCCGATCCCGACGAGCCCGTCGATGATCAGGTCCGCGCGCTCCAGGACGTCACGCTCGACGACCCGCCCGCCTGCCTGCCTGAGGGCGGCGAGCCCGGCCTCGTGCGTCTTGGACCCGGCCAGGACGGCGCCCACCCACGCCCCGCGCCTGGCCAGCCGCTCGCCCGCGTAGAGCGCGTCCCCGCCGTTGTCGCCGCTGCCGACGAGGAGCACGACGCGCCTGCCGTAGACCCTGCCCAGCAGGTCGGCGCAGACGGCGGCGAGCCCGGTGGCGGCCCGCTGCATGAGCGTGCCCTCGGGCAGCCGCGCCATCAGCTCGTGCTCGGCACCCCGGATCTGGTCTGCGGTGTAGGCAGTGTTCATGGCCTCACTTCGTTCGGCTGCTCGGTCGCCATATGCCGCCGGCACTCCCTCGCGGTGTTCATGGCCTCACTCCGTGAGGCGCGCTCGGTCGCCATACGCCGCCGCCTTCCCCCGCTCTGGTCGCTTCGCTCCCGCCACTCCTCCAGGCGACGGCACTCCCTCGCGGTGTTCATAGCCTCACTCCGTGAGGCGCGCTCGGTCGCCATACGCCGCCGCCTTCCCCCGCTCTGGTCGCTTCGCTCCCGCCACTCCTCCAGGCGACGGCACTCCCTCGCGTTCATGACCTCAGAAGCTATCCCTCCGCGATCACATAGGCCACGGCCACGCCCGCGTCATGGCTGAGCGAGACGTGCCAGCGCTTGACCCCGAGGTCGTAGGCGACCTCCGCGGCCTTGCCGGTGATCCGCAGCTCGGGCTTGCCGCGCTCGTCGCGGCGCACCTCGGCCTCCAGGTGGGCCAGCCCCCTGGGCGCGCCGAGCGCCTTGGCCACCGCCTCCTTGGCGGCGAACCTGGCGGCCAGCGACCGCACCGGCAGCTCTATCTCGGTCTCGGTGAACAGCCGCTCCTTGAGCTGAGGCGTGCGCTCCAGCGCCGCCTCGAAGCGGTCGATGTCCACGACGTCAACGCCGATGCCAAGGATCATCACCCCAGCGTACTCAGAACAGCCCGCGCTCCCACGGACCCCAGATAGCGAATGACCTGCCCTGTTTCGCCTGGACGTTGACGTACAGGGTGTGGCCGCCGGGCCCGAACGTCGAGCCCGCGAACTCCGCCCCGGCGTCGTCGGGGATCGGCTCCAGGCGGCAGAAATCGAAGACCTCCCCCGATTTCGTGAGCCCGCGCAGGTAGTTGTCGCCGTCGCCGTCCTCGCACAGCACGAGCGTGCCGCGCCGGCTGGCCGTCACGTTGTCGGGCAGGTCGAGCACCGACGAGCGCGGCGACTCGTAGGCGAGCCTGAGCCGCCCGCTCCACGTCTCGTACGCCCACACCTGCCCCCGCCCCTTGCCGAACCCGGAGGGCGGCGTGTCGCCGGGCGCGGTGGCCCCTCCCTGGGTGGAGACGAAGTACACGACCCCCTGGTGGAAGACGGCCCCCTCCAGCCGGGAGAAGACGGCGGCGCCCGCCTCGCGCCCCTGCGTGCCCACGGCCTGGACGGCGTCGTCGTAGGCGGGCCTGCCGGTGAAGGTCGGGTCGGGGTCCTCGATGTCCATCCAGACGGTCTGGTACGCGGCCCCGGGCTGCTGCCCCACGGACAGGTCCTTGCGCTTGGCGCCCTTGACGGCCAGCATCTGCAGCCGCCCGCCGTCGAGCAGCCGTCCGGCCTGGACGGGGTGCTTCGGCGGCAGGTACCGGTAGAAGCCTGAGGGGAAGGAGAAGTTGTCCTCGGTCATGTAGAGCGCGCCCGTCGAGGGGTCGAACGCCACCGACTCGTGCGGGAACCGGCCGGCCGACTTGATCGGCCTGGCGGTGGCGGCGCGGTTGACCGGCACCTCGAAGATGTAGCCGTGCTTGCGCGTGAGCTTGGAGTTGTCGCCGCCGGAGAAGTCGTCGGCCACGTCGGGGCCGTTGACCGTCTCCTCGCAGCTCACCCAGGCCCGCCATGCCATGGGGCCACCCGAGCAGTTCATCATGGTGCCGTTGAGCGAGGGGGCGGCCTGGATCACCTCTCCGTAGCGCGTGACGCGCAGCGTGGAGGTGCCGCCCCCGGCCATCGGGTCGTACGCCTTGGCCTTGTCGCCGAACGCGCCGACGGGGCCGTTGACCTCGTGGTTGCGGATCAGGATCGCGCTGTCCTTGGGGCCGGAGAACGCCGCCATGCCGTCGTGCCTGCCCGGCACGGCCGACCCGTCGCTGAACTTCTCGCCGGCGGCGCTGAACGAGCGATATTTGAACCCCTCGGGCAGGTGCAGCCGCACCTTCCCGTCACGCAGGTCGGGCACGGGCCTCAGCCGCCCGTAACCCCCCTGCGCGGGCTTCGCGCCTCCTTGCGCTCCCGCGCACGCGACCCCGGCGAAGGGACCCGCGACGGCGATCACGTTCGTGATGAAGCGACGACGGTCCATGAGACCTCCCAGCCCTGCACAGTAGCCGCCGACACATGTTCATACGCGTGGTTCGGCAAGACGGATCTTCATTCCCCGAACTGAGTCTCGGTAATCCCACGTCTTTGTCCACAGCCTGTGGATCTCGCTGCGCGCACCCGGCCATGATCCGGTTTGCCGCTCATCGCTACGCTGCCTAGGTGAACAACGGCTACGTGGAACTGAGCAGGGAGCAGTGGAGCGAGCTCCGCAAGAACACGCCCTTGACTCTCACCGCAGACGAGCTGGAAGAGCTTCGCGGCGTCGACGACCCCATCGATCTCACTGAAGTCACCGACATCTACCTCCCCCTGACCCGGCTGCTGAACCTGCACTTCACCGGGTCCAAAGAGCGCAGCAGCGTGCTGAGCGCGTTCCTGGGGCATCCCGAGCAGCGCGTCCCGTACATCCTGGGCATCGCGGGCAGCGTCGCGGTCGGCAAGTCGACGACGGCGCGGCTCCTGCACACCCTGCTGGCCCGCTGGCCCGAGCACCCGCACGTGGAGCTGATCACCACCGACAGCTTCCTCTACCCGAACGCGGTGCTGGAGGCCAAGGGGATCATGCACCGCAAGGGCTTCCCGGAGAGCTATGACCGCAGGGCGCTGGTCAGGTTCGTGGCGGAGGTGAAGGCCGGGGCGGCGGAGGTGCGCGCGCCGATCTACAGCCATCTGGAGTACGACATCGTCCCCGACGCACGCCAAGTCGTGAAAAGTCCGGATATCTTGATCATTGAGGGGCTCAACGTCCTCCAGCCGGCCCCGCCCACGTCCCTCGCCGTCAACGACTACTTCGACTTCTCCATCTACGTGGACGCCAAGGTCGAGGACATCCGCACCTGGTACGTCGACCGCTTCCACAAACTCCGCCGCACCGCCTTCGAGGACCCGAAGTCATACTTCCGCCACATCGCGGAGCTCTCGTACGACGAGGCCACGACCTTCGCGGTCAACGTCTGGCGCGACATCAACGAGCGCAACCTCGTCGAGAACATCGCCCCCACGAGGGGCCGCGCCGACCTCGTGCTCAAGAAGGGCGCCGACCACTCGGTACGGCGGGTACGGCTCCGCCAGACCTGAACACCTCCTCGAACAGGTAACGGGCGAACCTGCCCCCGCACTCCTGGTCGTCCACCGCGGCGAACCAGCACTCCTCACCATGGTCGTGACATCGGTATCGGATCATGCGCGTCAGCCTCATGCACATATGTCAAAACGCCATCAACGTCCAATAGACGACAATGGCCTCTGTGCTACATCTGCGACTGATCAGCCCGGCCGCGCGGACCGACGAGGCGACGGCGGTGTTGGAGGACTGCCCGGGCGTCACCAACATCGTCGTCCTGCCGGGCGCGGCCCGCGAGCCGGCGGGCGACGTGATCCTCTGCGACGCGGCGCGCGAGTCGGCCAACGAGGTGCTGAACAAGCTCAAGTGGCTGGAGACCGAGGGCTCCATCGCCATCGAGCAGGTGGATCTGTCGCTGTCCAGGGTCGCGACCGACGCGGTCGAGGAGGCGCCCGGCGAGCCCGACGACGCCGTGGTGTGGGAGGAGCTCGCGCACAGGGTGCACGCCGACTCCCGCATGACGTGGGCGTACCTGGCCTTCCTGGCCATCGCCACGCAGCTCGCGGGCATCGGCATCCTGCAGAACTCCCCCATCCTGATCGTCGGCGCGATGGTGCTCGGGCCGGAGTTCGGCGCGATCGCGGCCATCTGCTTCGGCCTGCTGCGCGGCAGGTGGCACCTAATCATCGCGTCGCTGAAGACGCTGGTCGTCGGGTTCGCGGTGGCGATCGCGATCACCTTCGCCTGCGCGCTCGTCTCGAACTGGCTCGGCTGGATCGACGCCGGCCATCTCATCCGGAACGAGGAGGTCCAGTTCATCGTCAAGCCGGACCGGTGGTCGTTCATCGTGGCGCTGCTCGCGGGCGCGGCCGGGGTGCTGTCGGTCACGGCGGGCAAGTCGTCGGCCCTGGTCGGCGTCTTCATCTCGGTCACCACCGTGCCCGCGGCCGGCTACGTGGCCGTCGCGCTGGCGCTGGGCGACTGGAAGGAGGTCTCCGGCTCGGTCTCGCAGCTCGCGGTCAACATCCTCGGCATGATCATCGCGGGCACGGCCACGCTGCTGGTCCAGCGGAAATTCTGGCCTCAAGTAGGACGGCGTTCATCCGTCTGAACGAGGCGGCGGCCCCGGCCCGCCGGGTACGGTCGGGCACATGCACATCCTCGCCACCGAGGGGCTGACCAAACGCTTCCCCACCGTCACCGCGGTCGACCAGCTCACGGTCACCGTGGGGCCCGGCGTCACCGGTCTGGTGGGGGCGAACGGCGCGGGCAAGTCGACGCTGATCAAGATCCTGCTCGGCCTGCTGCCGCCCACCGGCGGCGCGGCCAAGGTGCTCGATCTGGACGTGACCGCGCAGGGCGCCGAGATCCGCCGGCTCGTCGGTTACATGCCCGAGCACGAATGCCTCCCGCCCGACGTCTCCGCCACCGAGCTGGTCGTCCACCTCGCACAGATGTCCGGCCTGCCGCGCACCGCCGCCCGCGAGCGCGCCGCCGACGTGCTGCGCCACGTGGGCCTGGCCGAAGAGCGCTACCGTGCCGTCGGAGGCTACTCCACGGGCATGAAGCAGCGCGTCAAGCTGGCCCAGGCCCTCGTGCACGACCCCAAGCTGATCTTCCTGGACGAGCCCACCAACGGCCTCGACCCGCGCGGCCGCGACGAGATGCTGACGCTGATCAGGCGCATCGGCACCGAGTTCGGCATCAGCGTGCTGGTCACCTCCCACCTGCTGGGCGAGCTGGAGCGCATCTGCGACCACGTGATCGTCATCGACTCCGGGCGGCTGCTGCGCTCGTCCGCGATCGGCGAGTTCACCCAGGCCACGCAGACCGTCACGGTCGAGGTCGAGGAGGGGCTGGAGCCGCTGGCCGCCCGGCTGACCGAGGCCGGCCAGACGGTCTCGCAGCAGGGCCGCCTGCTGGTGGTCAAGGTCCTCGGGCCCGAGACGTACGACGCGATCCGGGACGCCGCCGTCGAGCTGGACCTCTGCCTCATCCGCCTCGAACAGGGACGTCACCGCATCGAGGACGTCTTCAGGGAGGAGGTGGCGGGTGTCTGAGATCTACGACATCGGCTACCGCCACTACGACGGGCCCCGGCTCGGCCGCGCCTACGCGACCCGGGCGCTGACCGTCCACAGCCTGCGCGGCATCTTCGGCCTCGGGCGCACGGCCCGCAGCAAGATCATGCCGTTCTCCCTCTTCGTCATCATGCTCCTGCCGGCCATCGTGGCCGTCGCGACGATGGCCCTGGCCAAGCAGCGCATCCTCCCCCACAGCGGCTTCGCCGTCATCATGCAGGCCGTCGTCGCGGTCTTCCTGGCCGCGCAGGCGCCCACCGCGGTCGCGCCCGACCTGCGCTACCGCGTGCTGCCGCTCTACCTGTCGCGTCCCGTCTCGGTCGCCGAGTACGTGGGCGCCAAGGTCACAGCGATGACCGCGGCGCTCTTCCTGCTGGTGGCGGCGCCCCTGACGTTGATCTACGCCGGCGAGCTGGTGGTGGACATGCCCGGGCCGCCGGCCACCGGCGAGTACCTCGGCTCCGTCCTCATGGCGCTGGTGCTGGCCGTGCTGCTGTCGTCGTTCGGGCTGGCGCTGGCCTCGTTCACGCCGCGGCGCGGGCTCGGGGTGGCCTCCGTGATCGCCGTCTACCTGCTGTCGTCGGCGTCGGTGCCGTTGATGTACGCGTCCCTGTCCGCCTCGGGCCACGAGGCCGCGGCCTCCTGGGCCTGGCTGGCCAACCCGTTCTGGCTGGTGGACTCCGTACAGTCCTGGCTGTTCGGCACCCCGCCGCACATCCCCGACGGGGACTACCCGAGCGGCCCCGCCTCGGCCGCGCTCCTCGTGGTGCTGGTGGCGCTCGCCCTGGGCGCCCTCGCGCTGCGTTACAGGAAGGCGGCCTCGCGGTGAAGATCGAGCTGTCTCAGGTTTCCCGCTGGTACGGCAACGTGGTGGCGGTCAACGACGTCACCATGACGATCGGCCCCGGCGTCACGGGCCTGCTCGGCCCCAACGGGGCGGGCAAGTCCACACTCCTGCACATGATGGCGGGCTTCCTGGCGCCCTCCGGCGGCTCGGTGACGCTGGACGGCCAGCAGGTCTGGAAGAACCACCATATTTACCGAAATATCGGCCTAGTCCCGGAACGGGAGGGCGTCTATGGCTTCCTCACCGGGTGGCAGTTCGTCCTCTCGGCCGCCCGCCTCCACGGGCTGGGCGACCCGGTCGAGGCGGCCCGCAAGGCCCTGGCCACGGTCGAGATGGAGGAGCCCAAGGACCGGCGCGTGGAGACGTACTCCAAGGGCATGCGCCAGCGCGTCAAGGTGGCCGCGGCGCTCGTCCACGACCCGCCCGTGCTCCTGCTCGACGAGCCGTTCAACGGCATGGACCCCCGCCAGCGCCTGCACCTCATGGACCTGATCCGCACCATGGGCACGGCGGGCAAGACGATCCTGTTCAGCTCCCACATCCTGGAGGAGGTCGAACGGGTCGCCCAGCACATCGAGGTCCTGGTGGCGGGCCGGCACGCGGCGTCGGGCAACTTCCGCGAGATCCGGCGCCTGATGACCGACCGGCCCCACCTGTTCGTGATCCGTTCGAGCGACGACAGGAAGCTCGCCGCCGCTCTCATCCGCGACCAATCGACGGGCGGCATCACCCTCCGTCCCGACGGCCTGGAGGTCCAGGCCGCCGAGTTCCGCCGCTTCGCCTGGCTCCTGCCCCGGGTTGCCCAGGCGGAGGGCGTACACCTGCACCAGGTCTCCCCGGCGGACGAGGACCTGGAGAGCGTCTTCTCCTACCTCATCACCAGGAGCACCTGATGAATCCGCGACGGACTTCAGCGACCGAGCCGCCGAACGGAGTGAGGCCATGAACACAGTCGTTGCTGGTATCACTTACCGCGCTTTGCTCGGGCGGCGGCGGATCATCCTGCTCCTGCTGCTGCCGCTCGCCCTGATCGGGCTGGCCGTGCTCTTCCGCGTGCTCGGCGGAGGCGACCAGGGCGCGGCCGTGGAACTGATGCAGCAGTTCGCCATCAGCACCATGCTCCCCCTGCTGGGCCTGATCGCCGGCACGGGCGTCATCGCCCCGGAGATCGACGACGGCACGATCATCCACCTGATGTCCAAGCCGATCTCCCGCCCGGTCATCATCCGGACGAAGTTCCTGGTGGCGGCCTCGCTGATGGCCCTGTTCGGCGCCGTGCCCACTTATGTGGCGGCCTGGATCCTGGCCGGCAACGAGGACGGCATCGCCCCGGGCTTCGCCCTGGGAGCGCTGGTGGCCGGCATCGCGTACGCCGCCGTCTTCCTCCTGCTGGGCGTCGTCACCCGGCACGCGGTCACGATCGGCATCATCTACGCCCTCGTCTGGGAGAGCGTGGTGGGCAACTTCATCCAGGGCGCCCGCAAGTTCTCGATCCAGCAGTGGGGCCAGACGATAGCCAAGCAGATCTCCGACTCGGCCTTCGTGCAGGCGGACGTCGCCCTGAGCTTCGCCGCGCCGGCCCTGATCGTCGTCACGGTGGTCGGCGTCTTCTGGGCGGGGCAGCGGCTGCGGGTCTTCTCGCTCACCGGGGACGAATGAACGAACGGCCCGCGGGATCACCCCGCGGGCCGTTCGAACAGTCGCTCAGACGCAGGCCGTGCGCACCACGCCGGCGAGCCGGTCCGCCACCTGGGTGGCGTGCTCCTCCGACGCGGCCTCGACCATGACCCGGATCATCGGCTCGGTGCCGCTCGGCCTGATCAGGACGCGGCCCGTCTCCCCCAGCTCGGCCTCCGCCTCGGCGACGGCGGCCAGCAGCTCGGGGGCGGCGGCCTTGCCCTTGTCCACGTCCTTGACGTTGATCAGGATCTGCGGCAGCGGCGTCATCACCGCGGCCAGCTCCTTCAGCGGCACACCCGACTTGGCCACCACGCCCAGCAGGTGGAGCGAGGTGAGCAGGCCGTCGCCGGTGGTGGCGTGGTCGAGCATGATGACGTGGCCCGACTGCTCCCCGCCCAGGTTGTAGCCGTCGGACTTCATCCGCTCCAGCACGTAGCGGTCGCCGACCGCGGTCTCCACCACGGTGATGCCCGCCTCGCGCATGGCCAGCTTGAAACCCAGGTTGGACATCACGGTCGCCACCACGGTGTCCTTGGCCAGCAGGCCCTCGCCGTGCATGGCGGCGGCGAGGATGGCCATGATGTGATCGCCGTCGACGATCTCGCCCGTGTGGTCGATCGCCAGGCAGCGGTCGGCGTCGCCGTCGTAGGCCACGCCCAGGTCCGCCCCGCGCGACACGACCACCTGCGCGAGCTTGTCCAGGTGGGTGGAGCCGTGGCCGGCGTTGATGTTGAGGCCGTCGGGCCTGGCGCCGATGGCCTCGACCCTGGCGCCCGCCCGCACCAGCGCCTCCGGGGCCACCATGTGGGCGGCGCCGTGAGCGCAGTCGACCACGATGTTCAGCCCGTCGAGCGCGGCCTTCATCGTGGTCAGCAGGTGGGAGACGTACCGGTTGGCCTCACCGTAGGCTTCCCGCACCCGGCCGACGGCCGAGCCGACGGGGAAGCTCCAGTCCTCGCCCAGCCGCCGCTCGATCTCGTCCTCGACCGCGTCGGACAGCTTGAAGCCGCCGCGGGCCAGGAACTTGATGCCGTTGTCCGGCGCCGGGTTGTGCGAGGCCGACAGCATGACGCCGAGGTCGGCGCCGAGCGCGGCGGTGAGGTGGGCGACGGCCGGGGTGGGCAGTACGCCGAGGCGCAGCACGTCCACACCGGACGCCGCGAGGCCGGCGACCACCGCGGCCTCGAGAAATTCTCCCGAGGCGCGGGGGTCCCGGCCCACGACCGCCACCGGCCTGCTCTTGCGGCCGGCAGCGGCGAACGCGCCCGCATCGCCGAGGACGTGAGCCGCCGCGACCGAAAGGTCCATGGCGAGCTGCGCCGTGAGGTCGCGACCGGCGACCCCACGTACCCCGTCGGTGCCGAAAAGGCGCGCCAATTTAGCGCTTGCTGTACTGCGGAGCCTTGCGGGCCTTCTTGAGGCCGTACTTCTTCCGCTCCGTGGCGCGGGCGTCACGGGTGAGGAAGCCGGCCTTCTTCAGCGGCGGCCGGTTGACCTCGACGTCCAGGATCGCCAGGGCGCGGGACAGACCCATGCGCAGCGCGCCGGCCTGGCCGGTCACGCCGCCGCCGTCGATGCGCGCGATGACGTCGAACGCCTCCTCGGCGCCGAGCACCACGAAGGGCTCGTTGACGATCTGCTGGTGGACCTTGTTCGGGAAGTAGACGTCCAGCGAACGACCGTTGATCGTCCACTTGCCGGTGCCGGGGACGATGCGCACGCGGGCGATCGCCTCCTTGCGGCGGCCGGTGCCGTACGAGTTGCCCGTGGTGACGGGCTTGCGCACGGGCGCGTCGGCGCTGGCGGCGGACTCGGTGGTGTACTCGGACGGGAAGTCCTCGCCGGAGAATTCCTCCAGCTCGGCCTCGACGGCCGTCTCGACACCGGTGGGCTCAGCCACGGTTCTCCTCTAACTCTTTCGAACTACTACTGGGCGATCTGGGTGATCTGGAACGGCACCGGCTGCTGGGCCTGGTGCGGGTGCTCCGAACCCGCGTAGACCTTCAGCTTCTTCGCCATCTTCCGGCCGAGGGAGTTCTTCGGAAGCATGCCCTTGACGGCCTTCTCGACGGCCTTGTCCGGCCGCTTCTCCATGAGCTCGCCATAGCTGACGGAACGCAGACCGCCCGGGTAGCCCGAGTGGCGGTAAGCCTTCTTCTGCTCAAGCTTGTTGCCACTGAGCGCGATCTTGTCCGCGTTGATCACGATGACGAAGTCACCGGTGTCGACGTGGGGAGCGAAGATCGGCTTGTGCTTGCCGCGGAGCAGGGTCGCGACGTGGCTGGCCAGCCGGCCCAGCACGACATCGGTCGCGTCGATGACGTACCACTGACGCTGGACGTCGGCGGGCTTCGGTGAGTACGTGCGCACGGTCGTAGCCTTCTTTATGCTCGCGTCTTCGGCGCTGTCGGATGCGACAGCTACATTTGGTCGGTCGGTGCGGGCACACGACGGCCCGGACCTTCCGTCTCCTCATCACGGGAGATGACGCCGGACGCGCCGCGCATTGGTCACGCGGGACCTATGCACACAACGAACCTAAGCTACTCGCCCAAAGGCGCGCAGGTCAAAACGACCAGTAGCCCTGGGCGAGTCTACCCGAACGCAGAACGGTTCGGTTTCGTTTCCCTGGGACCTCTTCTTTCCCAGGACCAGACATCCCTATCGTTAGCGGCGGTATGTGGCAGAACTCTCACTCCCGGCCAACCCAGCGGGGCGCTCGACGCCGGAATCACCTGGGGGTGCTGGCCTGCCTCATGACCGTGCTCTTCACGGGGGTGCTGCTCGGCCGGCTCACCGACGACGCCGAGCCGACCCCCCACGTCTACCTCAACGAGACCGCCCCGCCCGCGGCGGCCACCGCCAACCCCGCGCCGACGACGGCCAGGAAGGCGCAGCAGCAGGTCGAGATGATCCCCAGGGAGATCACGACCAAGGCGCTGCCTCGCGACCGGGCCACCCCCAAGGCCACCAGGACGCCCGACGGCCAGATCGCCGGTTTCAACACCCAGGACAACCCGGCGATGCTCAGCGACGGCAGCGGCGGCGTGCAGATCATGCCCGGACTGGCGGCGAAGGTCGTCTCGCTGACCAACTCCGCCAGATCCCGCCACGGCTGCACGGCGCTCCGGGTGGACGCCGGTCTCTCCAGCTCCGCGCGTACGCACTCGCTGGAGATGGCCCAGAGCGGGCAACTCGCGCACACCTCCCCCGACGGCTCGTCGCCGTGGGACCGGATGGAGCGGGCGGGATACCGCTGGGGCGCCGCCGAGAACATCGGCGCCGGCTACAGCACCCCCGACGAGGCGGTACGCGGCTGGCTCGACAGTCCCGTCCACCGCAAGAACATCCTCGACTGCGGCCTGAAGGCCATCGGAGTGGGCGTCGCTTCCGGCCCCGACGGGCCTTGGTGGACCCAGGACTTCGGAACCCGATGACGCGCATCACGGTAATCTCGCCGCATGGCTTTTCCCGAAGGACGTGAAAACAGCGCCCCCTATGGCATGGGGAGTGTCTTCCAGCCTGCGGGCAGACGCCGCGCTCCAAGCGGTCCCGGCGGTCCGGACGGCCCCGATGGTCCCGGCGGCCCTGGCGGTCCCGGCGGGCCCGGCTTCTTCGGCCCCCCCAACGGCCCTGGCGGTCCCGGCGGTCCTGGGGGTCCCGGCGGTCCTGGGGGCCCCGGCGGCCTGAACGGTCCTGGGGGGCCCGGCGGTCCTGGCGGCCCCGGTGGCCCGAACGGACCCGGCGGCCCTGGTGGGCCCGGCTCCGGCGGGCCCGGCTTCTTCGGCGGACCGGACGGCCCCGGCGGGCTTGGTGGTCCTGGTGGTCCCGGAGGGCCCGGCGGCCCTGACGGCCCGAACGGTCCG
Organism: Nonomuraea sp. JJY05; assembly: GCF_043496855.1. Taxonomy (NCBI): domain Bacteria; kingdom Bacillati; phylum Actinomycetota; class Actinomycetes; order Streptosporangiales; family Streptosporangiaceae; genus Nonomuraea; species Nonomuraea sp. JJY05. The sequence goes on from NZ_JBIEIS010000007.1 coordinate 358,231, forward strand.
GATGTTCCCGGCGACGGCGACGACACTCCGCGCCGCGGCCGCCGCGGCCGCAAGGAACGCGCCGCCGACGACTCCGACAAGGAGAGCAAGTCCGACAGCACGCCCCAGAGCTCCGACAGGGCGCCGCAGAGCAGGGTCGGCTGGAGCCCGTACGACGAGGGCCCGAGCTCGCGCGCCCCGCTGTGGTTCGCCCTCGGCGGTCTGGCGGTGCTCGGCCTACTCGGCGGCGGCCTCGCGATGATGTGGAACGCCGACAAGCCCGTCACGGCCCAAACCGCCAACACCCGCATGACCGCGCCGCCGCTCGCCACGGCCCCGCCCGGCAAGTACGGCTTCGCGGCCGAACGCTCCACCGACCCCGACCCGATCACGGTCAAGGAGATCTTCGGCAAGACGAAGAAGTTCACGGTCTCGGGCCGGTCGTACGAGATGACGATCACCAGCAAGGACAAGAAGTGCGCTGACGGCGCCCTGGGCGACGCCTTGAAGAAGGCGCTCAAGGCCGGCAAGTGCAACCAGCTCGTACGCGCCAGCTTCCGCGACAAGGCCGGCAAGATCATCGGCACGGTCGGCGTGGCCAACCTCAAGACCAGCAAGTGGGCGTCCAAGGTGGCCAAGGCCGGCAGCACGGCCAACTACGTGAAGCCGCTGGCGGGCAAGGACAGTGTCACCAAGCAGCTCGGCTCGGGCGCGGGCGGCGCCAAGATCTGGACGCACGGCCACTACGCGATCATGGTCTGGTTCCAGAACAAGGACGGCACGAAGCCGGACAAGAAGGGCTCCAAGCAGATCTTCGCCGCCATCGGCGACATCACCAAGGCGACGGTCTTCAAGGCTCTGGACCACCGTTCGGTCACCGGAAGCCCCCTGTAGCGAATCCGGCTTCTTATTTGATAAGCCCCCAAACGGGATGCCGGATCCCGCTGGGAACGCTCATACCGACATAACGATCTCGCTACTCTCGCTAGGCTCGCCCTATGCGTGGCCAGGAACCCGGGTCTGAGCACGATCGCAGGGAAGCCGACGGATCGGCCGCACCAGCGACGCCACCGCCGAGCTTCGGCCAGACCAGCGGGCGAGACGTACCACCGGCGTTCGCCCCCGCCGACGAGGAGGTGCGCGGCTCCTCCGACGACGCGTCGCACGGCGCTGCCGACGACGTGCCGCCCGCCCCGCCGGGCGAGGCGGGCGACGCCGTTCCCGTCCTCCGGGAGCCGCCCGACTCCGAGACGCGGCCCTCCGTCCCCATCCTCGGAGGGCCGCCCGACCCCGGGACGCGGCCCGCCGTTCCCATCCTCGGAGGGCCGCCGCCCGAGCCCGGGACGCGGCCCGCCGTTCCCGTCTTCGGGGGGCCGCCCGACTCCCCCGGCCCCGACGAGCCGCCCGGCGTCCAGCCGTGGGAGGTGGCGGGCGACGACGCCGCGCCGTACGACTGGTTCGAAGACGAGTCCGAGCCCACCCGGCCGGGCGGCCTGCGGCCGCCTCACGCGGCCGCCGAGGCGGAGGACCCCGACCAGACGCTCATCGGCCGGTCGCGACCCACGCTGGGCGAGCAGATGCGAGCCGAGCAGGTGCGCGCCATCCGCCCCTGGGACGAGCCGGAGCCCGGCGGCCCGTCGTGGGAGCCGCCACCGGCGTTCACCGCCGCCGCGGCCGGCATGCCGGTGTGGCCCGCGCCCCCCGGCGACCCGCACGCCATGCCGCCCTGGCCCGCCGCCACGGGCGAGCTGGTCGCCGAGCCCGACAACGACGAGCCGGGCGCCCCCTTCGACCCCAACGCCACCCAGCCGGAGGGCGTCACCCGCCCGGCCCACTACTTCGACCCGGAGGCGGCCCGCAGGGAGGCCGCCCAGCAGGCGGAGGTGGTCAGGGCCCAGCCTGCGTCCATCGCCGACCAGGACACCCCACCGGACGGCTTCCTGCCGGCCCCGATCGCACCACCCGAGGAGGCCGTCACCGATCCGGTGGTCCCCTCCTTCGGCCCGAGTCCCGCCGAACGCGGCACCCCGCCGCTCTCACTGTCCGATCCGGCCGGCCCGTCGGCCCGTACGCCCGAGCCCGGCGACGTGCCCGTCTGGCCCCCTGTCCCAGCATCCGAGGCCAAGCTGCCCGATCTCCCGTTCCCCAGGGACACCTGGGGACAGAAGCCCACCGCCCCGCTCAGCCGGCCCCAGGGCGGCAGCCCGGCGTTCCCGCCTGGAGCGTTCAAACAGCCCCCGTTCCAGACCCCGCCCCCGCCGCCCGCCCCACCCGGCAAGAGCAAGCGGGCCCTGCTCGTCACGCTGGGCGCGCTGGCCCTGGCGGGGGTGGCGACCGGCGGCTTCTTCGCCTACCAGGCGGTCACCTCCCCCAGGCCCACCACGGCCGCCGCCCGGCCCAGCGCGTCAGGCGAGCCCAGCTCCGAGGCGCCCGCCGCGAGCGCGCCCTCCGACGCGCCCGACGGCACGTCCATCCTCAACTCCGAGCAGACCGACCCGCAGAAGCTGTCGCTCTCGGAGGCGTTCCCGAAGAAGAAGGTCACCGCGGCGGGCACCACGTTCACCAGGGTCAAGGCGGCGGTCGAGACGAGCTGCGACAAGGCCGCCACAGGGGAGTTCGCGGACGCGCTGAAAGAGCAGAAGTGCAGCCGCGTGCTCAGAGCCACCTACGTCGACAGCAAGCGCCGCTACGCGGTCACCACGGGCATAGCGGTCCTGCCCGACAAGGACGCGGCCATCATCGCCGACCAGTCCAAGAACCTCTCACGCAACGTCTGGTTCCGCCCGCTTCCCGGCTCCGACGGCTCGGGCGGCGAGCGCGTGAACATCGCCGGCGGCTACGCGGCCGGCCTGGTGTGGGGCCGCTACATCGTCTTCAGCTACGCCACCTACGCCGACGGCCACACCCCGGAGTCCAAGGAGAAGACGCTGCCGAAGGTCAGCGGGGCGTTCCGGGACCAGGTCTCACTCGTCCTCGAGCGCCGCGTCACCAAGGGCTGACGGCGTCCGCTGGAGGGCGGCGGTGCGCACTCGCCGCGTGGCCCGAGCCCGCGCGGCGAGCTCCGGCTCCGCCGGGTAGCCCACCTCCTCCAGGCACAGCCCGTGCGCGGGCGCGACGTGCACCCCCGAGTCCCGTACGGCCCGCGCCAGCACCTGGCCGGGCCACTCCACAGGCCGGCTGCCGTCACCGGCCGCCAGCAGCGAGCCGACCAGCGCCCGCACCATCGAGTGGCAGAACGCGTCCGCCACGACGGTCGCCACCAGCACCCCGTCGGGCTCGCGCGTCCAGTCCAGCCGCTGCAGCTCCCTGATCGTGGTGGCGCCCTCGCGCTTCTTGCAGAACGCCGCGAAGTCGTGCTCCCCGAGCAGCCGCGCCGCCGCCGCGTTGAGCGCGCCGACGTCCAGCGACCTGTTGTGCCAGACCACCTCGCGCCGCCGCAGCGGGTCGACACCGCCCGCCCGGTCGCTCACCCGGTACGCGTACCGCCGGAACATCGCCGAGAAACGCGCGTCGAAGCCCTCAGGAGCCACGCAGACCCGATGAACCCGTACATCCGGGGGCAGGATGCCACCCAGGCGCCTGACAAGCGCAGCGAGCCGCTCGTGGACGTCCAGGGGCCCTCTGTTGCCGTCGAGCTCGGCCGGCGACTCGTCGGGCACGTCCACGTGGGCCACCTGGCCGCGCGCGTGCACGCCGGCGTCGGTACGGCCGGCCACGGTCAGCATCGCGGGCTCGCCGAGGCGCAGGATCCTGCCGAGCGCCTGCTCGATCTCGCCCTGGACGGTCCGGCGTCCCGGCTGCCTGGCCCATCCGGAGAAGTCGGTCCCGTCGTACGCGAGGTCGAGGCGGAGCCGTACCACGATGATCCTCCTTCAACTGAAAACGGGCCCGCACCCCGCAGGGGGTCCGGGCCCGTCTCGTCCGACCTGAAAGATCAGGCCTCGTCCTTCTTCGCCTCTGCCTCGGCGGCCGGGGCCTCCTCAGCGGCGGGAGCCTCAGCGGCGGCGGCCTCGGGGGCCTCGCTCTCCTCGGCCTTGGGAGCCTCGGTCTCCTCCGCGGCGGGCGCCGGAGCCGCGGCGGCGGCCGGGGCCTCGGTGCGGCGGGTCGTGACGCCGTTCAGCGGCTCGGTCACCAGCTCGATGACCGCCATCGGGGCGTTGTCGCCCTTACGCGGACCGACCTTGGTGATCCGGGTGTAGCCACCGGGACGCTCGGCGAACGTCGTCGCGATCTCGGTGAAGAGGTGGTGCACGACGCCCTTGTCCTTGACGACGGTCAGGACCTGGCGACGGTTGTGGATGTCGCCCTTCTTCGCCTTGGTGATCAGGCGCTCCGCCACCGGGCGCAGGCGCTTGGCCTTGGCGACCGTCGTGCGGATCTTGCCGTGGCGGAACAGATCGGTGGCCAGGTTGGCCAGGATCAGCCGCTCGTGCGCCGGGCTGCCGCCAAGACGTGCACCCTTGGTGGGCTTGGGCATTTCTCTCTCCTTGTGGTTAACCCGCCCCGGCCGTACCAGGTACCGGAGTCGGGCCGGCGCCGCGTCCGCGCGACGCCGTTACGTTCACCCGCGTCCCCCGTGCGGGCCTGAGCCCGCCCGAAGACGTCCGGCCTCCAGAAGGCTCCGGAAGGCCATCGTCCCCCGCGCCTCCACGAGGGACGCGCGGGGACCGCGGAAGTGTCAGTACTGCTCGGTCTCGACGTAAGCGCTGTCGTCGTCGTCGTAGCCGCCGCCGGCCACCGCGCTCGGGTCGAACCCGGGCGGGGAGTCCTTGAGCGCCAGCGACATCTCGTGCAGCTTCTGCTTGACCTCTTCGATCGACTTGGCGCCGAAGTTGCGGATGTCCAGCAGGTCCTGCTCGCTGCGCGCGACGAGCTCACCCACGGTGTGGATGCCCTCGCGCTTGAGGCAGTTGTAGGAGCGAACGGTGAGGTTGAGCTCCTCGATCGGCAGCGCCAGGTCGGCGGCCAGGGCGGCGTCGGTCGGCGACGGGCCGATGTCGATGCCCTCGGCCTCGACGTTGAGCTCGCGGGCCAGGCCGAAGAGCTCGACGAGGGTCTTACCGGCGGAGGCCACCGCGTCGCGGGGCTTCATGGCCGGCTTGGTCTCGACGTCGAGGATGAGACGATCGAAGTCGGTGCGCTGCTCGACTCGGGTCGCCTCGACCTTGTAGGTGACCTTGAGCACCGGGGAGTAGATCGAGTCGATCGGAATGCGACCGATCTCCTGGCCCGGCTGCTTGTTCTGGGCGGCGGAGACGTAGCCGCGACCGCGCTCGACGGTCAGCTCCATCTCCAGCTTCGCCTTGCCGTTGAGCGTGGCGATGCGCAGCTCGGGGTTGTGCACCTCGACACCGGCCGGCGGCGCGATGTCGGCGGCGGTGACCTCACCCGGGCCCTGCTTGCGCAGGTACATCACGACCGGCTCGTCGTGCTCCGAGGAGACGACCAGCTCCTTGAGGTTGAGGATGATGTCGGTGACGTCTTCCTTGACCCCGGGAACGGTCGAGAACTCGTGCAGGACGCCCTCGATCCGGATGCTCGTCACGGCCGCGCCCGGAATGGACGACAGCAGCGTGCGGCGGAGCGAGTTGCCGATGGTGTAGCCGAAGCCCGGCTCCAGCGGCTCGATGACGAACCGGGACCGGGTGTCGTCGATCGACTCTTCGAGAAGAGTCGGGCGCTGAGCGATCAGCATGTGGGGTCTCCCCTTTTTCGTGTGGCGCCCGCCATATGACGCCACTCCGATAAACAGCGTAGTTGAGGTGCGGAGACCCGCACCTCAACTCAGGCTCACTTCGAGTAGTACTCGACGATGAGCTGCTCCTGGACCTGGGTGTCGATCTGCTGGCGAACCGGCAGCTGGTGAACCAGGACGCGGAGCTTCTCGGGCACGACGCCGAGCCACGCGGGAACGGTGCGCTCGCCCGCGGTCGCCCGGGCGACCTCGTAGGGCAGAAGGTTGCGCTTGTTCTCGCGGACCTCGATGATGTCGTGCTCGCGAATGCGGTAGGACGGGATGTCGACCTTCTTGCCGTTCACCAGGATGTGGCCGTGGCGCACCTGCTGGCGGGCGGCGTCGCGCGACTGGGCGAACCCGGCGCGGTAGACGACGTTGTCGAGACGGCTCTCCAGGATCTGGAGCAGCGCCTCACCGGTCTTGCCGGTCTTGCGCGTGGCTTCCTCGTAGTAGTTGTGGAACTGCTTCTCGAGGACGCCGTAGATGCGGCGGGTCTTCTGCTTCTCACGAAGCTGAAGCTGGTACTCGGACTCCTTGGGACGTCCGCGGCCGTGCTCACCCGGCGGGTAAGGACGGATCTCGATGGGGCACTTGGCAGACTCGCACTTGCTGCCCTTGAGGAAGAGCTTGGTCTTCTCGCGACGGCAGAGCTTGCAGTCGGCGCCCGTGTAACGAGCCATTTCTCAATATCTCCTGGGCTTGTTCAGACGCGGCGGCGCTTCGGCGGCCGGCAACCGTTGTGCGGGACCGGGGTGACGTCCTGGATCGAACCCACCTCGAGGCCGGTGGCCTGGAGCGAGCGGATCGCGGTCTCACGGCCGGAGCCGGGACCCTTGACGAAGACGTCCACCTTGCGCATGCCGTGCTCCATGGCGCGGCGAGCGGCGTTTTCCGCGGCCATCTGAGCGGCGAACGGGGTGGACTTACGGGAGCCCTTGAAACCCACGTGGCCGGCGCTGGCCCAGGAGATCACGTTCCCGTTGGGGTCCGTGATCGAGACGATCGTGTTGTTGAACGTGCTCTTGATGTGGGCGTGCCCGTGAGCGACGTTCTTCTTTTCCTTGCGGCGCACCTTCTTCGGGGCGCCCTGACGGCTCTTAGGAGGCATTGTTTGCCATTACTCCTGAGGTCTTCGGTCCGCGGCTGTGGACTACTTCTTACCGGGCTTCTTCTTACCGGCCACGGTCTTCTTCTTGCCCTTGCGGGTGCGCGCGTTGGTCTGCGTGCGCTGACCGTGGACGGGCAGGCCCTTGCGGTGCCGGATGCCCTGGTAGCAACCGATTTCGATCTTGCGACGAATGTCGGCCTGGACCTCGCGGCGCAGGTCACCCTCGATCTTGAAGTTCGCCTCGATGTAGTCACGCATCGGGACGAGCTCGGTGTCGGAGAGCTGGTGCACGCGCAGGTCGCCGCTGACACCGGTGGCCTGGAGGATCTCCTGGGCGCGGGTGCGGCCGATTCCGTAGATGTAGGTGAGAGCGATCTCCAGCCGCTTCTCGCGGGGGAGGTCGACGCCAACCAGGCGAGCCATGGTCGGGCATTCTCCTTCTTTGTGGCGGAGGTCTTGCGCCGCACTACCCCTCCCCAATGCCCGGGGTGAGGGCCCCGGCCTCCGACCGGGGGTCTCCCGAGTGGTTCGGACCTTTCGAAAAGGGCCCGCCTGCTCAAGTGTGGGACGCGATTACTGACTCAGGCTCCTCATACGTCGAGCCCGCTCCCTCAATCGGGGCGGACTCGGAGGAGCCTTGCGGCGACTAACCCTGGCGCTGCTTGTGGCGCAGGTTGTCGCAGATCACCATGACGCGACCGTGCCGGCGGATCACCTTGCACTTGTCGCAGATCTTCTTGACGCTCGGCTTTACCTTCATTGTCCTTCGTGATTCCTCAGACGTCTTACTTGTATCGGTAGACGATCCGCCCACGACTCAGGTCGTAGGGGCTCAGTTCAACGACTACCCGGTCGTCCGGCAGGATCCGGATGTAGTGCATCCGCATCCGCCCGCTGATATGGGCCAGGACCTTATGGCCGTTGTCGAGCTGCACCCGGAACATGGCGTTCGGGAGCGACTCGACCACAGTGCCCTCGATCTCGATGGCGCCGTCTTTCTTGGCCAAGATTCCTCGCGTTTCACTGATCGATCGTCTGAGGCTACGGTTCACTAAGCAGCCGCGACCTCACGCTTCGAAGAGAGCGGCGACCTGCAAAGGCCGCCGACGCGTGAAAGTCATAGTGAGCCGACTAAGGAGTGTACGACACCTGAGCCTAAAACGCGAAACGCGTGCCAGGTGTCCTGACATAACCACGGACGAGTCTACCCCACGTTCACCGGCCTTCAGACCTTCCCGGAAAGCGGAAGGCCCGCCGAGGGAGAGATCCCGGCGGGCCCTGTGCCAGTGGGTGAGGTCCTAGTAGATGCGGTGCGCGGGACCGCAGTACTTGAACGGGCCGCCCCAGCAGGTGTAGGTGTACAGCTTCTTGATGCCGAACTTCGACCAGGTCGCCTGGTACGAGCCGTCCCATCCCTGGACGAACTTGTGCCAGCTGCCGCCGGAGTAGTACTTGAACCACACGTACCCCTTCTTGGGGGTGAACTCCTTGCCGTACCAGTGGGTGTAGACCTTGCCGTTCTGCTTCCAGGTCTTGCCGTAGGTGTAGGCCTTGTGGTTGGTGGAGTAGTACTTGCCCCAGCTGCTGATCGACGTGACCGTCGGCTGGGTGGTGGTGGCCGCCTGGGCGGCGGGGGCGACGGCGAGCCCGGTGAGGGCGATCGAGCCGGCGAGGGCGGTGGCCGCAAGGATCTTGCGCATTTCGGTTCCTCCGTGAGTTGTGCTTCCCGACACAGCTCACGTTAGGAATCCAGACATATCCGTACTGCGCACGAATGCACACAGTGCACTAGTGCACACAGCCCTACTTGTGCTTCTTGGATTTCTTGGACTTCTTGGGCGGCGGGCCGCCGAAGACGGTGCTGATCAGCAGGATCACGCCCCACGGGCCCATGACCCACAGCGGCCAGGGATAGATCAGGTGCTCGGACGTGATGCTCACGATCAGCCAGATCACCCAGTTGATGCCGCTGGCCGACGCCCAGGCGCCCCAGGCCGCCCGCATGCCCGGATGCATGCCGGTGCGCCGTGCGGGGCTCTGCGGCACCGTGGCGGGCCGGTTGCGCAGGTCCACGTCGGGCAGGTCGACCGTCAGCTTGGCCAGCTCTCCGTACGTCCTGCTCTTGTAGAGCTGTTCGAGCCGCTCGTTGAACTCGTCCATCGTGATGCGGCCCTGCGCGGTGTGCTCGCGAAGGATGGCGGCGACGCGGTCGCGGTCGGCGTCGGAGGCTCGCATCTCGGGGCTGTTCGCCATCCCACCCACTCCCGGGGGTCAGTTCTGCGGTTGGGTAAGGCGCTCTTTACCGCCGTCCAGGGCGGTCAGCACCCAAGGTCCATTATGTGTCACGGCGACACTGTGCTCGAAGTGCGCGGAGTGCTTGCCGTCGACCGTCACGACGGTCCACTCGTCGGCCAGCACGCGGGTGCGTTCGGTGCCCAGGTTCACCATGGGCTCGATGGCCAGGCACATGCCCTCTTCCAGCACCGGGCCCCGGCTGGGCCGGCCGTGGTTGGCGATCCACGGGTCCATGTGCATCTCCGTGCCGATGCCGTGCCCGCCGTACTCCGGGGGGATGCCGAAGCGGCCCTGCGACTTGACGTAGCGCTCCACCTCGTAGCCGATGTCGGACAGGTGGCGGCCGACCCGCAGCGCCGCGATGCCGCGCCACATGGCCTCCTCGGTGATCCGCATCAGCTCGGTCAGCTTCGGGTCCACCTCGCCGACCGGGACCGTCACGGCCGAGTCACCGTGCCAGCCCTCCAGGATCGCGCCGCAGTCGATGGAGATGATGTCACCCTCGCGCAGCTTCCTGGCGTCGGTCGGGATGCCGTGCACCACCTCGTCGTTCACCGACGCGCAGATCGTCGCCGGGAAGCCCTGGTAGCCCTTGAACGACGGGATCGCGCCCTCGTCCCTGATCGCCTTCTCGGCGATGACGTCGAGGTCGAGCGGCGTCATGCCGGGCTCGACCGAGCGCTTCAGCAGGTCGAGCGTGCGCCCGACCACCAGGCCCGCCGCGCGCATCTTCTCCAGCTGCTCCGGCGACTTGATCTGGATGCCGTGTCTGTTCCTTTTGAACATCTTCTGCCCCCCTGGGTCTCAACGGGCCACAATGGGGGCCCAATTCCCCCCACAATAGCCGCGAGGTGGCACGGAAACCCGTGCCACCTCCGCAAATCGCTCGTAACAGGAGCTATCCCATGAACGGGCGGATCGCCTCCATGGCCCGCTGAGTGACCTCCTCGACCGGGCCCGTGGCGTCGACCCCCACGAGAATGCCCTCGTCGGCGTAGTAGGAGACCAGCGGCGCCGTCTGCTCCTGGTAGACCTCCAGGCGGTGCCTGACGGTCTCCTCCTTGTCGTCGTCACGCTGGAAGAGCGCGCCCCCGCACGCGTCGCACTTGTCGTCCTTCTTGTCGTCGAACTCGACGTGCCAGATGCGGCCGCACTGGCTGCAGGTGCGCCGGCCGGCCAGCCGCCTGACCACCTCGTCGTCGTCGACGACGAGCTCGAGTACGAGGTCGAGCGCCTGGCCCCAGTCCTTGAGCATGTCGCGCAGGATCTCCGCCTGTGCGACGTTCCTCGGGAAGCCGTCGAGCAGGAACCCGTCCTGCGCGTCGTCCTCGGACAGACGGTCACGGACCATGGCGATGGTGACCTCGTCGGGCACCAGATCACCACGGTCCATGTACGTCTTGGCCAGCTTGCCAAGATCCGTGCCTCCCGAGACGTTGGCACGGAAGATGTCACCTGTCGAGATCTTCGGGATGGACAGGTTCGATGCGATGTACTGGGCCTGTGTCCCCTTACCCGCTCCGGGGGGCCCGACCAGAACGAGACGCACTACCGCAGGAAACCTTCGTAGTTACGCTGCTGGAGCTGGCTCTCGATCTGCTTAACGGTGTCCAGGCCGACGCCTACCATGATCAGAATGCTCGTCCCTCCGAACGGGAAGTTCTGGCTCGCACCGGACACCGCCAGCGCGACGATCGGGACCATGGCGATCAGACCCAGATAGAGCGAGCCCGGCGCGGTCAGACGAGTGAGCACGAAGTTGAGGTATTCAGCCGTCGGCCTGCCAGGACGGATGCCCGGAATGAAACCACCGTACTTCTTCATGTTGTCGGCGACTTCAGTGGGGTTGAACGTGATGGACACGTAGAAGTACGTGAAGAAGATGATCAGCAGGAAGAACGTGGCCATGTAGATCGGCGTGTCGCCGGTGGCCAGGTTCTGCGAGATCCAGCGGATGAACGCGTTGTCCGTGGTCTGGAAGAGCGACGTCAGCAGCTGCGGCAGGTAGAGCAGCGAGGACGCGAAGATGACCGGGATGATGCCGGCCTGGTTGACCTTCAGCGGAATGTAGGTGGACGTGCCGCCGTACATTCTGCGCCCGACCATCCGCTTGGCGTACTGCACCGGGATGCGGCGCTGAGCCTGCTCGACGAACACCACCGCGGCGATCATGAAGACACCGACGACCATGACGACCGTGAAGGTGAACTTGTTCGCCTGGAAGATGTTGGCCAGCTCGGACGGGAAGACCGCGACGACCTGCGTGAAGATCAGGATGGACATGCCGTTGCCGACGCCGCGGTCGGTGATGAGCTCACCGAGCCACATGATCACCGACGTACCGGCGGTCATGATGACCACCATCGTCACGATCTGGAAGATGTTGTCAGGGTCGAGCAGCACGTCCTGCTGGCAGTTCGGGAACAGCTGCCCGGTGCGGGCCAGCGCGATGAAGGCGGTCGACTGGAGGACGGCGAGACCGATGGTCAGATAACGCGTATACTGCGTGATCTTGGTCTGACCGGCCTGCCCCTCCTTCTTCAGCGCCTCGAGTCGCGGAATGACGACGACGAGCAGCTGGAGAATGATGCTCGCGGTGATGTACGGCATGATGCCCAGCGCGAACACCGAAAGCTTCAGGAGCGCACCACCACTGAACAGCTGCACCATCCCGTAGATGTTGCCGGCGGCTCCGTTACGGGCCTGTTCGAAACAGGCCGCGAGGTTCTGGACGTGAACTCCCGGAGTCGGAAGAACCGAGCCGAGACGGAAAAGCGCGATGATGCCCAGGGTGAAGAGCAACTTCTTGCGCAGGTCCGGTGTCCGGAACGCCCGGGTAAACGCGGTCAGCACGGTCCCTCCTGCGCGCCTTTACGGCGGTGTGAGTATGCGATGGTGCGGGGATCTGCCATCTGTGTCTTAGGTCAAACGAGTCGGTCAGAAGCCTGCCGTCTCGCGAACTCTAACGCACTACGGGCGTGGGGGCATTTGTCAAAGCCCCCACGCCTCGTAATAGCTCTTACAGCTCGGTAACGGAACCACCCGCAGCGGCGATCTTCTCCTTCGCGGCGGACGAGAAGGCGTGAGCCTGAACGTTCACCGCGACCGAGATCTCGCCGGTGCCGAGCACCTTCACGAGCTGGTTCTTACGGACAGCACCCTTCGCGACCAGCGCCTCGACGGTGACCTCGCCACCCTCGGGGAACAGCTCGCCGAGCTTGTCCAGGTTGACGACCTGGTAGGTCGTCTTGAACAGCGCGTTGGAGAAGCCCTTGAGCTTCGGCAGACGCCTCTGCAGCGGCACCTGGCCACCCTCGAAACCGAGGGGAACCGTCGTACGGGCGTGGCTGCCCTTGGTGCCGCGACCGGCGGTCTTGCCCTTCGACGCCTCGCCGCGACCCTTGCGGATCTTGGCCTTGTTGGCGCCGGGGGCGGGACGCAGGTCGTGAATCTTGAGCGGAGCCTTGTCAGTCATGACTAGTCGACCTCTTCCACCTCGACGAGGTGCGTCACCACGGAGACCATCCCGCGAATCTCGGGGCGGTCCTCCTTGACGACGACGTCGCCGATTCGCTTCAGGCCAAGCGAACGCAGCGAGTCACGCTGGTTCTGCTTGCCACCGATCTTCGAGCGAACCTGAGTGATCTTCAGGCGTGCCATGACTAGCTCACCGCCTTCGCGGCCGCCGCCTCGGCGAGACCCTCACGCTGAGCCTTCAGCATGCGGGCCGGAGCGACGTCCTCGATCGGCAGGCCACGGCGGGCGGCGATCTCCTCGGGGCGCGAGAGGCCCTTCAGAGCCGCCACGGTGGCGTGCACGATGTTGATCGGGTTGTCGGAGCCGAGCGACTTCGACAGCACGTCGTGGATGCCGGCGCACTCCAGCACCGCACGCACCGGACCGCCGGCGATGACGCCGGTACCGGCCGAGGCCGGACGCAGGAAGACGACACCGGCCGCCTCCTCGCCCTGCACGGTGTGCGGGATGGTGCCCTGGATCCGAGGCACCTTGAAGAAGTGCTTCTTCGCCTCTTCGACGCCCTTGGCGATGGCCGCGGGCACTTCCTTGGCCTTGCCGTAGCCGACGCCGACCAGGCCGTTGCCGTCACCGACGACGACGAGGGCGGTGAAGCTGAAGCGACGACCACCCTTCACGACCTTGGCCACTCGGTTGATCTTCACTACGCGCTCGATGTACGAGACGCCCTTGTCGGCGGCGCCACCGCGGCGATCGTCACGACGGTCCCGCCGCTCGCCACCGGTGCCGCCACCGCGACGCGGAGCTGCAGCCATCAGTGGTTCCTCTTCTCAGTTGCCATCATTTGCGATCCTCGGGCCCTCATTAGAATTCGAGCCCACCCTCGCGAGCGCTGTCAGCCAGCGCCGCGATCCGGCCCGCATACCGGTTGCCGCCGCGGTCGAAGACGACCTTGGTGATCCCGGCTTCCTTGGCCCGCTGAGCGAGGAGCTCGCCGACCTTCTTCGCCTTCTCGGTCTTGTCCGCCTCCAGCGTGCGCAGTGCGGCGTCCATGGTGGACGCGCTCACCAGCGTGTGGCCGACGGAGTCGTCCACGATCTGGACGAACATGTGACGTGTCGAGCGGTTGACGACCAGGCGCGGACGCTCTGCCGTACCGACGACCAACTTGCGGACGCGGCGGTGACGGCGGGCCCGCGAGACGGTGCGGGCAGCCGTGTGCTTGCTGAACGCAGTCTTCGGAGCCATGCCTACTTACCAGCCTTTCCGACCTTGCGGCGGATCTGTTCGCCCTGGTAGCGCACGCCCTTGCCCTTGTACGGGTCAGGCTTGCGCAGCTTGCGGATGTTGGCCGCGACCTCGCCGACCTTCTGCTTGTCGATGCCGTCCACGTGGAACAGTGTCGGCTTCTCGACGCGGAAGGTGACGCCCTCGGGGGCGTCCACGATGACCGGGTGGCTGAAGCCCAGCGAGAACTCCAGCTGCGTCGGGCCCTTGGCCTGGACGCGGTAACCGACGCCGACGATCTCCAGGGACTTGGAGTAACCCTGGGTGACGCCCTGCACCATGTTGGCGATCAGCGTCCGCGACAGGCCGTGCAGCGCACGGACCTTGTTCTCGTCGTTGGGCCGGGTGACGGCGATGGCGCCGTCCTCGTCGCGAGCGACCGTGATGGGCTCGGCGACCTTGTGACTGAGCGTGCCCTTCGGGCCCTTGACCTGGACATCCTGGCCGGCGATCGTGATGTCTACGCCGCTGGGCACAGGGATGGGCAGCCGTCCGATTCTCGACATGCTGTGTTCCTCCCCTCTACCAGACGTAGGCGAGGACTTCCCCGCCCACGCCACGCTTGCCGGCCTGCTTGTCGGTCATGAGACCGGCGGACGTCGAGATGATCGCGACGCCCAGCCCGCCCAGGACTCGAGGCAGGTTGTCCTTCTTTGCATAAACCCGCAGACCGGGCTTGGAAACCCGGCGCAGGCCCGCGAGCGAGCGCTCACGGGTAGGCCCGAACTTGAGCTCCACCACGAGGTTCTTGCCAACCTTGGCGTCTTCGACGGTCCAAGCCTGGATGTAACCCTCCTGCTGGAGGATCTCGGCGATGTGCGCCTTGATCTTCGAGTACGGCATCGTCACGCTGTCGTGGTACGCCGAATTCGCGTTACGCAGACGTGTGAGCATGTCTGCGATCGGGTCGGTCATCGTCATGGCCAGTGGCCTTCCTCGCCGCGGTTTCCAGTCGGCCAAGCAGCGCTCTGCCGGTGGACCTTCGGCGCGGTCATGGACGCTCCGGAGAGCGCCCGGTTTCTACTTGAAAATATGATCACCTGAGGGGCGACCTGAGGCCGCCCCTCAGGGTATCTACCAGCTCGACTTGGTGATACCGGGCAGCTCGCCCCGGTGCGCCATCTCGCGGAAGCACACGCGGCAGAGCCCGAACTTGCGGTAGACGGCGCGCGGCCGGCCACAACGCGAGCAACGGGTGTACGCCCGGACCTCGAACTTCTGCTTGCGCCCCGCCTTGGCGATCAGCGACTTCTTCGCCATTGGATCAGGCCTCCTTGAACGGGAAGCCGAGGAGCTTCAGCAGCGCCCGGCCCTGGTCGTCGTTCTTCGCCGTGGTCACGATCGTGATGTCCATGCCCCGCGGCCGGTCGACCTTGTCCTGGTCGACCTCGTGGAACATGACCTGCTCGGTCAGACCGAACGTGTAGTTGCCGTTGCCGTCGAACTGCTTGGGCGACAGGCCACGGAAGTCCCGGATACGGGGCAGGGCCAGCGCCAGCAGGCGGTCGAGGAACTCCCACATGCGGTCGCCACGCAGCGTGACGTGCGCGCCGATCGGCATGCCCTCGCGCAGCTTGAACTGGGCGATGGACTTGCGCGCCCGGACGACGGCCGGCTTCTGGCCGGTGATCACGGTGAGGTCGCGGACGGCGCCCTCGATGAGCTTCGAGTCGCGAGCCGCCTCGCCGACGCCCATGTTGACCTTGATCTTGGTCAGCGCCGGGATCTGCATGACGTTCTCGATGCCGAACTGCTCGCGAAGCTGAGCCGCGATCTCCTCGCGGTACTTCGTCTTGAGTCGCGGCGTCGGGCGCTCGGTCTCAGTGGTCGTGGCAGTCATCAGCTGTCCTCACCCGTCTCGTCGGCCTTCTTCTCGTCGGCCTTCTTCTCGGCGGGCTTCTCGTCCTTGAGCTTCTTCACGTTCGAGACGTGGATGGGGCCCTCCATGGTCTGCACGCCGCCGGTCTTGGCGCCGCGCGGACCCTGGTGGGTCTCCTTGGAGTGCTTCTTGATCATGTTGACGCCCTCGACCACCACACGGTCCTCGTGCGGGAGCGTGGCGATGACGTGACCCTTGGCACCCTTGTCCTTGCCGGCGATGACCTTGACCAGGTCACCCTTCTTCACATGCAGCTTCGGCATTACAGCACCTCCGGGGCGAGCGAGATGATGCGCATGAACTTCTTGTCGCGCAGCTCGCGGCCCACCGGGCCGAAGATACGAGTGCCACGAGGGTCACCGCTGTCCTTGATGATGACGGCGGCGTTCTCGTCGAAGCGGATGTAGGAGCCGTCGGGCCGGCGGCGCTCCTTGACCGTGCGGACGATGACGGCCTTGACCACGTCGCCCTTCTTGACGCCCGTGCTGCCCGGCAGCGCGTCCTTGACAGTGGCGACGATGATGTCGCCGATACCGGCGTAGCGTCGGCCCGAGCCGCCGAGCACACGGATGCAAAGGATTTCCTTCGCGCCCGTGTTGTCGGCGACCTTGAGCCGCGACTCCTGCTGGATCACGTTGAACTCCTGTTAGTCGCGCCGGTTCTCATTTCTGAGCCTGGCGGAACCGTCGTTGTCTTGTTCCCACGGCCACACCGCCCGTAGGCGCCGCACCGCAGGCGACGCGAGACCACATGTGGCCCCGCGTCCTTGGACGCCGTCATGGGGGCTCTCAGAGCCCCCACGAGGCGCGGTATATGTCGAGAAGGTCGGTGTTACTTGGCCTTCTCGAGGATCTCCACGACCCTCCACCGCTTGGTGGCGGAGAGGGGGCGGGTCTCCATGAGCAGCACGCGGTCGCCGACGCCGCAGGCGTTGGCCTCGTCGTGTGCCTTGTACTTGGTCGTACGGCGGATGACCTTGCCGTACAGACGGTGCTTGACGCGGTCCTCGACGGCGACGACGACGGTCTTGTCCATCTTGTCGCTCACCACGAGGCCCTCGCGGACCTTGCGGAAGTTCCGCTGCTCGTTCGTCTCAGTGGTCTCGGTCTCAGCCATCGCTCGTCTCCTTCTCGACCGTGACGATGCCCAGCTCGCGCTCGCGCATCACGGTGTAGATACGGGCGATCTCGCGGCGGACGGCGCGCAGCCGCCCGTGGCTCTCCAACTGACCGGTCGCCGCCTGGAAGCGGAGGTTGAACAGCTCCTCCTTCGCCTCCTTCAGCTTCTGGACGAGGGTGTCCTCGTCCTCGAGCCGCAGCTCGCCGGCGGTCAGGCCCTTAGCCATCACGCCTCACCCACTTCACGCTTAACGATCTTGCACTTCATCGGCAGCTTGTGGATCGCACGCTGAAGCGCTTCGCGGGCGATCGGCTCCGCCACGCCGGACAGCTCGAACATCACGCGTCCGGGCTTGACGTTGGCGATCCACCACTCCGGCGAACCCTTACCGGAACCCATGCGGGTCTCGGCAGGCTTCTTGGTGAGGGGACGGTCGGGGTAGATGTTGATCCACACCTTGCCGCCACGGCGGATGTGACGGGTCATGGCGATACGAGCGGACTCGATCTGACGGTTGGTCACGTAGGAGTGCTCAACCGCCTGGATGCCGAACTCGCCGAACGTGACCCTGGTGCCGCCCTTGGCGGCTCCGCTGCGGTCAGGCCGGTGCTGCTTGCGGTGCTTGACCCTGCGCGGGATCAGCATGGTCAGCTCCCTTCAGCACCCGGCTGCGCAGCCGGGCCGGTCTCGGGGGCGGCCTGCGAGGCCGCCTCAGTGCGGGGGGCGCGGTCGCCACGGCCGCCGCCACGACGGGGGCGGTCGCCGCCACCACGACGCGGACGGTCGCCGCCGCCACCACGACGGTCGTCACGCTCGCGACGCTGACCGGCGCGAGCGCCGGCGGCGGCCGCCTCGCGCTCGGCGCGGCTGGTCGGAGCCTCGCCCTTGTAGATCCAGACCTTCACGCCGATGCGGCCGAAGGTCGTGCGGGCCTCGTAGAAGCCGTAGTCGATGTCCGCGCGGAGGGTGTGCAGCGGCACGCGGCCCTCGCGGTAGAACTCCGACCGCGACATCTCGGCGCCGCCCAGACGACCGGAGCACTGGACACGGATGCCCTTGGCGCCGGACTTCATGGCCGACTGCATCGCCTTGCGCATGGCACGGCGGAACGAGACACGGCTGGACAGCTGCTCGGCCACGCCCTGCGCGACGAGCTGCGCGTCGATCTCCGGGTTCTTGACCTCGAGGATGTTGAGCTGGACCTGCTTCTTGGTCAGCTTCTCCAGGTCGCCACGGATACGGTCCGCCTCGGCGCCGCGGCGGCCGATCACGATGCCGGGACGCGCGGTGTGGATGTCCACCTGCACGCGGTCCGTCGTGCGCTCGATCTCGACCTTGGAGATGCCGGCCCGCTCCATGCCCTTCTGCAGCATGCGGCGGATCGCCACGTCCTCGGCGACGTATGACTTGTACAGCTTGTCGGCGTACCACCGGCTCTTGAAGTCGGTCGTGATGCCGAGGCGGAACCCGTGCGGGTTAACCTTCTGGCCCACTATCGGGTCCTTCCCTTCGGCTCGCGGGACTCCACGATCACGGTGATGTGGCTCGTCCGCTTGTTGATCCGATAGGCACGACCCTGGGCGCGCGGGCGGAACCGCTTCAGCGTCGGGCCCTCGTCGACCCACGCCCGGCTGACGACGAGCGTCTGCGGGTCGAGGTCGAAGTTGTGCTCCGCATTCGCCATCGCGCTGCTGAGCACCTTGTAGATCGGCTCGCTCGCCGACTGGGGAGCGAACTGCAGCACGGCCTGCGCCTCCGAAGCGGGCAGCCCGCGAATGAGGTCCACCACGCGGCGGGCCTTCTGGGGCGTGACACGGACGAACCGCGCCTGAGCCCTGGCTTCCATCGCTTTCTCCTACTTCCGGGACGCTTACCGCCGGCTGCGGCGGTCTTCCTTGACGTGGCTGCGGAAGGTCCGCGTGGGGGCGAACTCTCCCAGCTTGTGGCCGATCATCGACTCGGTGACGAAGACCGGGACGTGCTTGCGGCCGTCGTGCACGGCGATCGTGTGCCCGAGCATGTCGGGAACGATCATGGAGCGCCGCGACCACGTCTTGATGACGTTCTTGGTGCCCTTCTCGTTCTGGACGTCGACCTTCTTCTGAAGGTGACCGTCCACGAAGGGACCCTTCTTAAGGCTACGTGGCATTTCGGCTGCTCCTACCGCTTCTTCCTCTTGCTCCGACGACGGATGATCAGTCGGTCGCTGGCCTTGTTAGCCTGGCGGGTGCGCCCCTCGGGCTTGCCCTTCGGGTTCACCGGGTGGCGACCACCGGAGGTCTTGCCCTCACCACCACCGTGCGGGTGGTCGACGGGGTTCATCGCGACACCGCGGACGGTGGGGCGCTTGCCCTTCCACCGCATACGGCCGGCCTTGCCCCAGTTGATGTTGGCCTGCTCGGCGTTGCCGACCTGGCCCACCGTCGCCCGGCAGCGCACGTCGACCATGCGCATTTCACCGGACGGCATACGCAGCGTGGCGTACTGGCCTTCCTTGGCGAGCAGCTGGATCTGGGCGCCCGCAGAACGGCCGAGCTTCGCGCCGCCGCCCGGACGGAGCTCCACCGCGTGGATGAAGGTACCGGTCGGGATGTTGCGCAGCGGCAGGCAGTTGCCCGGCTTGATGTCGGCAGTGGGGCCGTTCTCGATACGGTCGCCCTGCTTGATGCCGGTCGGCGCGATGATGTAGCGCTTCTCGCCGTCGGCGTAGTGGAGCAGAGCGATGTTGGCGGTGCGGTTGGGGTCGTACTCGATGTGAGCGACCTTGGCCGGAATGCCGTCCTTGTCATGCCTACGGAAGTCGATGATCCGGTAGGCGCGCTTGTGACCGCCGCCCTGGTGGCGGGCGGTGACCCGGCCGTGTACGTTACGGCCGCCCTTGCTGTGAAGGGGCGCAAGCAGCGACTTCTCGGGCGTGCTGCGGGTGATCTCGGAGAAGTCCGAGACACTCGACCCGCGGCGACCCGGAGTCGTCGGCTTGTACTTACGGATGCCCATCTTTTTCGTTCATCCTTCGTCGGTTACATGGGTGAGCCCGCCGCGCGAAAGCGCGACGGTCTCGACCCCGCACAGGCCGTGCGGCCTGCACTCACTTCTATGGCGCTGCTAGCCGATCTGACCGAAGATGTCGATCCGATCGCCCTCGACCAGGCTCACGATCGCGCGCTTGGTGTCGGGACGCTTGCCGAAACCGGTACGGGTGCGCTTGCGCTTGCCCTGCCGGTTGATCGTGTTCACGCTGGTGACCTTGACCCCGAAGATCTGCTCAACGGCGATCTTGACCTGGGTCTTGTTCGCGGTCTTCTTCACCAGGAACGTGTACTTGTTGTTCTCATCGATCAGGCCGTAGCTCTTCTCAGAGACGACCGGCTTGATGATGATGTCGCGCGGGTCGGCGATCTTCTCCATCAGGCCTCTTCCTTCCCGCTGTCGCTCAGGCGAGCGACGACCTGGTCATACGCCTCCTGCGTGAAGACCACGTCGTCCGCCACGAGCACGTCGTACGTGTTGAGCTGACCCGCGTCCAGCAGGTGGACCTCGGGAGCGTTACGCAGGCTCAGCCACGTCAGCTCGTCAGCCTCGTCGACCACGACGAGGACGCGCGGAGCCTGGGTGATCTTGCGCAGCGCCTCGAGGGCGGCCTTGGTCTTGGGCGTCTCGCCCGCGACCAGCGAGCTGACCACGTGGACGCGGCCGCCGCCGGCCCGGTCGGAGAGGGCGCCACGCAGGGCGGCGGCCTTCATCTTCTTGGGCGTGCGCTGCGAGTAGTCGCGCGGCACGGGGCCGTGGACGGTGCCACCGCCGGTGAACTGCGGCGCACGGGTCGAGCCCTGACGGGCGCGGCCGGTGCCCTTCTGGCGGTACGGCTTCTTGCCACCGCCGGAGACCTCACCACGGGTCTTGGCCTTGTGGGTGCCCTGCCGGCGAGCGGCGAGCTGGGCCACGACCACCTGGTGGATCAGCGGCACGTTGACCTTGGCACCGAAGATGTTCTCGGGCAGGTCGACGGTGCCGGCCTTCGCGCCGCTGGCGTCGAGGACGTCAATAGTGGTGCTCACTTGGCAGCCCCCTTCTTGGCAGCGGTACGGACGAGGACCAGGCTTCCGTTGGCGCCGGGGATCGCACCCTTGATCAGGATGAGGCCCTTCTCGGCGTCCACGGAGTGAACCTTGAGGCTCTGCACAGTGGTGCGGACGTTACCCATCCGACCAGCCATGCGCAGACCCTTGAAAACGCGGCCCGGGGTGGCGCAGCCACCGATGGAACCCGGCGAACGGTGCTTGCGCTGCGTACCGTGCGACGCGCCCAGACCACCGAAGCCGTGCCGCTTCATGACACCGGCGAAGCCCTTGCCCTTGCTCTTGCCCGTCACGTCGACGAACTGGCCGGCCTCGAAGGTGTCGGCCAGCAGCTCCTGGCCCAGGGTGTAGTCGCTCGCGTCGTCGGTGCGGATCTCCGCGAAGTAACGGCGCGGGGTGATGTCGTGCTTACGCAGGTAGTCGCCGAGCGGCTTGTTGACCTTCCGGGGGTCGACCTGCCCGAAGCCGAGCTGAACGGCGGAGTAGCCGTCCTTGTCTGCAGTGCGGACGCGGGTCACCACGCACGGACCGGCCTCGACCACGGTCACCGGCACCAGCCGGTTGTCCGCGTCGAAGACCTGGGTCATGCCGAGCTTCTTGCCCAGGACGCCCTTGATCGTCTTAGCCATGTCAGTGCGTTCCCTCAGAGCTTGATCGAAATGTCGACACCCGCGGGGAGGTCGAGCCGCATGAGCGAGTCAACCGTCTTGGGGGTCGGGTCGATGATGTCAATCAGCCGCTTGTGCGTGCGCATCTCGAAGTGCTCGCGGCTGTCCTTGTACTTGTGCGGCGAGCGGATGACGCAGTACACGTTCTTCTCGGTCGGCAGCGGCACCGGGCCCGCGACCTTCGCGCCAGTCCGCGTCACCGTCTCGACGATCTTCTTGGCCGAGCTGTCGATGACCTCGTGGTCATAGGCCTTAAGCCGGATGCGGATCTTCTGTCCCGCCATAGTGGCCTCGGTGTCCTTCGCTGTCGTCTGAAAAAGTATCGTGCGGCCTGTTGCCGCTGTATTGGTGCAGGTCCAAGCCTGCTAGACCCCACGAGGCAGACGCAGTCGATCTGCCTTTTCTTCCGTGATCCGGCAGTGACTTCGGTCATATCTCTTCGGCCGAAGCGACTGCTGGATCACGGCCTCTACATGAGGTCCCTCGTTAACGTGGTTCGGCGGTCGGTCCCAGATGTCCGGGGCCGACCGCCGCCCCGACGGTCTAGCTACTTGATGATCTTCGTGACCCGACCGGCGCCGACGGTGCGGCCACCCTCACGGATCGCGAACTTGAGGCCTTCCTCCATGGCGATGGGCTGGATCAGCTCAACGCGCATCTCGGTGTTGTCGCCCGGCATGACCATCTCCGTGCCCTCGGGGAGGTTCACGACACCGGTCACGTCAGTCGTACGGAAGTAGAACTGCGGGCGGTAGTTGTTGAAGAACGGCGTGTGGCGGCCGCCCTCGTCCTTGGACAGGATGTAGACCTGGCCGTTGAACTCGGTGTGCGGGGTGGTCGTGCCCGGCTTGATGATGCACTGGCCGCGCTCGACGTCGTCGCGCTTGATACCACGGAGCAGCAGGGCGGCGTTGTCGCCCGCGTGACCCTCGTCGAGCATCTTGTTGAACATCTCGATGCTGGTGACGGTGGTGGTGGTCTTCTCCGGCTTGATGCCGATGATGTCGACCTGCTCGTTGATCTTGACGACACCGCGCTCGATACGGCCGGTGACGACCGTGCCACGACCGGTGATCGAGAAGACGTCCTCGACCGGCATGAGGAACGGCTTGTCCGTCTCACGCGGGGGCTCGGGCACGTTCTCGTCGACGGCGTTCATCAGCTCGATGATGCTGTCGGCCCACTTCTGGTCGCCCTCGAGAGCCTTGAGAGCGGAGACGCGGACGACGGGCAGGTCGTCGCCGGGGAACTCCTGAGCGGACAGGAGCTCACGGACCTCGAGCTCGACGAGCTCGAGGATCTCCTCGTCGTCGACCATGTCGGCCTTGTTGAGGGCCACGACGATGTAGGGGACGCCGACCTGGCGGGCCAGGAGGACATGCTCCTTCGTCTGCGGCATCGGGCCGTCGGTGGCGGCGACCACGAGGATGGCGCCGTCCATCTGGGCAGCACCGGTGATCATGTTCTTCACGTAGTCGGCGTGACCGGGGCAGTCAACGTGAGCGTAGTGACGCTTCTCGGTCTGGTACTCGACGTGCGCGATCGAGATCGTAATACCGCGAGCCTTCTCCTCGGGCGCCTTGTCGATCTTGTCGAACGGGGTCGCCTTGTTCAGCTCGGGGAAACGGTCGTGAAGCACCTTGGTGATCGCCGCGGTCAGCGTGGTCTTGCCGTGGTCGATGTGTCCAATGGTGCCGATGTTCATGTGCGGCTTAGTCCGCTCGAACTTGGCCTTGCCCACTGGTTCTCTCCTTGAGAATCTGACTGACTTTCGTCTACACACTCGGGCCCGGGAGCTCCCGAACCCCTTGGCGGCGGGGTGGCTCTCACCACCCCACCAGGGACCAGGACTCTATTCGCCCCGGGCCCCTTGGCAGCAGGGCGACGATCTCCGCACACCCCAGCCACCTCAGGACCTGGACTTATTCGCCCCGGGCCTTCGCGACGATCTCCTTGGCGATGCCCGGGGGCACCTCCGAGTAGGAGTCGAACTGCATGCTGTAGCTCGCGCGCCCCTGCGTCTTGCTACGCAGGTCACCCACGTAGCCGAACATCTCAGACAGCGGCACGAGCGCCTGGACGACGCGCGCACCGGCACGCTCGTCCATCGCCTGGATCTGCCCGCGGCGACCGTTGAGGTCACCGATGACGTCACCCATGTAGTCCTCGGGCGTGGTGACCTCGACGGCCATCATCGGCTCGAGAAGAACGGCGTCCGCCTTGCGCGCGGCCTCCTTGAAGGCCATCGAGCCGGCGATCTTGAAGGCCATTTCCGAGGAGTCGACGTCGTGCGCGGCACCGTCCTGGAGCGTCACCTTCACGCCCACCATCGGGTAGCCGGCCAGCACGCCGAACTCGGCGGCCTCCTGGGCGCCGGCATCGACCGACGGGATGTACTCCCTCGGGACGCGGCCACCCGTGACCTTGTTCTCGAACTCGTAGCCGTCGTTGCCCTCGCCGAGCGGCTCGAGGTCGATGATCACCCGCGCGAACTGACCGGAACCACCGGTCTGCTTCTTGTGGGTGTAGTCGATCTTCTCCACCTTGCGGCGGATGGTCTCGCGGTAGGCGACCTGCGGACGCCCGACGTTGGCCTCGACCTTGAACTCGCGACGCATACGGTCGACGAGGATCTCCAGGTGAAGCTCGCCCATGCCCCAGATGACCGTCTGACCGGTCTCCTCGTCACGGCGGACCTGGAAGGACGGGTCCTCCTCGGCCAGCCGCTGGATGGCGGTCGACAGCTTCTCCTGGTCGCCCTTGGTCTTGGGTTCGATGGCGACGTTGATGACCGGAGCCGGGAACGTCATCGACTCGAGCACGACCTGGTTCGACGGGTCGGACAGCGTGTCACCGGTCGTGGTGTCCTTCAGACCCATGACGGCGACGATCTGACCGGCGATGGCCGTCGGGCGCTCCTCGCGCTTGTTGGCGTGCATCTGGTAGATCTTGCCGATCCGCTCCTTCTTGCCCTTCACAGAGTTGACGACCTGTGAACCGGCCTCGAGCGTGCCCGAGTAGATGCGGATGTAGGTGATCTTGCCCAGGTGCGGGTCGCTGGCGATCTTGAACGCCAGAGCGGAGAACGGCTCGCTCGGGTCCGCGTGACGCTCGACGACCTTGTCCTCGTTGCCGACCGCGTGGCCCTTGAAGGCCGGGATGTCGGTCGGGGCGGGGAGGAAGGCGACGATCGCGTCGAGCAGGGGCTGCACGCCCTTGTTCTTGAACGCGGTCCCGCAGAGCACCGGGTTGATGGCGCTGGCCAGCGTGGCGCGGCGGATGGCCGCGACCAGCTGCTCCTCGGTGGGCTCGACGCCCTCGAGGAAGAGCTCCATCAGCTCGTCGTCGTTCTCGGCGACGGTCTCGATGAGCCGGTCACGCCACTCGCGAGCGGCCTCGGCGTGGTCGGCCGGGATGTCGACGGTGTCGTACATCTCGCCCTTGGCCGCCTCGGCGCTCCAGATGTAACCCTTCATCTTGATGAGGTCGATGACGCCCTTGAAGTCGGCCTCAACGCCCCACGGAAGCTGGATGACAGCCGGGGTCGCGCCCAGACGGCTGATCATCATGTCGACGCAGCGGTGGAACTCCGCGCCGACACGGTCCATCTTGTTGACGAAGCAGATCCGGGGGACGTCGTAGCGGTCAGCCTGGCGCCACACCGTCTCCGACTGCGGCTCGACACCCGCGACGCCGTCGAACACGGCGACGGCACCGTCGAGGACGCGCAGCGAGCGCTCCACCTCGATGGTGAAGTCGACGTGACCCGGGGTGTCGATGATGTTGATGGTGTGACCGATCCACTCACAGGTGGTCGCGGCAGACGTGATCGTGATGCCGCGCTCCTGCTCCTGCTCCATCCAGTCCATCGTGGCAGCGCCCTCGTGGACTTCACCGATCTTGTAGTTGATGCCGGTGTAGAACAGGATGCGCTCGGTCGTGGTGGTCTTGCCCGCGTCGATATGGGCCATGATCCCGATGTTTCGGACCTTGGCCAGGTCAAGAGCGGTCGTGGTGGCCACTTCTCTCGCGTCCTCGTCGTCTCGTCGAACCCGCCGGGGTTACCAGCGGTAGTGGGCGAAGGCCTTGTTGGACTCGGCCATCTTGTGGGTGTCCTCGCGCTTCTTGACACTCGCCCCAAGGCCGTTGCTGGCGTCGAGGAGCTCGTTCATGAGGCGCTCGGTCATGGTCTTCTCGCGGCGGGCGCGGGAGTACTGCACCAGCCAGCGCAGGGCCAGGGTGGTGCTGCGCGCGGCGCGCACCTCGACCGGCACCTGGTACGTGGCGCCACCGACGCGGCGGCTGCGGACCTCGAGAGTCGGCTTGACGTTGTCGAGCGCGCGCTTCAGGGTGACGACCGGGTCGTTGCCGGTCTTCTCCCTGCAACCCTCGAGGGCGCCGTACACGATGGACTGCGCGATGGAGCGCTTGCCGTCGAGAAGCACCTTGTTGATCAGGGCGGTCACCAGGGGCGAGCTGTAAACCGGGTCAGACATGAGCTGACGACGGCCAGGAGAACCCTTGCGAGGCATTGTTAGCTCTTCTCCTTCTTCGCGCCGTAGCGGCTGCGGGCCTGCTTGCGGTTGCGGACACCCTGGGTGTCCAGCGAGCCGCGGATGATCTTGTAGCGAACACCGGGCAGGTCCTTCACACGACCGCCACGCACGAGCACGATGGAGTGCTCCTGGAGGTTGTGACCCACACCCGGGATGTAGGCCGTGACCTCGATGCCGTTCGTGAGCCGAACGCGGGCCACCTTGCGCAGTGCCGAGTTGGGCTTCTTCGGGGTGGTGGTGTACACGCGCTGGCACACGCCGCGCCGCTGCGGACTCCCCTTGAGGGCAGGAGTCTTGGTCTTCGCGACCTTGTCCTGCCGGCCCTTGCGGACCAACTGCTGAATAGTGGGCACTGCCACTCCGTTTCGTGCCTTGGCCGGTGTTACGTCAGTTGTGATGCATTTCGCAGGTGCTGCCGGTGTCATGACCTGCTGATTTTTCTTGTCTCGGTGCCCCCGCGCTCGGGCGTGTCGCGCTATTCACGCAGACGTCCCGCGAGGTTTACGAGCCAGGAAGCCGTCCCGCGCCCGCAATGAGCGCACGGTCGAGAGCCCGCTAGAGACGGGCACGAAGCTCAAGACTACCCAGGCCTCTGCGACACGTCAAAGCGGCGCGGCAAAGCGGACAAGCCTTGCCACTCCAGGACGCCGAGACCGTTTTCATCAGTGCTCGGCTACTGCTCCGCATCCATGATATCGGGATGGAGGGGCGAACTGTGACGGGTTCGCAAGGACTGCCAGGGCAGCCATTTGCATGACGGTAACCCCTTCCCTCAGCGCGGGTCCGTGGTCGGGCCAGAAAGTCCCACTATGCGGGCATCCGACCAGGCCAGAGCGTGGGACCGCCCCCGCGTACCAGTAGACGGGGGGCACCCCCGCAGAGGGGGAAGTCCTCGCATACGAGCCGCCGGTGGGGCGGTGACGACCGTGCCGAGCGCGGCCTCGTGGGCCCGGCGTACCAGAGCGGCGGCGGTGGGGTCGCTCACGCCGGACAGCACCCTGACGCTGCCCCGGCCCCCACCGCTCCTCCACCACCGCGCGGCCCCAGCTCCCGCCATCTCCTCTGCCAACCGCACAACGCGCGGGCGACGGCCCGGGGCACCGCGTCCTCCGTCGCGGCCCTGACGGTTATCCCGTCCTCCGCGAAGGTGCGGACGACGTTCGCGCGCTCACCCGCGCACCGTTCCCACGGTGACCACCGCCTGATCGAGCCGGTGGACCAGCGCGGCGACGGCCGTGACCGGATTGCACCGCATGGCGGCTCTTCGAACTTGAGCGGGGTTGAGCCAACCGCACGGAAGACCAACCGGCCACCCGCCCCGGCCCCGCTCCTTCGAACCTGCCGACTGAGATACTGGCCCGGACATGGAGCAGGCTGCTCGGCGAAGGAGAAACGCTGTGCGTCAGGCCATCGATACCGCGCTGTTGTCCATCATCGGCTACGTCAATCAGGCGGTGTTCGCAGTCTCCAGGGGCCGCGTGGTGCTCTATCGCTTCCAGGGCATGCCGGGGGAGCTCCTCACCATCACCGGACCGGCTGCTCCCGCCGGCGAGACCGTGATGGTGAGCTACCTCCTGGACGGCGAGGACTACATCGTGCTGGCCGCAGAGGCTGAGACCAGACTTCCGGCCACACTGCGCACCGCCACTGCCGCGACACTTACCGATCAGCAGATACCAGTCGGCATCACCACGCTGACCGCCGACACCGAACGCGCGGCTCTGCTCAGCCGACTCCTCAAACAGGCTTCGCTCTATGAACGACACGAGGTGAGGCAGCATTGCCAAGTCCCCATCGCCCGACTGACACCGCACTGCAGGTCCGCACCCTGTAGCTCGGTCGTATTTGCCGGGCTTGGCTGAAGGCGTTTGCCGGCTCTCGAACGTGATCGGGGTTGAGACCTGAGCCTGCGCGGTCCGAGGAGAGCGCGGTCGAGCGTTGAGAGAGCTCGCGGCTCTCGTTGATCATTCCTGTTGTCGAAGCAAGATTCACAACAGAAGAGCCGCGAGCGTGGTCAACGATACGACCCGGTTGCCGGGTCTGGAGGGCTGGCCGTTGTCGAGGTCGTCGCCGCAGGTCAACGCGGCGACGGTGGGCCAGCGGTGCACTTAGGGACCGCTGATGAGCGAGCCCACGCGTGTCCGGCGTGTGGGTGTTCGCCGTGCGAGTCAAGGAGTGGGTGACCACCCGGCCGCGAGATCTGCCCGTCGCGGGACGGCGGTGCGAACTGCGGTGGCGCAAACGCCGGTGGTACTGCGATGAGCCGGGCTGCCCACGGGGACGTTCACCGAGCAGGTGCCACAGGTCCCGGCCCGCGCCCGGCTGACCCTGCGCTTACGGCAGGCCAGCGGGGCGGCGGTGGCCGATGCTGGTCGCACGATCGTGCAGTCCGCCCGCGATCATGGGCTGTCGTGGCCGGTGGTGTCGGCGGCGCGGCCGAAGCAGGGCGGCCGGAGGGCGCTCAGCGCGCCAAGCACGGCCTTCCTCGGCCCCAGATGGGCCCGGCGGTGCACACCATGCGCGGCCTGCCCGCATCGACGTCCTGTGCACGGCCCCTGTCCACGCCCACACGCTGGGGATATCGTGCTCCATCGTCGTGTCGTACAGCTCGACTCGATAGCCGGTCTCCGCGGCGATCGCGGCGGCCTGCAGCGGGATGGTGCGATCCCATGCCGTGCCGGGGTCGATCCGCGGCACCGGGAAGCGCCCGTATCAGGTCATGGAGAAGGCAGCGGACGCGGCCCGTCGAGCCCGGCCAGCGCGGCACAGTGGTCCAGCGACCCCGCGACCAGCGCCTCCTCGGCCGAGTAGCCCACGGCGGCGAGCGGGGCCAGGAACACCGCGTGGGCAGTCAGCAGCACGTCACCGCCCGCCACGAGGTCACGAGGGCAACCCGCGCTCGGTGCCCGTCCCGTACGCGGAGGAGCAGCGCCGGGCCTGCCACCGATGCTTGCACCGTTCGGCGTCGGCCGGTAGCGAGCACGTGGTGCCGGGCGCCAAGGCCAGCACGCCGCGCTCCCCCGCGTCCTCGACCAGCTCACGCTCGCGCAACGTGGTCAGCAGGCTCGCCACGAACGCGTGCCGCTCGTCGGGCAGCTCCGCGATCAGTTCAGCCAGGTCCTGCTCCCATCGAGGTGCACCGCCATCCGCTCCACCCGGCTCGTACGGCGTCCGCTTCCGCAACCGCAGCTCCCGGTCCTCAGCCCCTGGGACCCGGGCCTGCCCGGCCAACCCCAGGTCGGGCAGGACGTCGTCGCCGGGCCGGACCACGTCGGCGACCAGGCCAGGCTCGTAGACGTACAGGTCGCCCCAGGCTGGCGGGGATCCGACGACCAGCGCTTCCCCCTTGCGCCGCAGCGTGGCGAACCTCGACAGAACCGGCCCCTCCGGCACCGCCGGCCGTGGCGGCGGTGGGCACAGCGGGTCGAGCGTGTAAAGGGGCGTGCCGTTCCGGATGACTGTGATCTTGAGTCAGCCTCCGGCGCGCAGCCGTTCGACGAGCGGTCCCCCGCCCGTGCGGGGTCCAGCGGCCAGGTCGCGGAACAGGTCGAGCTCGTCCCGAAAAGCCTCTTGGCCGGAAGAAATACCGGCTGCATGCTCACCAGCGTTTGCGGGGAAGAAGCCATCCAGTCATGAGCACCACCGTCTCGACGCGCGGCACGGGTGCCAGGACCAGCGACGATCGCGTACGCCGGGCCATAGACGTCACCAGGAGCCTGTTCCTGCGATCCGGCTACAAGCGGACCACGGTGGACGAGATCGCCCGGCGGGCGGCCATCGACAAGGGCAACATTTATCTCAGTTGGGACACGGAAGACGACCTCATAAGAACGCTTGCCATTCAGGAAATTGTCGGACTCTGCCGTGATATTTCGCGAGCAGCAGCGCTTCGTCTTGCCACCGCACGACTCTCGGAGTTCTCAAGCGAGCTGTTCAAGCATCCACTCTTCCGAACGCTCTACACCTATGACATGGAAACGATCGGAAGAGCCTGCGACGATCCGCAGCTCGGATTCCAGTGTTATCGCTTCACCAGGTTCTGGCTATTTCACGATTCTCTCTGAATGCGTTCACGCTCGACGCCCTGCTTTCCGGTTTCATCAAGCTCCGCATGCACGCCGAGCATCTCCGGGACGCGACCGATCTGGCGGCCCACGCCGACAACCTGGCCGACCTCATCAGGAACTTCTTCTAACCGCCCAGGTCCCGGCCGAAGAACTGACCGATCGCCGCCCGCCGTACTGCCGAGATCTTCGACGGGGCGGCGGCGAAATACCGGCGAAACTCATTCCCTCAGCCTTCGGCCACCTCCCTCTTAGGAGTCAATTATGAACGAGACGCACGTCCCGCCGGACCCGACGATGACGATGCCAATCGACTTTCGCCGCCTATCGCGGACGGCGACCACGCCCTCCCCAAATGGCTCGGAACGATGCGGAACGAATAGCCGGTCTGGCGCAACGCATGTGGCATCTTCCGTGTTTCCAGCATGTGGCTGCATAGCGGTCGATTTAGGATTATGCGACATTCTTCTCTCACATCAACCTGCTCCGGCCGGCAGCGATTCGTTCAGCGCGGGCAGCCTGATGTTCACCGACCCGCCGGAACGCCGAAAGCTCCAGAAACTCATCAGCCAGGCGTTCACCCCGAAAATGTCGTCGGATCGCCGAGCTCACCACAGCGCTGCTGGACGAGATCGACGAGGAGGACGAGTTCGGCCTGGTTGTGAAGATCGCGCCTCAGCTGCCCGTGATGGTGATCGCCGAACTGCGCGGGACCCGATCCACGACCGCGAGCTGTTCCGCACCTGGACCGACCGGCTGGTGCAACCCCATGTTCGGCGTCAAGAGCCTGCCGGTACGCGTCAAGCGTGCGCCCCGATGACGATCCCCATGGGAACCACCTCAGCGCCGCCTTCAGTCGCTGGCGACGGGCTGTCCCTGTTCGCCTGGCTGCGCCTGATGCGTGGCCCCACTCGGTCTGACGGGATTCCTCTGGGATGTCCGCTACGGCGACGTACGCGCCGTTCTGGCGGCCCACGAGCGGCTCTCCCCGACCGGACCAGGCTGATGGGACGGCAGCCGTTCGGCCAGGGCGGCATCACGATGATCGACCCGCCCGAACACCGCCACCAGCGCCGGCTGATCACCACGGCCTTCCCTCCGAGCTCCATCGCGGCTCTCGAACCACGCATCGCCGCGACCGAGGACGGCTTCCTCGACGCCCTGCCCCGGCCCCGACTTCGACCTGGTCGAGGGCCTGGCCTACCCCCTGCCTGTCACCGCCGTCGCCGAGCTGCTCGACGTCCCGCCCTCCGACCGCGACCTGTTCCGCACCTGGTCGGACCGGCTCATGTCCCTCCAGGTGCCCGATTTCGCCGACCCGCCACTGGCCGGGCGGGTGACGGCGGCCATGGGGAGACGAACGACTCACGTGCGCGGACCGCCGTACTGTGGGCTGGGCGCGGCAGCGGCAGGCGCGGCCTGCGGTCCGTACGGGGCCTGCGGCGAACGCGCGCCATCGGCCGGTGCGCGGCGGGTGCCTGAGCCAGGCGGGGCGGAGTGCAACCCGTGCGCGGCATGCGGCGTGTGCGGGCGCGCGCCGTGCGGTCGGTGGGGAGAAGCCATGGAGTCGGTCAAGCGGGCGCCGTTGCGGCGGTCGGCCGGTGAAGGGTCAGAGGCGTCTCCTGGAGGGCCACGAGCCCCGTACGGCGAGTGGCGCCCACCGTGCCCTGCCGTAACCGAATGATCTTGAGCCCTCGCCCTACCGAATGAGCCGCGCCCCGCCGTACCGGAGGATTTTGAGCCCCCGACCTACCGGATGAGCCCGAGCCCCACCGTGCCCCGCCGTACCAAAAGAGCCGGGATAGCAGCGCGCCCGGGCCCCAGAATCGGGGCCCGGGCGCGTTACCCGGCGACTAGAAGAACATCACCGGTTGTACTGACCGAAGTCGTACTCCTCCAGAGGAACCGCCTCGCCGCTGCCCGTCCCGAAGGTGTAGTCGGCGGCCGAGCCGTCGTAGCCACCCACGGTGTACATGGCCGCCTTGGCCTCCTCGGTCGGCTCCACCCGGATGTTGCGGTACTGGGGCATGCCCGTGCCGGCCGGGATGAGCTTACCGATGATGACGTTCTCCTTCAGGCCCAGCAGCGAGTCGGACTTGGCGTGGATCGCCGCGTCCGTCAGCACCCTGGTCGTCTCCTGGAAGGAGGCCGCCGACAGCCACGACTCGGTGGCCAGCGACGCCTTGGTGATGCCCATGAGGACCGGACGGCCGGCGGCCGGCGAGCCGCCCTCCGCCACCGTCTCCCGGTTCATCAGCTCGAAGCGCGGCCGCTCCACGAGCTCGCCGGGCAGCAGGTCGGTGTCACCGGACTCGAGCACGTTCACGCGCTTGAGCATCTGCCGCACGATGATCTCGATGTGCTTGTCGTGGATCGACACACCCTGCGACCGGTAGACCTGCTGGACCTCCGCCACCAGGTGCAGCTGCACGGCCCGCGGGCCGAGGATGCGCAGCACCTCGTTGGGGTTGACCGCACCGGCGACGAGCTGCTGGCCGACCGTGATCCGCTGACCGTCCTGCACGAGCAGGCGCGAGCGCATCGACACCGGGTAGGCGATCTCCTCCGAGCCGTCGTCCGGAGTGATGACGATCTTCCTGGTCTTGTCGGTCTCGTCGATGCGAGCCCGGCCCTCGGCCTCGGAGATCGGGGCGACACCCTTGGGGATGCGCGCCTCGAACAGCTCCGTGACACGGGGCAGACCGTGGGTGATGTCGGCGCCGGCCACACCACCGGTGTGGAACGTACGCATGGTCAGCTGCGTGCCCGGCTCACCGATCGACTGGGCGGCGATGATGCCGACCGCCTCGCCGACGTCCACGAGCTTGCCGGTGGCCAGCGAGCGGCCGTAGCAGGTCGCGCAGACACCGATCTTGGCCTCGCAGACGAGCGCGCTGCGGGTGCGGACGGTCTCGATGCCGGCCTCGACCAGCGCGGTGACGTGGTTGTCGTTGATGTCGACACCCGCCGCCGCGATGACCTTGCCGTCGACCTCGACGTCCTCGGCCAGGATGCGGCCGTGCACGTTGGACTCGGCGTTCTCGGCCTTGACCAGGTTGCCCGACGCGTCGCGCTCGCCGACGTGCAGCGGGACGGCGCGGTCGGTGCCGCAGTCGATCTCGCGCACGATGACGTCCTGCGCCACGTCCACCAGACGACGGGTCAGGTAGCCCGAGTCGGCGGTACGCAGGGCGGTGTCGGCCAGACCCTTCCGCTGACCGTGGGTGGAGATGAAGTATTCCAGCACCGACAGGCCCTCGCGGAACGAGGCCTTGATCGGCCGCGGAATCGTCTCACCCTTGGTGTTGGACACCAGGCCGCGGATGCCGGCGATCTGCCGGACCTGCATCTTGTTACCACGGGCGCCGGAGTTGACCATCATCCAGACCGGGTTGGTCGCCGGGAAGGCGTTGACCATGTCGGTCTCGACGTCGGCCGTCGCGTGCGTCCAGATCTCGATGAGCTCCTGACGGCGCTCCTCGTCGGTGATCAGACCACGCTCGTACTCCCGCTGGACCTTGTCGGCCCGGCGCTCGTAGTTTTCCATGATGTCGGTCTTGTTCGGCGGCGCGACGACGTCCTCGATCGAGATCGTGACACCGGAGCGCGTCGCCCAGCGGAAGCCGGCGTCCTTGAGCGCGTCGAGCGAAGCGGCGACCTCGATCTTGGGGTAGGTCTCCGCCAGCTCGTTCACGATCGTGGACAGCTGCTTCTTGCCGACCTGGAAGTCGACGAACGGGTAGCTGTCGGGCAGCGTCAGGTTGAACAGGCACCGGCCGAACGTGGTCTCCAGCCGGATCGGGTCGCCCTGCTCCCAGCCCTCGGGCGCGACCCAGTCGCGCGGCGGCAGGATGTCCTTCATCCGGATCTGGATCTTCGCCTGAATCTCCAGCTCGCGGCGGTCGAAGGCCATCTGCGCCTCGGCGATCGAGCCGAACACGCGGCCCTCGCCCAGCGCGCCCTCCTTCTGGGTGGTCAGCCAGTAGAGGCCGATGACCATATCCTGGGTGGGCATCGTCACGGGCTTGCCGTCGGCCGGCTTGAGGATGTTGTTGGTCGAGAGCATCAGGATGCGCGCCTCGGCCTGGGCCTCAGCCGACAGCGGCAGGTGCACGGCCATCTGGTCGCCGTCGAAGTCCGCGTTGAACGCGGTGCAGACGAGCGGGTGGATCTGGATGGCCTTGCCCTCGACCAGCTGCGGCTCGAACGCCTGGATGCCCAGGCGGTGGAGCGTCGGAGCGCGGTTGAGCAGCACCGGGTGCTCGGTGATGACCTCTTCGAGCACGTCCCACACCACGGGGCGGGCGCGCTCGACCATGCGCTTGGCCGATTTGATGTTCTGGGCGTGGTTGAGGTCCACCAGCCGCTTCATCACGAACGGCTTGAACAGCTCCAGCGCCATCTGCTTGGGCAGACCGCACTGGTGCAGCTTGAGCTGCGGGCCGACGACGATGACCGAACGGCCGGAGTAGTCGACTCGCTTGCCCAGCAGGTTTTGCCGGAAACGACCCTGCTTACCCTTGAGCATGTCGCTCAGGGACTTCAGCGGCCTGTTGCCGGGACCGGTGACCGGGCGACCGCGACGGCCGTTGTCGAACAGCGCGTCGACGGCCTCCTGCAGCATCCGCTTCTCGTTGTTCACGATGATCTCGGGCGCGCCGAGGTCGAGAAGCCTCTTGAGGCGGTTGTTGCGGTTGATGACCCGGCGGTAGAGGTCGTTGAGGTCGGAGGTCGCGAACCGGCCACCGTCGAGCTGCACCATCGGGCGCAGGTCCGGCGGGATGACCGGGATGCAGTCGAGCACCATGCCGCGCGGCGAGTTGGTGGTGTTGAGGAACGCCGACACGACCTTGAGCCGCTTGAGGGCGCGGGCCTTCTTCTGGCCCTTGCCGCTGCGGATGGTCTCGCGCAGGTTTTCGGCCTCGGCGTCGAGGTCGAAGCTGATCAGGCGGTCCTGGATCGCCTGCGCGCCCATGCCGCCCTTGAAGTAGCGGCCGAAGCGGTCGCGCATCTCGCGGTAGAGCAGCTCGTCGCCCTCGAGGTCCTGGACCTTGAGGTTCTTGAAGCGGCTCCAGACCTCGTCGAGCCGGTCCAGCTCGCGCTGGGCCCGGTCGCGGAGCTGACGCATCTCGCGCTCGGCGCCCTCGCGGACCTTGCGGCGCTGGTCGCCCTTGGCGCCGGCGGCCTCGAGCTCGGCCAGGTCGGCCTCGAGCTTCTTCTGCCGGGCCTCGACGTCGGCGTCACGGCGCTGCTCGATGTGCTGCCGCTCGACGGAGATCTTCGCCTCCAGCGAGGGCAGGTCACGCTCACGCATCTCGGTGTCGACATGCGTGATCATGTAGGCCGCGAAGTAGATGACCTTCTCCAGGTCCTTCGGGGCCAGGTCGAGCAGGTAGCCGAGGCGCGACGGGACGCCCTTGAAGTACCAGATGTGCGTGACCGGCGCGGCCAGCTCGATGTGGCCCATCCGCTCACGACGCACCTTGGCGCGAGTCACCTCGACGCCACAGCGCTCACAGATGATGCCCTTGAAGCGGACGCGCTTGTACTTGCCGCAGTAGCACTCCCAGTCGCGGGTCGGACCGAAGATCTTCTCGCAGAAGAGCCCGTCCTTTTCCGGCTTGAGGGTGCGGTAGTTGATGGTCTCGGGCTTCTTGACCTCGCCGTGCGACCACTGACGGATGTCGTCGGCCGTCGCGAGGCCGATCCTGAGCTCGTCGAAGAAGTTGACGTCCAGCATTTTGTGCGATCTCCCCCTCAGACTTCTTCCACGCTGCTCGGCTCACGCCGGGACAGATCGATGCCGAGCTCTTCCGCCGCGCGGAAGACGTCCTCGTCGGTGTCGCGCATCTCGATGGACATGCCGTCGCTGGAGAGCACCTCGACGTTGAGGCACAGCGACTGCATTTCCTTGATGAGGACCTTGAAGGACTCCGGAATGCCGGGCTCGGGGATGTTCTCGCCCTTGACGATGGCCTCGTAGACCTTCACCCGGCCGAGAACGTCGTCGGACTTGATGGTCAGCAGCTCCTGCAGGGCGTAGGCGGCGCCGTAGGCCTCCAGCGCCCACACCTCCATCTCACCGAAGCGCTGACCACCGAACTGCGCCTTACCACCCAGCGGCTGCTGGGTGATCATCGAGTACGGAC
>NZ_JBIEIS010000070.1:0-54957 GCF_043496855.1 Nonomuraea sp. JJY05
CACCCACCCAGTCTACTTCCGGAATTTCAGAATTCCGGAAGTACGAGGTAGAGTGAAGACACCGAGGTCTTTTCGAGCGTTGGCAGCCAGGTCGGCGTCGCCCCCGGCGAACCACCACCGGCCTCTTTCGCAGGAGGCCTGGACAGGTCAGACGACCATGACGCCGACGCTTCTTTCTCAACCGACACCGCTCAGCCCTGTCTCATCGGCGATCCCTCGGGTCGATTCCGCGCTACGGCTCAGTC
Source organism: Nonomuraea sp. JJY05 (assembly GCF_043496855.1). Lineage (NCBI taxonomy): Bacteria > Bacillati > Actinomycetota > Actinomycetes > Streptosporangiales > Streptosporangiaceae > Nonomuraea > Nonomuraea sp. JJY05. Next base: position 246 of record NZ_JBIEIS010000070.1, read on the forward strand.
TCCACCCGGTGCTGGACCGACGAGCCGTGGTGGACGGGGCCTGGTGGCCATACTCCCGCGACGCGGCCGCCGAGCTGCCCGGTCTCATCGCCGCCGTCGACCAGCGGCTGGGGCGGACCACGCTGCTGGTCGGCGTGTCCCGGGACGCGTGGCAGCGCATCCCGCGCCGGATCCCGGCACGCGGGCGGCAGGTCCGAATCGGCTGGTTCCGCCACGCCGACCCTCACGTGGTCGTTCTGTTCTTCGCCACTGCGGAGCCGGTCGCCCTGCTGGTCATCCCGCCGAGCACCGCCGCCGGTTCCGCCGAGACCACGCTCAAGCTCACCGCACACGACACCGCCGGCTTGACTGCCGATGACATCCTCATCCTCACGCGTTTGCCGCGCGAGCCCGCCGCGCCTGTGTGCGCAATGGCCGCCGGCAGCTTGGCCTGCTGGGAGAACGAGGGCGGGTCGGTCACCGACCAGGAGGCGTGCTCCTCCATCGCACGACCGTCAGGACCCGCGTAACCCGGTCGCCTGCCCGCCGGATCGAACGGTTCAGGAGCCGCCCGTTCTGGCAGCAGGTCGGCTTTCCGGCCGGCAGGCATATCCCGTTTCAGCTTCTCCAGTGAGGAGACATTCCATGACCGTCATCGACACCGCCCCGCTCGCCGGGGTGAGCGCCCCGGCGCCGACCCTCGTGCATCTGTCGGGGGACATCGACATCTTCACCACAGCCCGGCTGCGCCAGAGGCTGATCAGCACCCTCGATCACAGCACCGACCTGCTCGTCCTGGATCTGTCCCGGGTTACCTTCTGCGGGGCAGGCGGGTTGGGCGTGCTGGTCGACGTGCAAGGCCGTGCCCGGACACGGGGCATCACGCTGGCTCTGACCGGTGCTCCCCCGCGCGTGGCCCGGCTGCTGCGCATCACCGGGCTGGACCGCCGCTTCCCGGTCATGGCGTGACCAGCATGCCGACCACCACCCGCACCGCCGCCGAGGCGGGCTATGACGGCCACGCGCCGTTCCCCCGGCCCGCTGCGCCCGCGCGGGCCGGTATCGTCCCGGTGACGCTGACCGCGGCAATCGTCATCGCGCCGTTCATCGCGCTGGGTGCCGGAATCTGGCTGGCGTGGGGAAGCGGGATCACTCTCACCGACCTGCTGCTGGCCGCCGTCTTCTACGTCGTGACCGGGCTGGGGGTGACGGTCGGCTTCCACCGGCTGCTGACCCACCGCTCCTTCACCGCCCGCCCATGGCTACGCGTCGTCCTGGCCGTGGCCGGGTCGATGAGCCTTCAGGGCAACTTGATCGACTGGGTGGCCGTCCACCGCCGCCACCACGCCTTCACCGACCGGCCGGGCGACCCGCACTCCCCCTACCGCTACGGCACCGGTCTCGGCGGGCAGCTGCGCGGCCTGGCCCACGCCCACCTGGGCTGGCTGTTTTCCAGCGAGCCCACCTCCGCCGCACGGTATGCCCCCGACCTGCTGCGCAACGACCCGGCCATGCTGCGGATCTCGCGCGCCTTCCCCGCCTTGTGCGCCGCTTCTCTGCTCCTGCCGTTCGCGGCGGGCTGGGCGATCAGCGGCAGCCTCTACGGTGGGCTGACCGCGTTCATCTGGGCCGGCCTGGTCCGCGTCGCCCTGCTGCAGCACGTGACCTGGAGCGTCAACTCCCTGTGCCACGTGATCGGTGAGCGGCCGCACCAAACCCGCCGCCACGACCGCTCCACCGACCTGTGGCCGCTGGCCCTGCTGTCCTTCGGGGAAAGCTGGCACAACGGCCACCACAGCCAGCCCAACTGCGCCCGGCACGGCCGCAGCCCCCGCCAGATCGACCCCTCCGCCGCGCTCATCGGCCTGTTCGAACGCCTGGGCTGGGCCACCCACGTGCACTGGCAGCCCGCCGACGTCCTCGACCACCAACGCATGGTGGCCGGCAAGCACACACTGCGCACCAGCACCCGCCCCAGCCCGCCCGGGAGACGTTAGCCCTGGTCAGCACGCTTGAAAGGAGCTCGTTCCGCATGGAGGAGACGATCTATTGTGAGGGGAGAGGCTCCAGGGGGAAGGCGTCAAGGTGACGGATGATGGTGAGCGGATGCTGGGCGGCCTCCTGGACGCCACTCAGCTGTCCGCGATGGAGGATCTGCCGGGCCTGGTCGCCGCGTACGGACGGCTGGCCGGCTTCTCTCAGACGATGATCTACGTAGCTGACCTGCAGCAGCAGCTGCTGGTGCCCTTGGCCGGGCAGCGCGACGTGTACGGCGAGCGGCTTGAGGCGATCCGGATCGACGCCACCATGGCCGGGCGCGCCTTCCGCGGCGTGGAGATCGTCGAGGCCCGGCATGTGATGGATCCCGCCGCTCCTGAGAGCGTCCCTGCCTCGCCGGCCGGCGAGGGGCCGCAGCGACTATGGGTGCCGTTGCTGAGCGGCACCGAACGGGTCGGCGTCCTGGGAGTGAGCGTGCAGCGGGGATCTGAGGCCGCGGCGTTGCTGGCCGGCCGGCTGGCCTCGCTCGTCTCGCTGCTGCTGATCAGCAAGCGCCCCTACAGCGATTCCTACTCCCGCCTGGTCCGCACCCGGCCGATGACGCTGTCGGCCGAGGTGTTGTGGAACCTGCTGCCGCCTGGGGCCTTCGCCGATGACAGGGTGGTGGTCAGCGCCGCGCTGGAGCCGGCCTACGAGGTGGGCGGAGATGCCTACGACTACGCGATCGACGGCGACATCCTGCATGTGTCGATCTTCGACGCGATGGGGCACGACACCGCGGCCGGGCTCACCGCCACCATCGCCATCGGGTCCGCCCGCACCAGCCGCCGCCAGGGCACGAACCTGCCCGCGACGAGCGAGGCTATCGACGCGGCGATCGCCGAGCAGGTCACCGGCCGCTTCGCCACCGGCGTCCTGGCCGATCTCGATCTGCGGACCGGCCGGCTGACCTGGGTCAATCGAGGTCACCATCCGCCGTTGGTGATCCGAGGCGGCCAGCAGGTCGCCACCTTGACCAGCGTGCCCGACCCACCGATGGGTCTCGGCCTGGACCTGTCCACCGGCCTGCTGCACTACCAGCTCGAACCCGGGGACCGGCTGCTGTTCTACACCGACGGCATCATCGAGGCCCAGAGCCCGAACGGGGAGCTGTTCGGGCTGGAGCGCTTCATCGACTTCATCATCCGCCGCGAGGCCGACGGCATGTCGGCCCCGGAAACCCTGCGCCGCCTGATCCAGGCCATCCTGGCACACCAGCGCGGCCGGCTGCAGGACGACGCCACCGTACTGACGGCCGAATGGCGCACCCAGCGGCAACAGCCGCTCACCCTGGAACGCTCCAGGCTGACCGCGCCGCACGAGGCACGAGGCAACACGATGATCAAAAGCCATCGGCACGCCGAAAATCAGGCGGCCAGCTCGACGTCGGTGAAGTCGACCTCTTTCAGCAGGGGGTCGAACGGATCCGGCTGGCGATGTAGCTCGTCGGTGGCGTACGCGCCGAAGCGGCTGATGTGGGCCGCAGGTAGGGGGCGATCTGGCCGATCTGGTCGGCGGTGATCTTCCGGACAGGGCGGCAACGCCATGTCGGCGTCGAGCCCCTCCCACTCGTGCCCCTGCGCGCACTTGATCATCGGCCCGCCTGGAACCCGACCCAGAGGGCCGGGGAACTCCTGGTAGCTGCGTAGCGCCGTCCCTCTGGGCGGGGTTAGCCGAAGGCTCAGCCAGTCGTTGACCTCGGGCTCCTCCCTGAAAAGCGCTCCGACCCGGCTACGGACGACTCTTCGGCGAGAGCCACGTCCAACCGCGCGGCCACCTCATCGGCCCGCTCGGGCACGACGACAGGGAGGTTCTCCCGGATCACACCCGCGATGCTGTCAAGGTCATCCATGCCTCGCATGGTTACACGCTGCGGGCCTGGTATCCAGCGGTGATCCCCCGAGAGCCCTGACGTGCTGCAGCCTGCCGCCCTCAGCGACGTACCGGACCTCGAACTCCCCGTCCCGAGGAGGCACATCCATCGCGCCCGCCAGCGCGCGCAGAGTCGTCATGGCTGAGCGTTCTGCACCACCAAGATCGGAGCCGAAAGCCGGAATCCGACAACTCAAGCTGGACACCGACAGCTTCTGTTGAGCGACAGGAGAGTGTCAGCGGGCCGCGACACCATTGTCAGTAGCAGAGTGTGATCAAGCAGGTGGGCGGAGCGTCTCGATGAACAGCAGCCGATCGGGCGGCGGCCGACCCTCACATACCACCGGTCCGGGTGCGCATGCCTGAGGTGGGCGGCGCACCCATGCGTCGTCACGTGGGACAACAGGGACATCACTCGGTATGTCACGGTGACCAGTCACTGTGCGACGACGCAATGCGTTCGGCATCAGCCAGGCGTTCGCGCGGGACTCGAGGGGTTGATTATGAGGGCGGCCCCCGCCCACGAGGAGGCGTGCGCTTCACAGCTGAAGGTGTGCTACGTTCTATCTAGTTGCAGTTGTGGTACCCCATGAAACTTGTGTGCACCTGACGGTATGTAGCGTCAGGTGCATTTTTGTTGCCGGTCTTCTCCGGGTGGGCTTATCGCGGCGACGCGGGATTCGTACAGTGCGGATTCCGGTTCTGCACCTATCAAGAGGAGATCGACATGGCTAGTGGAACCGTGAAGTGGTTCAACTCGGAAAAAGGCTTCGGCTTCATCGAGCAGGACGGCGGCGGCGCCGACGTCTTCGCCCACTTCTCCAACATCGTCTCTCAGGGCGGCTACCGCGAGCTACACGAGGGCCAGAAGGTGGCCTTCGATGTGACCCAGGGCCAGAAGGGCCCGCAGGCCGAGAACATCGTTTCCGCCTGACGAAGCACCGCCACGAGCAGGCCCGCACCTTCCCGGTGCGGGCCTGCTCGTTTCCGGGTCAGAGCGTGGCGGAACGAAAAATGTACGCTACGACTGTTCCCCCGGCTCAGAGCGAGCATGTGGGCTACGGCCCGTAGGCGCGCTGGCGTACGTTTCCGAATCCATGACACACGTGGGTCCGGCGGGCGGGTCGCCGTACCCTGTGACCGTTTGATGATCTACGGGTTCTCCGCCGCCTGCCGGTTGGCCGTCGGCGGGCGGCGCATCTGGCCCGCCGCCAAGGACGCCGCCGCGGGGCGTTGGGCCCGCCGCGGCCGGCGTCTACCAGCGGTTCAAGCAGCCGTTCCTGGACACGGTCGCAGGCGCCAAGAGCAAGGAGCTGCTGGTCCGGGACGAGGACGTGCAGGTGCTGCACGGGTTCGCCACCGCCGCTGACGCGCAGGCGTACCTGTCCACCGAGCTGTTCACCCAGGACGTCGTCACCGCTCTGCAGCCCTACCTGAACGGGGCTCCGGACGTGCGCATCTACGAGACCGCCTGACGCCGCCAACGGTGGTGGCGCCAGGCGTCATCACTGGGGCACGCAGCCTGAATGCGCTCGCCGCTCGCACACCCCGTCGGCGAGCTCGCCCTCGTCCCGCCATCGCGACGACAGCGGTTACGCATGTGCCGAGGAGTTGCCCGCACGGCTCCGCAGCCGCCCCACGTCCCGCAGACAAGGACTTTCGTGCCTGAGACCGAACACCTCCCCGGCACCGACCCCATCCCGGCCATCGACGCTGTCCAGCGGCGCACGATGACCGTGCCGGTCGCCGCACAGATCATCGGCACCGTGGGGGTAGGTGTCGCACCCTCGATCGGCATCCTGCTGGCCGGAGCGGTCACCGACAACGAAGCCTGGGCGGGTCTGGCCCGTACCGCGAGCACGCTCGGCGCAGCCCTGCTCGGCCTGCCGCTGGGCACTCTCGCCGCGCGCCGCGGACGCCGCGCCGCCCTCGCCGGCGGCTGATGGACAGCAGCCGCCGGCGGCGCGGTGCTGGTCGCCGCGGCACGTGGAGCATGATCGTCCCGCTCTTCGCCGGCCTGCTGCTGATCGGCGTCGGCTTGGCGGTGAGCCTGCAATCACGGTTCGCGGCCACCGACCTCGCATGGCCGCACCACAAAGCCCGCTCGCTGGCCCTGGTGGTCTGGGTGGGCACCCTCGGCTCCGTGCTCGGCCCGAACCTCGGCGTGCCCGGCGAGATCATCGGCGCCGCCACCGGACTCACCGTGTACGCCAGTGCCTTCCTCATCGCCGCGGTCTGCCTGGCCATCGCCGGTCTGATCGTGTTCGTGTGGGTGGACGGCGGCTGAGGGCGCCCAACCTTTGGTCCCAACGACTGATGGCCCGGCGAGCCGACGGACTTCATCGCCGGTTCGAGCCGGTGCGGGGAGCTTGGGCTGGGGAGGATGGGTACGTGGACCGAGCTGATGAGGTTCGCCGGGTGGAACAACTGCTGGACCTCGACGTGGCCAGGGTTGCTGTCGTCCTGGTTGATTTCCAGCGGGATTTCTGCGGTCCGCCCGGCGTTGACGGGACGCAGGCGGGGACGTCCGGCAACGCGGGCACGGCGATGCGGGCGAACGTGTTCGCGGCGGAGGCCGCGCGGCTGGGCGCACGGGTGATCTACGCGCAGCAGGTGCTGGAGTTCGATCGGCTGACTTCGCGGCAGCGACGCTGGGAGGAAGGCAGCCGGCTGTGCGTGGCGGGATCGCAGGGCGCGGAGCTGTTCGTGCGGCCGGTGCCGGGTTCCCGGGTGGTGCGCAAGGATCGGTTCGATCTCTGGCAGAGCCGCGAGTTCATGGACGTCCTGGCGGAGTGGGACATCGACGGCTTGGTGATCGGCGGGGTGGAGCTCCAGTGCTGCGTGCTGTACGCGGTCCTGGGGGCGGAGGAGCGTGGGTTCCACTATGTGGTCCCGCAGGACCTGGTGTCGGGCATCGACCGGTGCGAGAAGACTTCCAACCGCGCGGTTCGCGACTATCTTCGCTTTGCCCATCCGTCGCCGGAATCGGCAGAGGTGCTGCTGGCCGGTTGGCGCAGCCGGTTGGCTTGACTCGACGACAACGAGCTGAGCACCAGATCGCCCACTGCGGGCGCAACATTCGCAACCGCATCAGCACCTCCTGGGCGGCGTGACAGCGTGAGCGTCGCATGAGGCGCCACGGGGGCCGACAGAAACCTGCTGATCCGGGTCAGAAGCCGCGCACGCTCGTAGGTGATCCAGTCACCGAGACCTTGCGCACCTGGTAGAGGCTCAATCCGGTGGCGGCCACCAGCTGCCGGAGGCCGTGTCCGTACTTCGGCCGGCGTGAAAGCGCACACCCAGCACCTGACCGACCAAGACTGCGCCGTGGATGAAAACGCACGGGCCGGGTGTTGGAGCGTCCTGAACGTGAGTTGCCGATCAAGGGATGGATGCCATGCCTCTTGCGGGTGAGTACGAACCCAGCCCGACGCAGTGGGTGCGCGAGCAAGTGGAGCTGTACGAGAGCTCCGGCGGCACCAAGGGAACGACTCTGCTGGACACGGGAATGCCCGTCATATTGCTGACCACCCTGGGTGCCAAGAGCAGCAAGATCCGCAAGACGCCGCTGATGCGCGTGGAGCACGAGGGCCGATACGCCGCCGTCGCCTCGCAGGGCGGCGCTCCCGAGCACCCCGTCTGGTACTTCAACATCAAGGCCCACCCCCATGTGGAACTTCAGGACGGCCCTGCCAAGCAGGACATGAAGGCCCGTGAGGTGACCGGCGCGGAGAAGGCCGAGTGGTGGGAGCGTGCGGTGGCGGCGTATCCGCCGTACGCCGACTACCAGAAGAAGACCGACCGGGAGATCCCGGTGTTCGTGCTGGAGCCGCTGGACGGCGACTGACCGCGCGGAAGTCTTGCTCCACGGGACGTACGGGATCCGCGCCCGCCGGGCGCCTGTGCGTCCCGTGGTGCTTCTCCGTCGTCACGCCTGGGACATGCTGGCCGCAAGCGACGCCCCTCACGCTCAGCACGCCCTGCGGCGGGTCCGCCGTTGCAACCGACGTGCCCGACGGTTGCCGGAGGACGTCGCGAGCCGGCCATCAGGCCGGCCGCAGAACGCCGACACGATTCATAAGACTCTCATCCCATCACCATGTGGCTCCAAGACCCCTCCACCACCCTGGTGCCGTAAGGAGGAGGTGTCATGACCGTGGTACCGGATGTGATCATTGGGCCATCGCCTGTCACAGGCCTGCGGGAGTCGGTGAAGGCGTTCGTGGCCGATTGGGGCAGGCAGGCGAGGATTCCGGTGGAGGTGTGGGCCCTGCCGGAGGGTGCGGTTCCGCAGGAGGCGGCCCTCCTCGCCTTCGCGGTGCTGGTCGACGCGTTCTCGGCCGTCGAGCAGGCCACGTACGTCTCCATGGCGCTGACCGCGGGGGTCACGTTGAGGCTGACCGTCTGCGACGACGGGCCGGGGCTTGGCTCGCACGAGGTCATCGACCGGAGAGAGCTTCAGGCCCGGGCCGCCGCGTTGCGCGGGCGGTACGACATCGCCTCATCGGCCGGCAACGGGACGACCGTCACGCTGGAGCTGCCGCTGTGAGCCTCCGCCCTCGTCCTTGATCGCTGAACCAGCCGCCTCCACCTGCGGGTGAGCGGGTCGGACCCGAGGCGGTGACGGTCGCCGGAGGCCGCCGCGGGTGCTCGGCACCTTGCCAAGCCGCCCTTCACGGGAGATACGTAGAAGAGATCCGTATGTCCTTGGAGGGAACGTGTCGGTGATTCCCGGACCGCCCGCGCGAGGTGACGGCGGGCTGCATGACATCGCTGCCGCGGGCGGCCTGCACGCCTACCAACTGCGGCTGCACGCCGAATACGGGCCGGTCGTACGTTTCGAGCTGCCCGGCACGGACTCAGCGGTCTCCATCGCGGACCCGGTGCTGCTCGAGGCCACCGCCGAGGTCGACAAGCGGCCGGAGGAGCTGTTCGCGTTCCTGGCTCCGCTGTGCGAGGCCGGCAACCTGCAGACCTTGCCCGCGGACGAGCACACGCCATGGCGCCGCGCGGTCCTGTCCGTGCTGGCCGGCCGCCGCTCCCACGAGGCCCACTTCGCCGGCTTGACCGCGCTCGCCGGCCGGCTGGCGGACCGGTGGGCGGAACAGGCCGGCGAGGGACCGGTCGAGCTGCAGAAGGACCTGAGCGCGCTGTCGCTGCGGATGATCTGCCAGTACGCCCTCGGCACCGGCGTCCACGACCCGGACGAGGTCGTGACGGCCTTCGAGGTCGTGCTCACGGAGTACCTGGGCCGTCAGTACCAGCCGGCCGACCCGGGAACCGAGGAGGAGAGACGCAAGCGTGCCCAGGAGGCCCTGGCCTACCTGCGCGCCACCGTGAACGACGTGCTGGCCTCGGGCCGGCAGGACGGCAACGCCCTGGCCGCGGCGTTGGTCGCGGCGGGGATGAGCCCGGCCCGCGTGCGTGACACGGTGTTGATGATCATGCTTGCCGCCCATCACACGACCGGCGTGGCGGTCTCGTGGACCCTCCACCTGCTCTCCCGGCACCCCGCTGAGGCCGAGCGGGTCACGGCGGAGATCGACGAGGTCCTGTCCGATCGCGTCGCGCCCGAGTACGCCGACCTCAAACGGCTGACCCGTCTTCAGATGGCGCTCAAGGAATCGATGCGCCTGTATCCGCCGGGTCCGTACGGGGCCCGCGAGACCACCGAAGATCTCGTCCTGGCCGGCTACGAGATCCCCACCGGGACGACCGTCTTCTATCCGTTCTGGGCCGTCCACATGAACCCGCGGTACTGGCCCGATCCCGAGACGTTCGACCCTGGCCGGTTCGCCCCCGACCAGATCGCCGGCCGGCCTCGCTACGCCTACATCCCGTTCGGCCTCGGGCCGCGCAGCTGCGAAGGCGCGAGCCTGGCCATGATGGAGGCCGAACTGGTGCTGGCGATCCTCCTGAGAAGATTCCGCTTCCAGCCGGCCTCCGGACACGACGCCGTCCCCGTCGAACGGTTCGTGCTGTGGGCCGCGGACGGGATCCGCATGAACCTGACGCCACGACCGGCGACCCGGTGACGAACGCCCACGAGCTCCGGACGGTGCGCCGGGTCACGGCCGCCCGGCGCGGCGGACACTGGCACTCGCACGGTGTACGCCGCAGCGGATCGCCTCGCTGAAGGCCATCCCAACGGGCGCGAGACCCGCCCGGCCCCCGAGCGCGGCCGTCTCCTAGAGGCGGTCGAGGATCTCCCGCAGCTGGGCGACCTCGGCCTGCTGGGCGGTCTCGATGGTCCTCGCCAGCTCCTTGGCCTCGGCGTCGGAGCCCTGCGCCTGCTCGGTACGCGCCATCTGGATCGCGCCGTTGTGATGGGCGATCATCAGCTCGGCGAACTTCCGGTCGAACGCGCCGCCCTTGGCCGCCTCCAGCTTCTTCATGTCGTCCTCGGACATCATGCCGGGCATGTCATGGCCCATCCCGTGGTCCATGCCGCCGGACGGCATCGGCTTGCCCCAGGCCGTCAGCCAGCCCTTCATGGTCTGGATCTCCGGGTCCTGAGCGGCCTTGATCTTCGCGGCCAGCTCCTTGACCTCCTTGTCGGCGGCCCGGGTGGCGGCCAGGTCGGCCATCTCGACCGCCTGCTCGTGATGCGGGATCATCATCTGCGCGAACATCACGTCCGCGTCGTTGAAGGCCGCCGCGGGCGAGGCGCTCGCCGACGTCGCGGCGGGCGCGCTGCTGGACATGCCGGCCATGTCCGGCCCCGTCGAGCCGCTGTCGGCGCTGCCGCAACCGGCGACCAGCGCGAGCACGGCTCCGGCCGCCGCGGTGGCAGCAGAGATCCTGATATTCGTGAACATGGTGTTTTCCTTCGGTGATGGAGTTACGCAGGCCGTCATCGCGGACCGGCCTTTCGACCGTCCGCCGATATTTCGGCCTATATGCGCATCACCGAGAGCGCTGCGGGACCCGGCGCCAGGCGGCGCGGCGGCGCTCTGGCCGCCGTACGCGCCGGGGACCCCCAGCCGCCCATCCCCGCATGCCAGTACAGCGTGGCGGCCCAGACGACCGCGCCCACAAGTGCGACGACCGAGGTGAGCACGGCCAGGCACACGTCGCTCGGATCGAACCCGACCGCGTCTCGCGAGCAGATCGCAAGCTCGCTCCGGTCCATTTCGAAAGACGTCGCGGGAGAAGCGTGAACGTGCGAGCCTTGAGCGACGGCGACACCATGGTGAGAGGCGAGATGCCCGAGCGTGTGCATGCCGGCCACGCCGAACGCGATCAGCAGGGGCAGCAGCCAGGGAAGACCGGGCAGGAGCAACCGCCGTGCCATGCGCTCCCTCCTCACCCTGCCGACCTTAGTACTCATGCCAGGATAGCCAGCGACCTCACTGCTCATCCGGACAACAAGCCAACTATGGGCCATAGTAATAGAGGTCCCAGCGCAATGACTCTCCCGTTGAACGCCGAAGGCGCGCCGCGCGTATCTCCTCTTGGACCGGCGTGACCGTCCCCTAGCGCAGGTAGTACCGGCCGTTCCGGATCTTCGGTTGCCGCAAACAGGCCAGACAACCCTTTCACTTCTGTACTATTTCGCCCCAGGTTCTGGAGATTTACGAGGAGGCGTCGTAGTGGCCGTCCCGACAAGGCTTGGACGAACAGCGGCGATCGCGGCCCTGTCCGTGGTCGTGCTGGCCGCCACGTCCGGCACCGCCGTGGCCGAGCCGTCGCCGGCCAAGGCCAGGGCCAAGCTGGTGAAGCTGAACGAGCAGGCCGACCAGGTCGTCGAGCGCTACAACCAGGCCACGGAAGCGTACAAGAAGGCCAAGAAGAAGTACGACACCCTCAACGCCGAGCTCCGTCTCAAGGACGCCCGAGCCGGCGACCTGCGCGACGACCTCGTCCGGCTGGCCGTCAACGACTACCAGTTCGGCCCGCTCAGGGGATGGGAGCGGTTCGCCGGCCAGGCCGACCCCCAGGCGATCCTGAACGGCATGGCCTCCTTCCAGGAGATGACCGAGTCCCGGGCGGCCAAGATCCGCGCCTACGAGGCGGCCACCAAGGAGCTGCGCGATCGGCGCAACGACGCCAAGACCACCCTGGCCGAGGCCGACGCCGCGCGCGACAAGGTGAGCGACGAGAAGTCCAAGATCCAGAAGCTGATCGGCGAGCAGACCAAGCTGCTGCGCAGGCTGGGCGCCTTCAAGACCGGCGACCCCAACAGCGCCGGCATCAAGTACACCGGCCCGGCCTCCGGCAACGCCCGCGTGGCGCTGCAGTTCGCCTTCGCCCAGGTGGGCAAGCCGTACCGGTTCGGCGGCACCGGACCGGGCTCCTACGACTGCTCCGGCCGGACCCGGGCCGCCTGGCGCCAGGCGGGGGTCGAGCTGCCCCGTACGACCTGGACCCAGTGGAGCTGGGGCTCCGCCCGCCGCGTCCCCCTCAACGCGTTGCAGCCCGGGGACCTGCTCTTCAGCAAGGGGCTGGGGCACATGGGCATGTACGCCGGCAACGGCAAGATGGTGCACGCGCCGCAGACCGGGGACGTCATCAAGGTCGTCAACCTGGACGACTACTGGCGCACCCGCCTGCTCGGCGCGGTCCGCCCCTGACCGGGGCGCTCTACGTGGTCCGGTGCGCCCGGCCGATGAGATGCGCGAGGGCGGGGACGGGCGGCTGCGGCGCGAAGGCGAACCGCTCCACCTCGTCCACGGCGAACCCCGCCCGCCGGATCGCGGCGAGCGTGTCGCGGTTGGGACTGCATCCTGCGGCCATGCGCCGCCACAGCGGGGTGATCACGTCTTCCAACAGGCCGAGCGCCGGGTTCGACGAACGTACATGCTCGTAGAAGCGCAGCTCTCCGCCCGGCCTGAGCACCCGGGCGATCTCGGCCAGCGCCGCCGCCGGGGAGGGCACGCTGCACAGCACGAGCGAGACCACCGCGGCGTCGAAGGCGTGGGCCTCGCCCGGCAGGGCCTCGGCGTGCCCGGCCACGACCCGTACGGGCACGGGCGCCGAGGCGGCCTCGGCCTCGGCGAAGCGGCGCAGGGTGTCCTCCGGTTCGACCGCGACGACTTCGCTGACCGTCTTGGGATAGTGGGCGAAGTTGCGGCCGTTGCCGGCGCCGATCTCGACCACCCGGCCCTCGAGCCCCTCCAGGAGCCGTTTGCGGTGTTCCCGCCCGCCGCGCTGGTCCGCGGCGGCGGAGGTCTCGACGTACACGCGGGCCAGGCGGGGATGCTGGAATCCGGACAGGTCAGTCACGACGATCACCTCTGTCAAGGGGCTGATGTCTTCCAGACTGGCTCATGACGGACGGAGACGACGGGCCGTGGTTCCCGGGCCGCCAAGGGATCGGTCAGAATGTCCCAGTACGGCGGTGCGATCGGATGAGGGGGCGCGTGGACGAGAGCATGTCGTTGGCCCAGCTTGCCCATCAGCTGGAGGAGGTGGTGGGTGAGCTGCGCGGCATCCCCGTCGACGTCGAGCGAGTGGAGGACAACGAGCTCGTCCGGGAGCAGATCGCGCAGGCCGTCCGCACGGCCGGCGAGCTGCGCGCCATGCACCCGGTGGGTTCGACGGAGCACGGCCGCGAGGAGCAGAAGAGCCGCCTGCGCGTGCTCGACGCCCTGCGGCGCGGCATGGCGATGCGCACGATCGTCCACGCGAGCGTCCTGGACGACCATCGCAAGGCGGCCCGGATGAGGGAGCTGCACGCCGCCGGTGACCTGCATCGGGTCATCGACGAGCCGATCCAGCAACTGCTCGTCTTCGACCGCGCGGTGGCCTTCGTCCGGATCACCCCCGTCCCCCACGCGCCGGGAGCTCTGGTGATCAGGCAGCAGAGCCTGATCACGACCCTCATCGACCTGTTCGAGCGGACCTGGGTGAAGGCCAGGGAGATCACCGAGCCCACGCGCCGGCTGACCCAGCGGGAGCGCGAGGTGCTCGCGCTGATCGCCGAAGGGCGCTCCAACAGCGCCGTCGCCCGCGCTCTGTCGATCACCGAGGCGGCCGTCGGCAAACACGTGGCCAGCGTGTTCACCAAGCTCGACCTGCCCGCGACCGCCGACGACAACCGGCGCGTGCTGGCCGTGCTCGCCTACCTGCGCGGCACGGCGGGGTAGGGCCAGGACTACCCCGTCCTCGCCCCAGCCCCCCTGCGGACGGGATCCGGCACGCACTTCAATGAACGTCATGCAACGTATGACTGGATTGCTAGTCGGCGCGGTCTTCGGCGCGGTCTTCGTCGTCGTCAACGCGCAGAGTCCGCTGAACACCTTGACCGTGAACCTCCTGCGCGCGGTCGCCTGCCTGGCGGCCGCGAGCGTGGTCGCCATGTGGTTCGTCGCGGCCCGAAGACAGCACACCGGCGACGGCCCGCGGCCGAACATGTTCGGCCGCGGCTATCTGATCGTCGTCGCCGCCGAGGCGCTCCTGCTCTTCGGCGGGCTCCGGGTGCTGGCCGCCTGGGGGCTTCCAGCGCAGGCCAACGTGGCCTGGGTCGCGTTCGTGGTCGGCGTGCACTTCATCGCCCTGGCGCCGATCTGGAAGGACCGGGGCATCGCCGTACCCGGTGCGGTCCTCACCCTGCTCGGCGTCGCCGGCCTGCTCCTGGCCCCGACGGGCGCGGTCGCCTGGGTGCCGCTCGTCAGCGGCGTGCTGTCCGGGGCGGCACTCCTGACCGGCGCCGTCACTTTCGGCTGGCGCACGGTGGCAGCGCGAACGGCCTAGTACTCGAGTGGCCTTTCGCTCATGGTGGCCATCCGCGCTGGTAGTGACGGCGCCGGGCGAGGGGGTGAGGGCCTCTGGTCCGCCGCACCCCCTCGCCGGTAGAAGCCGGCAGTTCCAGGTAGCTCCTATGACGCCCGTGCGGTCACGGTGATCAGGTGGCCGCGCCGCGGGCGATGTAGAGGTTCATGTCGGTGAAGTCGACGGTGATGTTGTAGGGCTTCCAGAAGCAGTGGGAAAACCAGCCCATCGCGTCGAACCCTGTCCCATAGGGCCAGGGCACGTTGACCGGCTGGTTGGGGTTCGTGTAGCAGTAGACCTCCTTGGCGGCGGCGCTGCCGAGGCGGATCTCCTTCGGGTAGCAGGGGTAGACGACGGCCGGATGGCTGCTGCCGAAGGTGCCGATCTCGCGGTCGTAGTCGCTGCGGACCCCCAGCTGCTCGGCCGTCGGCCCGCGCAGGCCCGCGGCGATCTCGCTGGTTCCGCCGAAGTTCACGCCCACCACCCCTGTGCGGGAGCCGGTGGCGCCGGTGAAGCTGCCCGTGCTGTGCAGGTATTGCTCACGCGCCAGCCACATTGGAAGGGGCTGTACGCCCGCCGATCTGGCGGTGGCTCGTGCCTTCCTGGCCGTTTCGGGAGTTCTGCGGCGCAGGATCAGTTGCCGGCCCGCGTAGTCGAAGGTGGTCAGCAGGTGGTAGAAGACCCACGTGCCGATCAGGCCGTCGCTGTCGGTGCCGACGTCCTCACCCGACTCCGTTGACGACCAGCCCACCGGGACGTTGCGTAGTTCGATGCCGCCCAGCTTGATGGAGTCCAGTATCCCGTAGTGCGCCCAGATGACGCTGTCCTCGTAGTCGATCTTCTGGCTGGCGACGGGGCTCAGCCCGGCCTCCTTGGCCACCGACGCGCGCATGCTCAGGTTCGGGGCGCCGGTGTAGAACATGAAGCGCTTGGTCGGTCCACCGTTGACTGAGGCCTCCACCAGCGGAATCGGGTCCATCTGCTTGATCGGCAGCCGCGCGAGGTCGCCGTGGATCTGGTACCCCTCGCCGCTGACTGCCGCGAACCACTTGGCGTAGCTGTCCTCGCCGGCCGCCTTCCAGTGGGGTGCGGACAGGGTCAGTTTGTCCTGCCGGATGTAGCAGTCGGCCAGGAAGGAGTGGGTGTTCTTGTCATCGGGCGCCAGCTGGAGGGCCAGCTTGAGGTATTTTTCGGCGTCGGGGAACTGGTTGGCCAGCAGCCCGACATAGCCGCGCTGGCGGGCCGCGTGCAGGTTCTTGGGGTCCTTCTTCAGGATCTCCTCATAGGCGCGGCCGGCCTGTTCGAACTTGCCGGCCTTGAACAGCGCGTCCGCGTCTCCGCTGCCGGCCAGCGCCGGGGCCGCCTCGCCCAGCAGCGGCGCGGCCGCGGCGGCACCGGCCAGCACGGCGGCGCCCCGAAACAGCGAACGCCGGTCCCATTTCCCGTCATCTGCCACGCCTTCTCCTTCTCTGATCGCCTTCGTCGTAATGTCGTGTCCCAGCGGACGGTCACAGCAGCTCCGGCCGGCTCGTCCCGCCCTGCTTGACGAGGGCCGGGCGCCGCAGCCACCCGGGGCCACCTGGGCCGCACCGCGTCGTCCCGACGCGGGCGGCCGGATCGCCGCACAGCACGCTCCGTGAATCGCCCGCCGGCCGACCCCGTCCACTGTCGACCGGCCGTATCCCCGCCTCGTTCGCGCGGTGTCATGGTTGTGTCACACCTGCCTCGGCCACGACACCGCGTCCGCATGCCCGCACAGTCCGCCAGAAGTGGTTGTCCGCGGAGGACCCATTCCGTAGGCCGCGGCGCAACGCGCGGAGGGAGCGCTGCCGGCCGGCGCGGTCGCCATGCCGGCGGTGGCCGCCGGGCGGCGCGAGGGCTACCGGCGTTCGTCGAGCGATCCGGCCGTTACCGGGAGCAGCGGCTCGGACCGGACAGGCAACGCAGAGCCGAGCATCTCATGGGTGATGGGCGACGAACGCGCACGGATCGTTGTCACGAGCTCCGGACGAGGGCGAGCATCTCGTCCACTGAACCGGCCGGATCGCTGATCGGGAACTGCACCGCCCGGATGATCGCGTCGGGATCGACCAACAGGGTGAGGCGCTTGAAGCGGTCGACGCCGGCCGCCCGGAAGGTCGGCAGCAGCAGCCCGGCGGCGAGCTTGCTGTCCTGGTCGGACAGGAGGGGATAGGGCAAGCTCGCGTGCGTGACGAAGGCGGCCAACTGGTCGGGCCGCTGGGTGCTCACGCCTCGGATCGTGGCACCTGCCGCCTCGAAGTCGGCACACCGTGACGCGTAGGTGAGAGCCTCCAAAGTGCAACCCTTCGCCCCCGGGATGTCGGCCCAACCGGGCGGGTAGTCCTGGGTTCCCGGGGCGAAAGCGCCGGGGAAGAAGTAGAGCACAGTCCAGACGCCGCCCGGTGCGTTGGGCGCGACCGGCTCGCCGTCATGTCGTTGCAGCACGACCTCCGGCATTTTCCGGTCGACCAGCTCGTGCACGCGACGGCTCTCGGCGGACCCGTCCTGGCTGGTCGCGGTCAGCGCCCCATCGCCCATCACATGTCTGGCACCCCAATCCTGCAGGGCGATGAGCGCCGGCAGCAGGCCTTCACCCTTCGTGGTCAGCACGTAGTCGTAGCGCGGCGGGCGATCGGAATAGGGCCGCCTCTCGAGCACCCCGTGGTCGACGAGCCTGGCCAGGCGTTCGGCCAGAGCTCGACGGCTGACGCCGAGCTCACGCTGAAGGCTGTCGAAGCGGGTGGTGCCGCCGGCGATGTCGCGCACCACCAGGAACGTCCACCAGTCGCCGATCACTCCGAGCGCTTGCGCGATACCGCAGTCGGAGTCGGGCAGATCGGCGCGCTTCACGTACTCCAGTATAGTGCGTTTCATTATGGAACTTACTTGAGGAGAGGCGCTGGGATGGGAATCGACCATGGAGGTGGGGCGGGCGTCTTCTGGCGGTGGTGGGCGGCCGGCACGACCAGCGCGGCCGGCTCGGCGGTAGGCGCAGTGGCGCTGCCGCTGACGGCCTTGACGGTGCTCGACGCCTCCGCGTTCGAGATGGGTCTGATTGCCGCCGCCGGTTACGTCGCCTGGATCGTGATAGGCCTGCCTGCCGGGGTGCTGGTGCAGCGGCTCCCCATGCGAAGGGTTCAGGTCGGCGCCGACCTGGCTCGCGCGGCGGCGGTCATCTCCATTCCGCTGGCCTGGTGGCTGGACCGGCTGTCGGTCGTCCAGCTGGTGGTCGTGGCCCTCGTGATCAGCTTCGCGAACGTCATCTTCGACGTCGCCAACTCGACCTTCCTGCCGTCGATCGTGAGCAAGGAGCAGTTGCAGTCCCGTAACAGCCTGACGTCCGGCACCCACGCCACTACCCAGCTCGGCGGGCCGTCGGTCGGCGGTCTCATCGTCCAGGTGCTCGGGGCGGTGCCCACCCTCCTCGTCGACGCGGCCAGCTACCTCGTCTCGGCCCTGTTGCTGCGGACCCTGCCCGAACGCCGCGCAGAGGCCCCCGACCGATGGCCACCGATGCGCGCGATGATCCGCGAAGGCTGGCGTTTCGTCGTGCGCCACCCGGTCATGGGTCCGTGCATGTGGGCCGCCACCGCGGCGAACACGGTCTGCGGGGCACAGCACGCGCTCTACGCGCTGTATCTCGTACGCGAGCTGCACGCCGAGCCCGGCCTCGTCGGCCTGCTGCTGGCGGCGGACGGCGTCGGCACGCTGATCGGCGTGGCTTTGACGAACCAGGTCACGGCCAGGCTCGGCACCGCCCGCGCCGTGATCATCTCCGGCTTCGTCGCGGTCGCCGGGGCGCTCGTCGTTCCCCTCGGCAGCGGGTGGCAGGGCTTCGCCGCCTTCGCCGCCGGCAACATGGTGTTCGCCGCCGGCGTCGTGGTGCTCAGTGTGGTGACCCGCACGTACCGGCAGATCGCCAGCCCGCCCGACCTGCTGCCTCGGGTGATGGCCACGGTCCGCTTCGTCTCCTGGGGTGCGATCCCGATCGGCGGGTTGGTCGCCGGAGTGATCGCCGGGGTGCTCGGTGGCCGGGTCACCCTGATGATCTTTGTCGTCGCGGCCGTCTGCATACCGCTGGTCCTGCTGGCCTCACCGATCCGGCACCTGCGCGACCTCACCGACTATCGGCAGAGCGACGAATCCACCGGCCCGCCGCCGCATCTCCAGCGGCTCGCCCCTGAAGTCCAAGCGGACCCGTCCACCCCGTGAAGCCCAGGTACGCGAACTCCCGCCTGTCGGCGGGAGCCGGCCACAGGATCGAGCGGACGGTCGGATCACCGGTACCGGCTCACCACGGGAGCTCGATGGCGCTCCACGACGACGGAATCCCCGCTCAGGAGCGGCGGGGAGCCCGGCTCGTCATCCGTGGCCGCATGGCGCGGTGAGCTGCGGCATCTGGCTCGCTGTACATCGATTTGCCCCCACTGACGCGCCGCTTCACGAGGCCTTGATCGCCTCGCGCACGGCCGGGACGATCTCCCCGGCCCAGCGGCCGAGGGTGACGAGGTCGGCGGAGCCCTGATCGGCCGAGAAGAGGATGAAGCCCGACGCGTCGTGCTCCAGCACGGCCCCGGTCAGTTCCTCGACCCACTGATCGACGGAGCCGCCGATCCAGCGGCCGTCACCGTCGCGGGTGGCGGGCAGCGGCCGGTCGGTGATGCGGCCCGGGAAGTTGTAGATCGTACGGATCTCGCGTGGATCCCGGCCCACGGCCGCCGCCGCCTCGTCGATGATCGGCCGCGAGGTTCGGTAGCGCTCGCTGAGCCAGTCGGCCGCGTGGCCGGGGAGCCAGCCGTCGGCCACCCGGCCGGTGGCGGCCAGGGACTTCGCGCCGTTCGATCCCGTCCACACCGGGGCGGCGGCCACGGGAGCCGGCTCGATCCGGCGCACCTGGTAGTGGCGGCCCTCGTAGGTGACCGGCGGGCCCCCTCCCGACAGCTTTTTGACCAGGACGATCGCCTCCTCGAACGCCTCCACGGCGGCGCCCGGCGACAGCCGGGGCACGCCCATGTCGGCGATGCGGTCCCACAGCCCGCCCGCGCCCATGCCCAGCACGACGCGGCCCTGCGACAGCGCCGACAGCGACGTGACCGTCCTGGCCAGCATGGGAGCGGGGCGGGTCGGCAGGTTGGTGACGTTGACGAGGCCGGCGATGTGGCGCGTGCTCCCCAGGATGAAGCCGAGGGCGGCGTACGCGTCCAGGCGCCTGCCGATGTAGGGATGGTCCGACAGCGACAGGAGGTCGAGCCCGTCGCGGTCGGCCTGCCGGGCCATGCGCAGCAGGACCGGCGCCTCGTCGACGCTGCTGTGCGCGCCGAAGCCGAAGATGACGTCATGTCCGGACAAGGTGCTGCCTTTCCTTTCGAATTTCATGATCACGCCTCAGGCGCGGGCGGAGCCGAACTGCTCGGTGAAGCGGCCGGTGAACAGATCGGCTCCCTTGTACGCCGACACCGTCTCGGCCGGGACGACGGCCGGTCCCTCGGGCGAGGGCAGCTGGCCGACACCCCCGCGCGGCCCGAGCGGGAGCAGGATCATGGGGTGCGGCAGGGGCTGGTAGGCGGCGGTGGGCCGCTCCCCGCGCAGCTGGGCGATGATGTTGCCCGCGACCACCTCGGCGTGCTGCATCGCGTACCCGGCCATCTTGGCCTCGGGGACGTCGGTGATGTCGCCGATCGCGTAGACGTGGTCGTACCCGCGGACGTTGAGCGTCTCGGTGACCCGCACCTGTCCCTGCGGGGTGCGGGTGGTGAGCCGGCCGTCGGCGAGGTAGTCACTGTTGACGCGCACGCCGTAGGCGCGGAACCAGATGTCGGCGGTGAGCTCCTCCCCGCCGGTGGTGGTGACGGTGAAGGTCCCGGCCTGGCCGGCCCCGGTCGCCGGCGGCGCGGCCAGCTCGGTGCCCAGCCGCAGGTGGATGCCGAGCTCGTCGAGCTGGCGGTGCAGGTCCTGGCGCAGCCGCGGCTCGAATCCGGGCAGCAGCTGCTCGGCCGGGTCGACGACGGTCACGTGCTTGTGCTCCCAGACCTCCTTGATCTCCCCGGCCAGCTCCAGGCCGACCGGGCCGGCGCCCAGGATCAGCACCCGTTCGGCGCCGGCCAGCTCCTTGTGGGTCCCGCGGAGGTCGTCCAGGACCTGCTCGGTGGAGTCGGCGACGGGCTTGGCCGGGTAGGTGTAGCTGGAGCCGGTGGCCAGGACCAGGTAGTCGGCCTCGACCCGCTGCCCCGAGGCCAGGGTGACGCCGCCGGGATCCACGGAGACCGCCCGGTCGCGGATGACCGTGCCCCGGGTCAGGAACCCGCTGTAGGGGAAGAACATGTTGCTCCCCCAGTCCGGCCGGGTCACCGACCGCAGCGACCCGGCCGTGTTGAAGAACGCGTCACGGGGATCGACGAGGACGACCTCGACGTCCGCCTCGACGTCCAGCGCCTTGGCGAGCGCCGAACCCCCGTAACCGCCGCCGACCACCACCACTTTACCACTCATGATTGCACGCCCCGATCAACAAAAAAGATTGAGTTCGTGCTACGAACCATATTAGTTCGCTACACGAACTTCAACTCGAGGGGCGGCTCTACGCGTGGGCCCCCTCGCCGGGCTCCAGGAAGACCACGGGGACCTTGTTGTCCTGCACGACCCGTCCGAGCAGGTCGGCGAGGGTGTCGCGGTCGGCGTCGGGCAGGCCCGTCGTCAGGGCCTCGACCCGCCTGCAGGTCTCGGCGTAGAACTCCGTCACGAGCTCGGAGCCTTTCCTGGTCAGCGCGATCCGCAGCGCGCGCGAGTCATGAGGGTCCGGTCTGCGCCGGACCAGGCCGTTGCGCTCGGTGCGGTCCACCAGGCCGGTCAGGCTGGACTTGGCCAGCCCGAGCGTCGCGCCCAGCTCGCTCATGCCGATCGGCTGCGCCATCAGCACGCACAACAACTGCCCCTGTTGCGAGGTGAGCCCATATTCCCTGGCGGACTCGGCGTACACGGCGTTCACCAGGAACGTCGACCGCACCAGCGCGGCCACCACCCCGAGCCGGCCAGCATCATCATGCTTTTCCACGCGTTCAGGGTAACATCCAAAGACCTTACAATTCGCAGGACGAACTACCGCTCACGTGGGGCTTACGCGCCCCCCTGCCTGCGGGTTGCGGTGGGCCCTTCGACGAACTCGGGGACGGCGCCGAGGCGGACCGTGATCGGATCCCCTGCGGCCGGCCACAGGGTGACCTCGTCCCCGTTCACCCGCACCTGCGGCGCGAGCGGCTCCCGTTCGGCCGCCGTCAGCAGGACCAGGCTGACGTACACGGCGGTCCCGCCCGGGTGGGCGTCGCGGATCAGGTAGGGCGTGGCGGAGTGCGCTCCGAAGGCGTTCACGCCGTACGCGCTCGCCATGCCCGCCCCCGTGTAGCCGTGCAGGCCGCGCATCACACTGGTCAGGCCGTCGGCGCGCCGGGCCAGCGCCCAGGCGTCACCGGACCGGGCCTCGGGCGGCTGCCGGTCCGCCAGCGCGTGGCCGCCGTCGCGTACCTGGTGTCCGGCGGGCGCCGTGACCTGGTGGATCCGGATCTCGGCCGCGCCGTCGACCACGGAGGCGGTCACCACGCGGACGGGGCCGTCCTGGTGCGCCGAGGCGGCGAAGCGCTCGCCCACGGCGAGGGGTTCGATGCGGCGCCGCCGGGAGATCGCCCCTTCGGGTGAGGTGACGGCGAGTTGCCCGTCGACCGCCCGCTCGCCGATGTCGGGACCGGTGTGGCTGGTGTAGGCGAGCCGCAGGTAGTGCGGGTCCGGCGCGCCCGCGGGGTCCTGCACGCGGTCGCGGTCGCTGCCGTGGTTGACCAGCCGGACGACGCCGTCCTCGCGGGTGGCGTGCAGCAGCCAGCCCGGCGGGGGCATCGCCACGACCTGGTCAGCGAGGTCGACCGGCGCGGCCGCCTCGGCGTCCGTCCAGGCCGGGTGCTCGGGCGGCAGCAGCAGGCCGAGGAAGGCCTTGCTGGCCCAGTACGGCGAGGCGGGGCCGGAGTAGTCCTGGGTGCCGGGCGGGAACGGGTCGTACCAGCCGCAGGTGAGCAGGCCGCGCTCGTCGGGGGCGCCGCGTTCGACGAAGTGGCGCAGCACGCCGCTCGCGATCCGCCTGGTCCGCCCCGGGGGCAGGGGCGAGGCGCCGGTCAGCGCGCCCAGCCAGAGCGGCGCGACCGTGGCGAACCGGTAGATCAGCGACCGCCCCTGGTGCACCGGCCCGCCGTCGGCGGCGAACAGGTGCTGGTAGTGCTCCAGGAACCGGTGCAGGCGGTCCGCGTAGAGCCGCGCGCGGGCGGTGTCGCCGGCCATCCGCGCCCACAGCGACGGATACAGGTGCATCGCCCAGCCGGAGTAGTAGTCGAAGTTCTTGCCCTTGCCGTCGGAGTACCAGCCGTCGCCGACGTACCAGTCCTCGATCCGCTCCAGCCCGCCGGCGATCTCGCCGGGGTCGTGCGGCCCGCCCACCTCGGCCAGGAACTGCTCCACGACGACCTGGAACAGCACCCAGTTGTTGTCCGGCGTGCGCCGCCCGACGAACCCGGCCAGCCAGGCCACCACCCGTTCCTGCTGCGCCGGTGAGAGCCGGTCGTAGAGCCAGGGCCGGGTCTCGTGCAGCGCGAGCGCGATGGAGGCGGCCTCCACGAGCGGCTGCGACATGTCGGCCAGGGGCGGCCAGGCGTACGGGTGCGCCGGGTCGGTGCCGGCCACCAGCCCCGCGGCGTAGCGCTCCAGCAGGGCGGGCGGCACCTGTCCGCCCGCCCCGGCGATGCGGAAGGCCGCGAGCAGGAACGTGCGGGCGAACCCCTCCAGACCGTCACTGACGGTGCCCGACCGGCTTGCCCGCCCGGGCAGGCGGTATTGGGCGAACCCCTCCGTGGCGTACGGCACCACGGAGTCGAGCAGATGATCCGCCACGCTCTCCCAGTGGGCGCGGGTCCAGCCGGTGAACTCGGACAGGCGCGGGTCGGCGGGCGGGAGGCGCAGGGGGGATGGCATGAACCGGATACTACGGCATCCACCTGCGCCGACCCTCGACGGCGTGGGGCTCCGCGCGTAAACGGTTTAACCCGTCTCAGACGGGCAGGAGAGGGCGGACGGAGTCGCGGACGATGATGTGCGTGCCGAGCATCACGTGCCGGCTCGTCCCGGCCGCGTCGGTGTCCAGAGCCAGCCGCACGGCGGTACGGCCCAGCTCCTCGTGGGGCACGTGCACGGTGGTCAGATCGATGTCGTCGGCCGGCGGAAGGTCGTCGAAGCCGACCAGCGACACGTCGTCCGGCACCCGCAGGCCGCGCTCCCGCAACGCCGCCCGGGCTCCGGCCGCCATCAGGTCGTTGCCGGCGAAGACCGCGGTGAAGTCACGCGGCCCCGCGTCCAGCCGCTCCCGCATCATGCGGTAGCCGTCGCGCCGGTCCATCACCACGCTGTCCACCTCGAGCCCGGGATCATGCGCCACCCGGTGCGCGGCCAGCGCCGACCGGTAGCCCGCGATCCGGCTCTCCGGCGTCGTGTAACCGGCCCGCCGCCCGAGGAACAGGATCCGCCGGTGGCCGGCGGAGAGCAGGTGGCTGGTGATCGCATGGGCGCCGCCGGTGTTGTCGTACTCCACCACGATGGCCGGCACCTCCTCCCCCAGCGCCGGACGCCCGCACAGCACCAGCCGCGACCCCGCCACCGCCAGCGCCCGCGCGTAGTCCGCCATCCGCTGCCGGTAGGCGTCGTCGATCGGCATGTTGCCGACCAGGATCACCGCCTCGGCGTGCTCCTCCCGCAGCAGCCGCACCATGGCCAGCTCCCGCTCGGCGTCCCCGCCCGTGGTGCCCACGATGCACAGCCGGCCCTCGCGCACCGCCTGGTCCTGCACGCCCTGCGCCACGTGCGCGTAATGCGGGGACACCACCGAGTTCACCACGATCGCCACGCTCTTCGGCCGCGCCCCCGCCAGCCCCCGCGCGTGCGCGTTGGCCACGTAGTCGAGCTCCTGGACCGCCCGCATCACCTTGCTCCGCGTGGCGGGAGCGCTCGGGTACGAGCCCGACAGGATCCGCGACACGGTCGCCACCGACACGCCGGCGTGCTTGGCCACGTCCCGGATCGTCGAGGGACGGGGCCGACCATCCTCAGGAACGGCCCGGCGCGGCATCCATCCCCCCATCCCCGCTGTTAAAGCGGTTTAACGATATCCCACGACCACGGTCAGGCGCGTGCGCTGGAAGCCCGCACGACCAGCTCCGGCGCGAAGAGCACCTGCCGGTGCCGGTGCCGCTCCCCCTCGTCGATCTCCTCCAGCAGCAGCTCGGCCGCCACCCGGCCGAGCTCCTGGCGCGGCTGGCGGATCGAGCTGAGCGGAACGGTGGCCGCCGCCGCGTAGTCGATGTCGTCGTAGCCGATGACGGCGACGTCGTCCGGGATGCGCAGGCCGAGCGCCGACAGCCCCTGCATCACGCCGAGGGCGAGGGTGTCGTTGGCGCAGAACAGGGCGGTGGGCCGGGCGTCACCGGGCAGCGCGGCCAGCCGCTCGGCGGCGTGCCGGCCCGAGGTGAAGCTGAGCGAGGGCACCTCCACCAGCTCCAGCGCCGCCTGCCCGCCCGTCTCGGCCACCGCCGCGGCGGCGCCCTTGTGACGTTCGGCGACCTGGCTGAGCGTGCGCGGCCCGCCGACGAACGCCAGCCGCCGGTGCCCCTGGCCGAGCAGGTGCTCGGCCGCCATGCGGCCCCCGAGCACGTCGTCGGCGGCGGCCGAGCAGCGGTTGAGATACGTGGAGCGGTGGGCGAGCAGCACGACGGGCGTGCCGCGGTCGATGAGCTGCTCGAGCCGCCGGCTCTCGCCCTCCACCGGCGTGATGAGGACGCCCTGCACGCGCTGCTCCTCCAGGTGGTCGAGGTAGCGGCGCTCGCGCGGGCCGTCCTGGTCGCTGTTGCAGAGCGTGACCATCATGCCGCTGGCCTCGGCGGCGGCCTCGACGCCCTTGGCGACGTCGGTGCAGAACGGGTTGGTGACGTCGGGGACGATCAGGCCCATCGTGCGGGTGCGGCCCGAACGCAGCGCGCGGGCGGACTCGTTGCGGACGAAGCCGAGCTCGTCCATGGCGTTGAGCACCCGCAGCCGGGTGGCCGGAGCGACCGCGTGGGGCCGGTTGAGCACGTTGCTGACGGTGCCGATCGACACGCTGGCCAGCTGCGCGACCTCCTTGATGCTCGCTATCGCCACGGTCCCTCACAGCACCCGAACAGAAGCAGGATCTTGGTCGCTAGCAGGGTACTACAGCTCCATGACTTCGCTTGAAACGTAACAATGACCGCGCCTCTCACACGGGCTCCGCAACATCTTCGTGACCTCGAAACTGAACTGCAACCCTTGACGCACCTTGCGTAACAAACCTAGCCTTCCCTGCCAGGCGGTTTAAAACGTTTCATTCCCCCCGGACCGCCTGAGGAGGCAATGTGAACGGCTCATGGGAGCGTGCCGGCCGCCTGGGCGCGGTGCTCGCCGTCGTCCTGGCCGGGACTCTCGCGTGCGGCGGCGGCGGAGCCGCGGGCGCCCAGGACGAACCCGTCACCGGCGGCGGTACGACGACCGCCGCGCCCCCCACCCCGCCGCCGGGGGTGGTGGAGTTCCAGCAGGCCGAGCCGGGCAGCGGCAAGGGCCTGACCATCGGTTTCACCCAGCTCTCGCTCGCCTCCGGCTTCCCGCAGGACGTGCAGAAGAGCGTCGAGGAGCAGGCCAAGCTCGCCGGCGCCGAGCTGATCACCTGCGACTCCAAGCTGGACGCGGCCAAGGCGCTGGACTGCGCGAAGCTCTTCAAGACCCGGGGCGTCCAGGGCCTCATCACGTTCCAGGCCGACACCAACGCGGCGCCGCGCATCTGCGCCGCGGGCCCGGCGGTGCCGGTGATGGCGGTGGACATCGCCCAGAAGCCGTGCGAGACGTCGTTCGTCGGGGCGGCCAACTCCTACGCGGGCCGGCTCATCGGCTACGAGCTGGGCAAATACTTCAAGGAGAAGTTCGACTGCCAGTACGACGCGTTCATCTCGCTCGAGGCGCTGCAGGTCGGCGAGGTGAACGAGCAGCGCATGGGCGGCATCCGCGAGGGCTTCGCCGGCGTGTGCGGCGAGGTGCGCAACCTGCGCAAGCTGGACTCGGGCGGCGCCGGCGGCGACGTGGCGCAGAAGCTCATGACCGACACGCTCACCGCGCTGCCCGGCCGGCACCGCGTCATCGTCGTCGCCATCAACGAGGACAGCATCCTCGGCGCGCTCGCCGCGGCCCGCGCCCAGAACCGCACCGACGACCTCTTCCTCGGCGTCCAGAACTTCAATCCCAAGAACTGCGTCATCTACCAGCACCCCAACTGGATCGGCAGCGTCGCCTACTTCCCCGAGCGCTACGGCGAGATCCTGGTCCCGAGCCTGATCAAGGCCGTCAAGGGCGAGAAGCCGGCCGCGCAGCTCCTCGTGCCGCACGTGGTGGTCAACAAGGCCAACGTCAAGCAGCACTACCCCCAGTACGCCTGCTGACGTGGCCGGGCACCCCTTCCTCAGCGCGCGGGGCATCCGCAAGTCGTTCGGCGAGGTCGAGGTCCTGCACGGCGTGGACCTCGACGCCGCCCCCGGCTCCGTGCTGGCGCTGCTCGGCGAGAACGGCGCGGGCAAGTCCACGCTGGTCCGCATCATCGCCGGGGACCTGCGCGCGGACGCGGGACAGATCGCCCTGGACGGCACCCCCCAGGACGTCAAGGACGTCGCCGCCGCCCGCGCCCTCGGCATCAAGCTCATCTACCAGGAGATCAGCGACGCCCCGCCGCTCAGCGTGGCCGAGAACATCGTGCTCGGCGCGTGGCCGGCCCGGCGCGGCTTCGTCAAGAGCCGGGAGACCAGGGCGCGCGCCCGCGAGGTGCTGGACGCGCTCGGCGTGGACCTGCCGCTGGACGCGCCCGTGGGCGGCCTGCGGCTGGGCGAGCGGCAACTCGTCGAGATCGCCCGCGCCCTGTCCGGCCAGGGCCGCTGCCTGATCTTCGACGAGCCCACGGCGGCGCTGTCGGACGCCGAGACCGAGCGGCTCTTCGAGGTGATCGACGGCCTGCGCCGGCGCGGCGTGGCGATCCTCTACATCACCCACCGGCTGGACGAGGTGTTCCGCATCGCCGACGAGGTGTGCGTGCTGCGCGACGGCCACATCGTGCTGCACGAGAAGGTCGCCGACGTGGGCAAGGAGCCGGTCATCGAGGCGATGGTGGGCCGTTCGGTGGAGCGCCGGGACCGCGAGCGGGACCGCGCCGTCGCGGACGCGCCCCCGCTCGTCCGGCTGGAGGGCGCGTCGAGCGGCGCCGCCTTCCGCGACGTCGACCTGGGCGTGCGGCCCGCCGAGATCGTCGCCCTGTACGGCAAGGTCGGCTCGGGCGCCTCGGAGGTGGCCGAGGCCATCTTCGGCATGCACCCGGTGGAGGCCGGGTCGCTGAGCATCGCCGGCCGCCGGGTCCGCTTCCGCCACCCGGCCGACGCCATCGCGGCGGGCGTCGGCTGCCTGCCGGGCGACCGGCAGCGCGAGGCGATGTTCCGCTCCCGTTCGGTGGCCGAGAACCTGGCGGCGCCGAGCTGGCGCGGCATCGCCGCCGGGGGGTTCCTGACCCGGCGCCGCGAGGCGGTCGCCTACCGGCGCTGGCACGACAAGCTGCGCATCCGCTCCACCAGCGACCCCGACCAGCCGATCTGGACGCTGTCGGGCGGCAACCAGCAGAAGGTGGTGCTCGGCCGCTGGCTCGAACGCGGATCGCAGGTCATGGTCCTGGTCGAGCCGACCAGGGGCGTGGACGTGGGCGCCCGGCAGGAGATCTACCGGGCGGTGCGCTCCCTGGCCGAGCAGGGCAGCGCGGTGGTGGTGGCGACCTCCGACTACGAGGACGTCGTGGAGCTGGCGGACCGGGCCGTCGTCATGGTCCGGGGCAGGACCGTGGCCGAGTTCACCGGCGACGCCATCGGGGTGGAGGCCCTCACCGGGGCGGCAGGAGGAGTGATCGATGAGTGAGACGCTGACCCCGGCGGGGACGGCGACCAAGCCCGAGGCCCGGCCGAGGACCCGTCGGCGGGCCCCGGAGACGGTCGCGCTGCTCGTCTTCCTGATAGCCGAAATCATCTTTTTCTCCATCAAGTCCCCTTATTTCCTGAACTGGGATAACTGGGGGAACATCCTGACGGCGGTCTCGATCACCGGCGTGCTGGCGGCGGCGGGCACGCTGCTGCTGGTGGCCGGCCAGTTCGACCTGTCGGTGGGCTCGGGCGTGGCGTTCGTCGGAATCGTGCTGGTCGAGACCGCGCCGTCGCTCGGCATCTGGCCGGCCATCGCGCTGTCGGTGCTGGCCGGGCTCGGGATCGGGCTGCTCAACGGCTTCCTCGTCACCGTGGTCGGGGTCAACGCGCTGATCACGACGCTGGGCATGCTCGGCATCTTCCGCGGCCTGACGCTGGTCATCGGCAAGGGCCAGAGCATCTTCATCGAGGGCTTCGACTGGGCCACCGCGCGGCCGTTCCTCGGCATCCCGATGCCGGCCGTCGTGCTGGTCGTGGTGATCGCGCTGTTCTTCGTGCTCATGCACTTCACCGTCTTCGGCAGGAAGATGTACGCGATCGGCGCCAACCCGGTGGCGGCCCGGCTGGTCGGCATCCGGGTCAACCGGGTGATCTTCGCCGGGTTCCTGCTGTCCGGGGCCTGCATGGCCCTGGCCGGGCTGCTGGTCACCTCCCAGCTCGGCTCCAGCTCCGCCAACACCGGCGTGGGCCTGGAACTGGCCGTCGTCACTGCGGTCATCCTCGGCGGCACCAGCCTGTCCGGCGGCACCGGCACCATCGCCGGGACCGTGGTCGGCCTGCTCATCGTGGGCGTGCTGAGCAACGGGCTGACGCTCCTGAACGTGGACTCGTCCTGGCAGCAGGTCGCCACCGGCGTGCTGCTCATCCTGGCCGTGGCCGTGGACCGGGTGCGCCAGGCCTACCTGAGGAGGGCCGGCTGATGCAGTCCGTACGGGTCGAGCGCGGGGTCGCCGTGCCGATGCGGGACGGGACCGTGCTGCGTGCCGACGTGTGGCGCCCGGCCGAGGGCGGGCCGTGGCCGGCGCTGCTGCAGCGGCTGCCGTACGACAAGTCCTCCTCGTTCATGGCCCAGCACATCATCGGGCTGGAGCCGCTGCAGGCCGTCGAGGCCGGGTTCGCCGTCGTCATCCAGGACACGCGGGGCCGCTACAGCTCCGGGGGCGCCTTCAACCCGTACCTGGACGAGACCGAGGACGGCCTGGACACCATCGCGTGGGTACGCGCGCAGGCGTTCTGCGACGGCCGGGTCGGCATGTACGGGGCCTCCTACATTGGCGCCACGCAGCTCCTGGCGGCCAGGGCCGCGCCCGAGGGCCTGATCGCCATCGCCCCGCAGCTCACGGCCGCCGAGTACCACGACGTCTGGTCGTACTCGGGCGGCGCGCTCCAGCTCGGATTCCTGCTGCTGTGGATCGCCGAGTCGCTGGCGCCGGTGGACCTGCTGCGCCGCCCGGCCGGCGCGGAGCGCGACCGGGCGCAGGCCACGCTGCTGGAGATCCTGCGCGACCCGCACGCCGCCTACGCCCGGCTCCCGCTGGACCGCGACGAGCTGGCCGAGCTGGCGCCGTACTACCGGGAATGGCTCAGCCACCCGGCGCGGGACGTGTTCTGGCAGCTCATCGACCCCTCGACGGCGCACCGGCGGATGGACGTGGCCGGGCTGCACATCGGCGGCTGGCACGACATCTTCCTGCCGGGGACGGTGCGCACGTACACCGGCCTGCGCGCGCAGGCGCCGTCGGCGTGGGCGCGGCAGAGCCAGCACCTCGTCGTCGGCCCCTGGGCACACGGGAACCTCGGCGACTACCAGGGCGACCTGTGGTACGGCTACGGCGGCGCGTCCGCGGCGCTGGACCTGACGGCCACGCACCTGGAGTTCTTCCGCGCCGCCGCCGAGGGCCGCCCCGCCGAGCTGCCCCCGGTGAAGATCTTCGTCATGGGCGCCGACGCCTGGCGCGAGGAGTCCGGCTGGCCCCTGGCGCGCGCCCAGGAGACGCCCTTCTACCTGCGGGGCGACGGCCGGGCGAACTCGGCGGCCGGCGACGGGGGGGGGCTCGCCCGGACCCCGCCGGGGCCGGACGAGCCCGCCGACCACTTCACCGCCGACCCGGCCGACCCGGTGCCGACGGCGGGCGGGGCGACGTTCCTGCCCGGCGTGCTGTACGGGCGCAACTCCGGGCCGAAGGACCAGGCGGAGGTCGAACGGCGCCAGGACGTGCTCGTCTACACCGGCGACCCGCTGGAGTCGGACCTGGAGGTGACCGGCGAGGTGGTGATCGAGCTGCACGCCGCCTCCGGCGCCGAGGACTGCGACTGGACGGCCCGCCTGGTGGACGTCCACCCCGACGGGCGCGCGTACGGCGTGGTGGACGGGATCCTGCGCGCCCGCTACCGGCACGGCACCGATCGCGAGGTGCCCCTCACCCCCGGCGAGCCGGCGCTCTTCCGCTTCCCGCTCGGCTCGACCAGCCAGGTGTTCAGGGCGGGGCACCGGATCCGGCTGCAGGTGGCCGGCTCCAACTTCCCCCGCTTCGACCGCAACCCCCAGCAGTGGGTCCCGGTCGCGACGGCGGGGCAGCAGGACCTGCGGCCGGCCCGGCAGACCGTCTTCCACGACGCCCTGCGCCCGAGCCGCCTGCTGCTCCCGATCATCCCGTCATGACCGTCGTGACCGTCGTGACCGTCGTGACCGTCGTGACCGTCGTGACCGTCGTGACCGTCGTGACCGGCGGCGACCGGCGGCGACCGGCGGCGACCGGCGGCGACCGGCGGCGACCGGGACGCTACCCGAGCGTCGGGCCTCGTAGGCTGGCCCGCGTGGAGATCCGCGACAGAACCCCCGACGACCTCGACGCCTGCACCAAGGCCCTCGCCGAGGTCCAGGCCAGCGACCGCTACCCCGTGGACTGGCCGCGCGACCCGGCCGGCTGGCTGACGCCGGACGGCATGGTCAGGGCGTGGATAGCGGTCGAGGGTGCGGCGGTGCTCGGCCACGTGGCGCTCACCCGGGACATGGAGGTCACCCGCCTGTTCGTGGTCCCCGCCGCCCGCGGGAGCGGCCTGGCCGCCCGGCTCCTCGGCACCGTCCGCGCCGCCGTCGAAGCCCCTCTCAAGCTGGAGGTCTCCTCCGAGGGCACGGCCGCCATCGCGTTCTACGAACGGTCCGGCTGGCGCCGGGTCGGCAGCGGCCGCGCGCGCTGGCTCAACGCGGCCGGTGAGCCGGCGCTGGTGCACCACTACGTGAGCCCGCCCGCCGGATCCGGCTCAACCGGCCGGCTGCCCCGGTCAGGTGAAGAGGAGGTCGGCTAGCTCGGCCCGGCTGTTCAACCCGGTCCGCTCGTAGACCTGCACCAGCGTGTTCGCGACCGTCCGGCGGGAGAGCACCAGCCGGTCGGCGATGTCCTGGTTGCTCAGACCCGAGGCGGCCAGCTGAGCGATCTGCCGCTGCCTGGCGGTCAGCTGCGGCACGGTAAGGCCGGTCAGCGCCGGGGTGCGCGCGCCTTCGCAGCGGCGGGCCAGCCGCCACGCGCGGGTCTCGGCGGCCCGCTGCCGCCGCGGCAGCCCGTGCCGGCCGTACGCGGCCGCGGACTGGGCGGCGGCCTCGGCCGCGTGCAGCAGCATGCCGAGCGACTCGAAGGCCAGCGACACCGCGTCGAGCTCCGGGGGAGCGTCATCGGCCGCCGCGTGCCGGGCGAGGAGCGGGGCCAGGTCGCCTTCCACGGAGCCTGCCAGCCGGGCCAGCCGGTCGGCGACCAGGCCGGATGCACCGAGCCGGACCACGTCGTGCAGGGCGTACAGCTCGTACGTGGGCAGGTCACCGGCGGCGTCGGCGGTTTCGAGCGCCGCCTCGACCGCACCGGCCAGGTCACCTTCGGCCGCGAGCGCCCACGGCCGCGCCAGCCGGAAGGCGAACTCGACCTCGTGGCCCACCCGCAGCCCCAGCTCGCCGGCCAGCTCCGTGGTCGTCCGCACCGCGGCCACGTCGCCGGTGAGCGCGTACGCGTGGGCCAGCTCGGCCAGGCACAGCCCGCCGTGCAGGGTACGGCCCCGCAGCCGCACGGCGGCCTGCCGGCACAGCCGGACGGCCTCGGCGGCCCGTCCCTGGAGCCTGGCCATCCGGCCCCGCAGGGCGCCGAACGTGATCAGCGCGCGGTCCCAGCCCACGTAGTCCTCGCCGATGCGGTACCCGATGTCGGCGAACCGGCGCGCCGCGGCCAGGTCCCCGGCGAGAACGGCGGCGCCCACCCCCGTCACCGCCAGCGTGGCCGTGAGCGACGGCATCCCTTCCCGCAGGTCGCCGACGCTGCCGAGCGCCTCGTCGACGCGGGCGACGGCCTGCCTGGCGCGTCCTTCGTGGAGGAGCCGGCCTCCCTCCAGCGAGGCCAGCCCGATCTCGAACCGGGAGGTGCGCGGGGCGATCCGGCGGATCTCCGCGACCGTCCGCCCGAGCTGGTCGAACATGCCCATCGTGTACTCGATGGAGCCGCGCATCACCAGGAGGCCCTGGCGCGGCTCCGTACCGGTCATCGTGGCGTGGGCGTCCGTCAGCATGGCCCGGGCGTCGGCCTCCCGGCCAAGCCCCCAGAAGAGGTTGAGCGCGTGCACGGACACCAGATCGGCCCGCGTCATGTCGTCCGCCGGGGCGTCGGTCAGACCCGGCAGCACGGCCTCGACCTCGTCGTACCGGTCGTCGTAGAACAGCACCGACGCCAGCGCCAGGGCGGCCGTGGCCCCTCCCCCGGCCGCCAGCGCCGCTCGCCCGAGCCGGGCCGCGAGCCGCAGGTCGCGGACGCTGCGCGCGAGGTTGCACGCCTCGACGAGCGCGGCGGGGTCTCCGGCCGTCCCGCTGTCGAGCCGCCAGACCGCGACGCGGAGCGGGTCCGCGCCGGTGCGGCCGCCCACCTCGTCGGCCAGGCTCCTGAGCACCTCACGGGTACGCAGAGTGCCGCATCCGGCCCGGATCACCTCGCCGTAGAGCGGATGCGCGAGCCGTACGGCCAGCGGCTCCAGGGGCCGTAAGGCCAGCGGTTCGAGAGGCCGTACGGGCAGCGGCTCCGGGGGCCGTACGGCCAGCGGCTCCGGGAGGCGTGCGGGCAGCGGCTCCGGGGAGATCGTGACGAGCTGGCGATCCTCCAGGCGCCGCAGCGTCTCCGGCGGGGCGAGCGCGGTCAGCGCGTCCACGGGCAGCGGCTCGCCGTGGGCGACGAGCTCCAGCGCGGCCCGTTCGCCGGGGTCGACGTCGCCGATCCGGCTCTCGATCAGCTCGCGCAGCCGCGTAGTCACCGGGATCTCGCCCGACCAGTGCCACACCCCGCGCCGCTCGGCGAGCGCGCCGCCCGACTCGCCGGCCAGCACCAGCTCGCGCAGGAACAGCGCGTTGCCGTCGCTGGCCCGCCACAGCCGCCGGACCGTGGGCGCCTCGACCTGCCCGCCCAGCGCTCCGGCCAGGACCAGGCCCGCCTCCCGGAGCGTCAGCGGGGCCAGGTCCAGGCGCGGGAGCAGGTCGTCCTTCCACAGCGCCGTCACGGCGTCGGGCGCGCGTTCGCCGCTGCGCGTCGTCGCCAGCACGCGGGCCCGGCCGCCGGTCACCAGGTGGTGCACCAGCACGGCCGAGACCGGGTCCAGCAGGTGGGCGTCGTCGACCATGAGCACCAGCCGCTCGCGGTCCAGCGCGTCGGCGGCCCAGCGGATCACGTTGCCGTGCGGCGGCTGGGCGGGCAGCAGGTGCGCCATGACGCCCAGCGGGAGATCCGAGGCGGCGGCGGTGGCGAGGACCCGGGCCACGTCGCCGGTGCCGGACAACACCTCGGCCGCCAGGCGGCTCTTGCCGGCGCCCGCCGGCCCGGCCACGACGGCGCCGCCGGCCTCCACCGCCGATCGGATCGTGGCGAGCTGGGTTTCCCGACCTGCGAAGGGCCACAGATGACGCACAGAGGGATGGTACGGGCGAATATTTGAGTAGGCCATGCTCTATGCGCGACCTCGCTGGGCGGGAGACGTTTCTGCCATGACCGCGATGCCATCCCGCGCCCACCTCAACCCTCTTGTACGGAAATATCTGGACGATGAGGGCGCCGAGGTGGAGTCCATCCGAGTGGAGCCGATCGACCACACGTCCGGCACCCCGTCCACCGGCAGCCTGCGCCGGGTCAGCGGCACGACCACGTGCGGGCGCACCTGGTCCTTCTTCGTCAAATCCCTCCATTCCGCCCGGCACTGGGTGAACATCGACGTGATCCCCGAGCCCGCCCGCACGGAGTTCGTCGCCGGGTTCCCGTGGCGGACCGAGGCCGACGTGTACACCTCCGGCCTGCCGCTCCCGCCCGGGCTTCGGCTGCCCCGCCTCTTCCTGGCCGACGACCTCGGCGACGAACGCCTCGACCTGTGGCTGGAGGACGTCCGCACCGCCCCCGGGGAGTGGGATCTGACCAGGTACGCCGCCGCGGCCCGCGCGCTGGGCCGGCTCGCCGGGCTGCGCCCCGCCGACGGCTCCCGCCCCCGTACGGCGCTGCGGACCTACGTCGGCCAGCTGCTCATGCAACACGCGCTGCCCATCCTGCGCGACCCCGCCTTCTGGCGGCACCCCCTCGTCGCCGCGCACGCCGACCCTCTCCTGCAGATGGACCTGGACACCCTGGCCCGCCGCATCCCCGCCCTGCTCGCGGCCGCGGACCGCCTGCCCCACACCATGGCGCACGGCGATGCCGGGCCCCAGAACCTCCTCGTCCCCGCCGACGAGCCCGGCCGGTTCGTGGCGATCGACT
The DNA here is from genome assembly GCF_043496855.1 of Nonomuraea sp. JJY05. Taxonomy (NCBI): domain Bacteria; kingdom Bacillati; phylum Actinomycetota; class Actinomycetes; order Streptosporangiales; family Streptosporangiaceae; genus Nonomuraea; species Nonomuraea sp. JJY05. The sequence goes on from NZ_JBIEIS010000070.1 coordinate 35,728, forward strand.
GGGGCTGGCAGGACCCGGTGCCGATCGGCTTCGACCTCGGCCAGCTGCTCGTGGGCCTGGCGCACGACGGCCTGACCGAGCCCGGCGAGCTGCCCGTGATCCATCGGACGATCCTGGCCGCGTACCAGCGGGGCCTGGCCGACGAGGGCGTGCCCGCCGACCACGCCACGGCCGGGTACGTCACCACGCTGGTCCTGCGCAGCGCCTTCACCGCGATCCCCGCCGAGCGCCTCGGCGAGCCGGTCACCGGCGACCTGCGCGAGCTGTTCCGCAAGCGCGTCGGCCTGGCCCGCTTCATCGCCGACCTCGGCCTCGCGCTCTGATACATCACGAATTTAAATAAATCTCTGATATATTTTCGCCGTCGATGACCGCTGCGCAGGAGACGACGATGAGCGACGAAGCCCGGAGCCCGCTGGAGCCGGAGCCGATCCACGTGCCCGACGACGTGCTCGCCGATCTCCGGCGGCGCCTGGAGCTGACCCGCTGGCCGGACGACGTGGGCAACGACGACTGGCGCTACGGCGTCAACCGGGCCTATCTGCAGGAGCTCGTCGGCTACTGGCACACCGGCTACGACTGGCGCAAGGCCGAGGCCGCGATCAACGCCTACGAGCACTACCGCGTCACGGTCGACGGCGTCCCCGTGCACTTCATGCGCAAGCCCGGCGTGGGGCCGCGCCCGACGCCGCTCATCCTGACCCACGGCTGGCCGTGGACGTTCTGGCACTGGTCCAAGGTCATCGACCCGCTGGCCGACCCCGGCGCGCACGGCGGCGACCCGGCCGAGGCCTTCGACGTCATCGTCCCCTCGTTCCCCGGCTTCGGCTTCTCCACGCCGCTGCCGGACCACCCGGACATGAACTTCTGGAAGGTCGCCGACCTCTGGCACACCCTCATGACCCGGGTCCTCGGCCACGAGAGGTACGCCGCCGCCGGCTGCGACGTCGGAGCCCTGGTCACGGGCCAGCTCGGCCACAAGTACGCCGCCGAGCTGCACGGCATCCACATCGGCTCCGGGCAGAAGCTCACGCTGTTCAACGGCGACCGGGCCTGGGACCTCAGCGGCGGGCAGCCCATCCCCGACGGCCTGCCCGCCGACGTCCACGCCCGGATCGTCGCCCTCGACAGGCGTTTCGCCGTCCACCTCGCCGCCCACGTCCTGGCCCCGAGCACCCTCGCCTACGGCCTGACCGACTCGCCCGCCGGAATGCTCGCCTGGATCCTGGAGCGCTGGGTCAGCTGGAGCGACCACGGCGGCGATCCGGAGTCGGTCTTCACCAAGGACGACCTGCTCACCCACGCCATGATCTTCTGGGTGAGCAACTCGATCGGCACCTCGATCCGCACGTACGCCAACAACAACCGCTACCCCTGGACGCCCTCGCACGACCGGCAGCCGCCCGTCGAGGCCCCGACCGGCATCACGTTCGTCGGTCACGAAAACCCGCCCGGCGTCACCACCGACCAGCGCGTCCGCCACTTCGCCGGCAGCGACCGCGGCGCCTGGTACAACCACGTCAACCTGACCGTCCACGACCGCGGCGGCCACTTCATCCCGTGGGAGATCCCCGGGGAGTGGGTCGACGACCTGCGGCGCACGTTCCGCGGCCGCCGGTAGGTCACCGGCTCTCGCGCAGCCGGAGCTCCACGTGCGCGTGGCGGAACGGGACGGGCATGCCGTACGCCGCCGCCAGTTCGGCGTCCTCGGCGCGGACGAAGTCCAGCACCAGGCTGTCCTTGACGCCGAACACCGCGTCCGAGTCGAGGTAAGGGGACTCGGAGACGAACACGTGCGTGGTGAGCGGCGCGTGACCGGCGGCGCCGGCGATGAAGTGGATGTGCGCGGGCCGGTAGGGGTGGCGGCCCGACGCCGCCAGGAGCTGCCCGACCGGCCCGTCGTCGGGGATCGGGTACGGGGCCGGAAGGATCGTGCGGAACGCGAAACGCCCCTGGTCGTCGCAGGTGAACAGGCCGCGCAGGTGCCCGGTGGGGACGTCGTCCCGCTGGACGTCGTAGAAACCCTTCTCGTCGGCCTGCCAGACGTCCACGACCGCGCCCGCGAGGGGGTGACCGCCGGCCGCGAGCACCTGCCCGGTGACGAGCGTCGGCTCGCCGCCGGGCGCCAGGCAGATCGCGTCGCCGAGCCGCCGCGGCGGGGAGTCGACCATGTGGAACGGCCCCAGGACGGTGGAGTCCGTGGCCCCGGCGGGCGCCCGGTTGGCCATGGTGTCGACGAGCATCGACAGGCCGAGCACGTCGGACAGCAGGACGAACTCCTGGCGGGTGCCGTCGCAGGTCTGCCCGGTCCTGGTGAGGAAGCCGACGGCCGCGTCCAGCTCGGCCTGGGTGAGCTCGACGTCCTTGGCGAAGGCGTGCAGGTGACGGACGAGGCTGGTGAGGACCTGCCGCAGCCGGGCGTCATGGGCGCCGGCGAACGACGCCGCGACGACGTCCTCGGAACGCTCTTCGGAGAACCGAACGGGAGTCTGTGACATCGTGATCACGTCCTGGCGGCGTTGGGGCGTTGTCCCCCAGCATGACCATGGTCGGCGGGGCGCCGCCACCCGGACCCGGTGGCGCGCAGGTCCGCGGGAGTCCACCCGGCGGTGCCCGCCACGATCCGGACGGCCGCGCGGGCCAGCGGCTCCAGCCCCGCCACGTCGATCTTGTCGATCGTGTCGGCCGAGTCGAACAGGTACATCGGCGCCGACAGGAAGTGCACCAGCGGCACCCCCTCGGGGTGGAAGAACGCGCCGTCCGTCGGCGGCATCGGCGAGAACACGTCCGGTGGCAGGACGAACGACCGCCGCAGGTCCTCCGCCTCCAGCGTCGCGGCGACCAGTCTCTCCAGCTGGGGAGCTCGCGTCGTGAACCACCATCTGACCTCGGGCTCGGCGGTCGGCACGAGCGTGCCGTCCACCGCCTCGCAGCGGAGCGCGGCGTGCTCCAGGTGCAGTTGGAGCACCACGCCGGCCAGCTCCGGCCGGTGGCGGTCGATGAAGGCGCGGGTGCCCGCCGCGTGGGCCATGTGGCCGGAGGTGAGGAGGAACGTCAGGTTGTGCGGGCGCTCCTCGGCCGGGACTCGGGCCCAGTGGCGGGCGGTGGCCAGGACGAGGGCCAGGCCGGAGGCGTCCTCCACGGCCGAGGCCCACGGGGCGTCGTGGTGCGAGGCGACGATGACCGTGTGCGGCGAGCTGCCGGGGAGGGTGGCGATTACGTTGTGGGTGATCACGGTGTCGGTGGCGGACTCGGCGATCAGCTCGCCCTCGCACGGGAGGCGGGCCAGGAGCCGGCGGGCGTCCGTCCCGGACAGCCACAGCGCGGGGATGGGGCGCTCGACCGCGTCGTACGGCACGTAGTAGTCGCGGGTCTCCCACGGGAGGCCGGTCAGCGCGCCGACGAAGCCCGCGGCCCCGGCGGCCAGGGCGGGCTCGACGACCTCCATCATCCGCGGGCCGAACGGGATCGTCTGGACGAGGGTGTCGAAGACGCCCTCGGGGTCGTACGCCGAGGTGGCGAGCGTCTTGACGTATGACTGCGGCAGCTCGCTGAAGGTCACCTCGTCCACGACGATGTCGCCCGGCCGGGCGTCGGCGAGCCGCGCGATCCGCCCCCGCAGGCCGCCGGTCGGCGCGGTGTGGGGCAGCGGCAGGCCGGTCCACGAGGTGCCGTCGTCGAGGCGCAGCAGCCCGGTGCCCGGCTGCCAGCGCGGCACCTCGACCGGTTCGAGCGTGACCTCCAGGCCGAACTCCGACAGGCGCTCCGCCAGCCACCGCTCGGTCCACGCGTCCGCCGGGTAGCCGGGGCGGCGGACGCCCTGCCCCACGACGGTCTCGATCCAGCCCAGCATCTCCGCCGCGGAGGGCACGTGCTCCATGGCCACGATCCAACCATTGACACGACCCACTTGTGAAGCGAGAGTTTCGGTCATCCGTACAAATTGTGGAGGCTGTATGAAGTTCGTCGTGGCCGCCGTCGCGCTCGTGCTCGGGCTCCTGGCCAGGCCCGCCCAGGCCGCGGACACCATCGAGGCGCACTACAAGGTCGCGGGCGCGTGGACGGTCACGACCGCCGACGCGCCCGGATACAAGCTCTACTACCCGGCCGACCTCGGGGCGGGCGGCTTCAAGCACCCGATCATCACCTGGGGCAACGGGACCAACGCGGTGCCCACGCAGTACCCGGGGCTGCTCAACCAGCTGGCCTCCTGGGGGTTCGCCGTGGTCGCCTCCACCGACACCACGACGGGCACCGGGTCCGAGATGATCGCCGCCGCCCAGTACCTGATCGACCGGAACACCGACAGCTCCAGCGTCCTCTACGGCAAACTCGACGTGACCAAGGTCGGGGCGGTCGGCCACTCCCAGGGCGCGGGCGGTTCGGTGAACAGCGCCACCAAGTCCGGGGGCCTCATCGACACCGTCGTCCCCATCGCGCTGCCCGCCCCGATCTGGGTGAGCGCCGGCGACGCGTTCCACGTGGACCAGCTGACCTGCCCCGTGCTGTTCGTCAGCGGGTCGAGCGACACGATCATCTCCCCCAACTCGGCGCTGCAGACGTACTACGGCCAGGTCCCGGGCGCGGCGGCGAAGGCGCTGCTCAAGGGCGCCGGCCACAACACGATCCAGGGCACGGGCGGCGGCTTCCTCGGCTACGTGACGGCGTGGCTGATGTACCAGCTGCAGGGCGACACGTACGCGCGCGGCGCCTTCGCGGGCACCTCCCCCGAGATCAACACCAACGCCAACTGGCAGAACCAGGTCGAGAAGAACCTGCCTTGAGGCAACCGGACGGCGCGCGCGACCATGCGTCCCGCGGACGTCATCGCCGCCGCGCGCGCCTAACGGCCCGGCCGCAGCGCGAAGGCGGCACGCGGATTGGCGATCAGCGCGGCCTTGGCCGCCTCGCCGAGCCCCTCCGCCTCCAGCCGCGGCACGAACCGCTCCAGCAGGTACGTCAGCCCCGGCCCGCCGCCCAGCCCCGGCCAGTACGACCGCCGCGCCAGGTCCATGCCGAACAGCAGCCGATGTCCCAGCCCGCGCCCGGCCAGCTCGGCGACGAGCGCGACGATCTCGCTGTCAGGCCCGTACTTGATCCGCCCAGGGCGGTCGAAGGCCAGGTACGCCCCTCTCTCCGCCAATGACGTGAGATACCCGGCGTCGGGATTGTGGTCGATGTGCCCGAGCACCACCCGATCGGCCGCCACGCCGTGGGAGGCCAGCGCGTCCAGCAGCTCGTGCCCCATCGTGCCCTTGTCGCAGTGGGTGACGACCGGCACCCCGGTGCGCAGGGCGGCCGCGGCCACCGCGCCGCCCAGCCGCTCCACCCCGCGCCCGAACGCGTGGTACGAGGTGGCGATCTTGATGGCCCCCGCCCGCGCCGTCGACCGCCTCATCAGCGGCCCGACCAGCCCGTACTCGTCCATGCCGAGCTCGATCTCGGCCGCCAGCAGCTCGGCGATCTCCTCGGTGGAGTAGCGGTGCAGCCAGTGGGCGTCGCTGTAGTAGGTGCTCTTGTGGAAGCCGGTCACCGCGATCACGTGCAGCCCGGTCCGCTCGGCCAGCGCCTTCATCAGCGACGGGCTGCGGCCGAACCCGAGCGGCGTCATCTCGACCACCGCCGACAGCCCGAGCCGCCGGGCCGCCGTCACCTCGGCGACGGCCGCGTCCAGGGAGTCGAGCCGGTAGTCAGGCTCGTTGCGGACGGGCCAGTCACCGGTCATGAAAAAGTGCTCATGCGCATAGGTGACGCCGATCTCCTCGACGTCCCCCAGCACCGTGCGAACCGTCACAGGAGCGCTCCTTCCTCACGCAACCGGGCGCGCAGCAGCTCCACGTCCACCGCCGCGGGCTCCACCCCGGCCTGTACGGCCAGCGCCGCCGCCGTCCCGGCCGCCTGCCCCATCGCCATGCACTGCCCCATCGACCGGGCCGAGGCGTGCGCGTCGTGCGTGGCCGACAGGCACCGCCCCGCGACGATCAGCCCGTCGACCTCGACCGGCAGCAGGCACCGGTACGGGATCCCGTAGGTCCCGTAGTCGTGCACGTACTCCCACCGGGTGGCCGCCCCGGCGGCGTGGTCCTCGATGGGGGCACCGCACCGGGCGATCGTGTCGGGAAAATCCCTCCCGGCCAGCACATCATCAGAAGTCAGGACATATCGCCCCACGAGGCGCCGGGACTCCCGCACCCCGATCCGTACGGACGTGCCCAGCAGCACCGCCGACTCGTACCCCGGCACCTTGGCCCGCAGGAAGCGGACGTACTCCCGCACCTGCGCACGTCCCTCACGTTCGGCACGCGACAGCTCGAACGGGTCGGTCGGGTCGAGCCCGCTCACTCTGGTCAGGTTGGTGTGCACGATCCCGTCGTTGACGGTCCTGTGCACGGAGCCCTCGCGCCTGGGCAGGTCGGCGTCGGCCATCAGCGCGTGCAGCTCGGCCGTGCTGGTGGCCGAAAGATCCACCCCGCCCAGCCGGAACGTGGCCGTCATCGGCTGCGAGCGCATGCTCGGCCGCTCCAGCGTGGCCCCGGCCCGCCAGGCCACCTCGCCGTCGCCCGTCGCGTCCACGACCACCGGGGCCCTGACCAGGAAGCGGCCGGCCACGGTCTCCACCTCCACCCCGGCCCCCGGCACGTAAGCGCACACCCGCGCGTGCAGCAGCACGCCGGCGCCGGAGGTGAGCTCGTCCCAGACCAGCTTGAGCTCCTCCGGCTCGTACGTGACGCCGGTGCCGGCCCCGTACGTGTTGGGCCGCTCGAAGGCGGCTCCGGCGGACAGGAGCCGTTCGCACACCTCCCAGCCGATCCCGCCGACGACCCGCCGCGAGACCGGGCCTGGGGCGTAGAAGCCGTAGAACGTGTCGAGCACGGCGACGCCGGTGCCGCCGAGGAAGCCCGCAGGCTCCACCAGCAGGCACGACGCGCCGGCGCGGACCGCCGCCACGGCCGCCGCGCACCCGGCGCTGCCGCCGCCGGCGACGACCACATCACCTTCCCACAGGACGTTCACCGCAGATGCCACCCTCCGTCGACGGGAATGACCGCGCCCGTGGTCCGCCCCGACGAGGGCGAGAGCAGCCACAGCACGGCCTGCGCGACCTCCTCCGGCCGGCAGGGGCTCGCGCCGAGGGGCATCAGCGCGGGCATCCTGGCCTGGACGGCGGCGGACGTGCGAGCGCGGACGCTCATCGGCGTGGCCACGAGGCCGGCCGAGACCAGGTTGACCCGCACCCCGCGCGGCGCGGCCTCGCGCGCGGCGGTCCTGATCAGCGGGATCAGCGCGCCCTTGGCCGAGGCGTAGGCCACGGTGCGGAAGTCGTCGTCGATCGACGTGCCGAGCGCCGAGCCGATCACCACGATCGACCCGCCCTCGGGCAGCGCGGGGATCGCCGCGCGCAGCAGCCGGAACACCGACTCGTGGTTGACCCGGTGCACCTCATGCCAGGCCTCGTCGGTGCACTCGGCCACGCCGCCGTCGCCGAGCCTGCGGCCGGACATGCCGACCGCGTGCACGACCCCGGCCAGCCCTCCGTGCCGGGCCGTGGCCTGGGCCAGCGCCTTCTCGACCCCGCCGGGCTCGGTGATGTCGATGCCGTCGGCCAGGTCCACGCCGTACGCGCTCTTGCCGGACGCCTCGACCGCCTCCAGGCAGGCGCGGCCGATGCCGCCGTCCGAGCCCGCCACCAGGACGGCGCTCATGGCTTCCGGAGCACGGCGGCGGCGCGGCGGGCGTGTTCGAGATAGGCGGCCTCGAACAGCTCGTCGGAGCGGGGGCCGCCGACGAGCTTGGCGCTGGAGATGACCGGCGGCGTCCAGCCGCCCGCGACCAGCAGCTCGGCCGTGCGGACCTTGATCTCGTTGACCACGGAGACGGCCGCCAGCGTGCTGCCGGGGCCGACCGGCTCGGCCAGCCCCTCGACCTGGCACAGCGCGTCGCCGACCGGGGTGCGCAGGTCGATCACCACGTCGGCGTGGTCGGCCAGCCGGGTGCCACTGGGATGTCCGGGCTCGACGGCCATGGTCTCGTTCATCGAGGTCACGGCCACGACGGACAGGCCCGCCTTGCGCAGGCCCATGGCCATCTCGATGGGCACGGCGTTCAGCCCGCTGACGCTGAAGACGATGGCCGCGTCGCTCGGCCGCAGCTCGAAGTTGGCCAGGATGGCCTCGGCCAGCCCTTCGACGCGTTCGATGAACATGGCCTGCCGCATCCCGTTCGCGCCGGCCACCTGGGTGTAGAAGGTCGTGGACAGGTCGACGATGGGGTGGAAGCCGGGGTAGGAGCCGTAGCGGGGGAACATCTCCTCCACGCCCATCCGCGAATGTCCGGTTCCGAACGTGTGCACCACTCCTCCGCCGAGGATCGCCTCAGAGGCGATGCGAGCGGCTTCGGCAAGGGCATCCTCCTGTGTCCGTTCGATCTCGCCGAGCAGCTCCATGGCGCGGCTTATCCACTTCATCCAGATCTCCTCCCGTAGAGTGCGGCGCCGATGGCCCCCGCCATCGGGCCGAGTACGGCGGGCAGCACCGTGACCTCTCCGATCAGCGGTCGTCTGCGCGCGAGTTCGGTGTGCAGGGTGGATCGCATGAGGTCGAGCGCGCCGGAGACGCCGCCGCCGACGACCGCCGAGCCGACGCCGAAGAACGCCGCCGCGTCGCCCAGCGCCACGCCGAGCGCCCACCCCGCCTGCTCGAACACCTGGACAGCGCGTTCGTCCCCGGCCCTGGCCGCCTCGGCGACCTCCGCCGCAGTGGCCTTCGTCCCGGCTGTCCCCAGGCCATGGGCCCGCACGATGCCCGGCCCGCCGGCGAACGTCTCCACGCAGCCCCGGTTGCCGCAGCAGCAGAGCGGCCCCCAGGGTGAGACCGTGACGTGGCCGATCTCGCCGAGGTTGTCGCGCGGCCCGACGAGGACGGCCCCGCGCAGCGCCACGGCCCCGCCCACGCCGGTGCCGAGCACGGCGAACAGCACGTCGGCCAGACCGCGGGCGGCGCCCAGCGCCAGCTCGGCGCGCGCGAAGGCGCGGGCGTCGTTGACGACGCGGACGGGAACCCCGGTCAGCGCGCGCAGCCGGGTCCCCACGGGGTAGCCGTCCCAGTCACCCGGAGGATTCGGGACGAACAGGGCGGTCCCGGTGTCGCGGTCCACGTGGCCGGGGAGCCCGATCCCAATGGACTCGGCGTGCGGGGCCAGCGAGGCCGCGAGCTTCACCGTCTCGTCGGGGCCGGGCGGTGTGGGCACGGTGCCCGAGCCGGAGACCGCGTCGCCTTCCAGCGTCACCCATTTGGTGTACGTGCCGCCGACGTCGATCCCGAGCGCGGTCACGGCCCGACCTCCAGCGCCCGGGAGGCGAAGCGGGCCCCGCCGCGCGGCCGCCGGAAGGGCTCGACGCCGAGCAGCCGCAGGTAGGCCAGCAGCGGCTGGGAGTGGCTGTGCAGGTTGGCCACCGGGTACGCCTGCATGGCGACGCCGACCTCGGCCAGGTCCCAGGTGCGGCCGGGGCGGCCCGTCTCGGGGGCCAGGTAGGCGTCCGGGCCCGACAGCGTGCCCTCCCAGACGTCCGGGTAGGCGGCCGTGTGCGCGGCCAGAGTCATCCGCCGCCACCAGTCCCAGGCCAGGTCGGGGAGGTGTTCGGCGGCGGCCCAGACGAGCGTCATGTTGATCGCGTACCAGATCGTGCCGACCCCGCCGGGGCCGTAGGCGTCGCGGGCGGGCCAGCGCAGCCGGGCGCCCAAAGGGGAATCGGCGGCGGACGTCTGCTCGATCGTGCGCAGCAGCTCCACGGCCCGCTCGGGCGGGGCGGCCCCGCACAGAATGGCCCAGGGCTGCACCTCCAGCCACAGATCGTCGTCGCCGACGACCGCTCCCGGGCCGTACGCGCGGCGGTACCAGCGCCCGTTCCACTCCCCCGCGACCAGGTCGCGCAGCTCCTCGCCCAGCTTGCGGGCCTCGGCGGCGGTCGCGTCGTCGCCGAGGCGCTCGGCCAGCGTCGCGTAGCGCGGCAGGACCCAGGCGGCCATGGCGGAGTTCAGGACGGACTCGCCCTGGGCGATCATCACCTCGCGGGGCACGCCGCTCTCGGTGATGGCCATGTCGTTCCAGTCGGCGTTGAGGATGCGGACGTGCCCGTGCTCACCCCGCCCGACCACGTCGGCGAAGAACCTGAACTGCCTGCGCAGGTTCTCCCCCAGCGGCACCTCGGGGGCCTCGTGAACCGGGTGGTACGGCACGTCCGCGTGGAAGGCGGCCTCGTCGCCCGTCGCGCCCAGGTACTCGGCGGCCAGCCACAGGGCCCACAGGTTCTGGTCCGACGGGCGGAACAGGTCGGTCCAGGGCCGCTTGTCCGGTCCGAGCGCATAGGGCAGGTCTCCGTCGGGCCCGCCCCACGCGCACGTGTTGCGCAGCACGGACAGCGCCAGATCGGGCTCGATGTAGACGAGCGGGAGCGCGTGCTGGAGCGGATCGCGGGCGGCCCCGTTGAAGCCGTGCCGGAAGGAGTAGCAGGATCCCTGGTCGAGGGTGTGGCCGCCGAGCACGCCGTCGGCGCAGGCCGCGCCGGTGAGCAGGGCCGCGTGCCAGGGGATCTCCCGCTCGGCCTCGGGCGCCCGCGCGGCGGACGCGCGCGGCAGCCGGGCGCGCAGGACCGCCAGGCTCTCCTCGAAGGTCGCGGTCCGGGAGGGGGAACCGGGCGCCGAACCGGAGGCAGGCGCCGGTGCGGGGTCGCCGAGCAAGCCGTAGCGGAGGTCCAGCACCCGCTCCTCGCCCGCCGCCAGCTCCAGCGGGAGCGCGAGCCGTCCGGACCGCGTCCTGGCGCCGCCGATCAGCTCCAGTTCGAGCCCGGGATCGCCGGCGTCGGCGCGACACTCGACCGGGCCGGTGATGAGCTCGACCCGGGCCGCCCTGGCCGCCCACTCCTCGGTCAGCTCCAGCCGGGCCGGCGCGTCGAGCAGGTTGCGCACCCGCAGCCGGATCAGCACCCATGGCTGCTCGCCCTCCGGGCAGAGGACCGTGCGTTCCAGCGCCACCCGCTCGTCGGCCACCCGGACGACGGCGAAGGTCGGCCCGAAGATCCGCTCAGATCCCGAAATATCGCTGGAAAGCTCGCCGACGCGGGTCACGCCGGTCCGCCGGGTGAGCCACAGCAGGCCGGTGTGCTCGTCGAACAGGTCGCTCAGCCCGTAGTTGTCCGACACCAGCGTGATCCGCCGGTTGCCCACGTGCGCGAAGTGCCGCCGCGTGGGCGGGTCCAGCACGGGGTCCCACTCGGCGCGCGGGTCCCGCTCCTGGTCCAGCGTGTACGCGAACGCGGGCAGCCCGTACGCCGTCGTCCACTCCCCGTACGAGCTCATTTGCGCACCCCTCCCAGGGTCAGCCCGGCGACGTAGTAGCGCTGCAGCAGGAACATCAGCGCCAGCGGCGGCACCGCCGTGATCAGCGCGGCGGTGCTGACCAGGCCGATGCTGAAGTCGTACTCGGTCTGCAGCTGCGACAGCCCCACGGGCAGCGGCCACAGCCCCGGGTTGTTGGCCACGATGAGCGGCCAGAGCAGGTTGTCCCACTGCGCGAGGAACTGCAGCAGGAAGAGCGTCAGCAGCGCGGGCCGCAGCAGGGGCACGCCGATGCGGGCGAAGATGCGCAGCTCGCTCGCCCCGTCCACCCGCGCGGACAGCAGCAACTCGCGCGGCAGCGCCAGGGCGAACTGGCGGACCAGGAACACCCCGAAGGCGCTCATCATGAACGGCACGATCATGCCCTGGAAGGTGTCGATCCAGCCCAGCGCCTTGACGATGAGGTACATCGGCACGAGCACCACGATCGGCGACAGCGACAGCGTCCCCACGATCACCGCGAACAGCGCGCGGCTGCCGGGGAAGCGGAGCTGCGCGAGCGCGTACCCGGCCGCGGCGGACAGGATCACCTCGAGGACCGCGATGCCGAGTGAGAGGATCAGGCTGTTGCGCAGGTAGAGCGGGAAGCCGCCCTGGCCGAACAGCTGCGCCACGTGCGCGCCCAGCTGGGAGGCGTCGAACGACAGCCCGCCGAGGTCGCTCGCGTCCGAGGCCGAGGAGAGCGCGACCATCGCGTACACCGGCAGCAGCATGACGGCCACGACCAGCGTCAGCACGGTCCCGCGTAAGACCTTCACCCGTCATCGCCTCCCCGCAGCACGCGGAACTGCGCGACCGACAGCGCCAGCATGGCCACCAGCAGCACCATCGCGATCGCCGACGCGTACCCCATGCGCTCGAACGTGAAGCCGGTCGCCCACATGTACAGCGGCAGCACCTCGGTCGCGCCCGCCGGGCCGCCCTTGGTCAGCAGGAAGGCCGGCACGAACGACTGCATCGCCCCGACCACCGCGATGACCAGCACGAACAGCAGCGTGCGGCGCAGCAGCGGCAGCGTGATGCGGAAGAAGATCCGCACCGGCCCCGCCCCGTCGAGCCCGGCGGCCTCGAAGACGCTCAGCGGCAGCCCCTGCAGGCCCGCGGTCAGGATGATCACGAACAGGCCGAGGTGCTTCCACGTCGTCATGATCACCAGGGCCCAGAGCGCCAGGCCCTCGTCGGTCAGCCACGGCTTCGGCTGCGCGCCGGCCAGCCCGATCAGCGCGTTGGCCAGGCCGTCCTCGGCGAAGATCACCGACCAGGTCAGCGACGTGGCCACCAGCGGCATCGCGGCCGGGATCATGATCAGCCCGCGGAGAAAGGCGTTGTAGCGGCCCGGCTTGCTCAGCGGCACGGCGATCGCCAGGCCGAGCACGATCGAGGGCACCACGGAGCCGGCGGTGTAGACGGCGGTGACCCTGGCCGAGTTCCAGAAGCCGGGGTCCTCCAGCATCCTGCGGTAGTTGTCCAGGCCCGTCCATTCGGGGGCGCCGGCGAGGTCGTAGCTGGTGAAGCTGAGGTAGACCGCCGACACGAACGGCACGACCCAGAAGAGCAGGAAGTACAGGGCGGCGGGCAGGGACAGCAGGGCGCCGGTGCGCGCCTCCGCCCAGCGCTGCCCCTTGCCCGAGACCCGCGCGACGCGGGGCGCGATCCCCAGCGACAGCGTCATAGGGCGATCCGCATCGCCTGGTCGAAGTCGGCCGCGGCCTGCTCGGGCGTCTTCTTGCCGAACGCCACCGCGTCGCCGGCGTCGGTGAGCGCCTTGGCCATCTCGTTCCAGACGGGCGTCTGCGGGCCGAAGTCGGCGTGCGGGGCGGCGGCGGCCATGATGTCGATGGCCTTCTGGTCGGCCCCGGGCAGCTTCTCCCAGCCCTTGACCGGGGTGAGCAGGCTGGCGTCCTTGAGCTGCTTGGCGGCGACGTCCTCGCGCTGGAGGTAGTCGATGAAGTGCCAGGCGGTGTACTGGAGCTTGGACTTCTGGGCGACCGCCCAGCCCCAGGTGTAGGCGGGCGCGACCGGCTGTCCCGACTCCCAGCGGGGCATCGGCGCGATGTCGAAGCCCTTGCCGAAGGTCAGCTTGGGGTTCAGCGTCGGGAACAGGTCCATCGCGAACAGCCCGGACACCAGCATGGCCGCCTCACCGGTGGCGAACAGCCCGAACCCGGACAGCGGGTTCGACAGCTTCGGGTTGCCCAGGCTGCCGTAGTAGCGCAGCGCCTCGACCCCGGCGTCCGAGGCGAGCGTGGCCTTGGTGGCGTCGGGGCTGAGTATCGTGCCGCCCTTGCCCTTGACCAGGGCCAGCAGCTGCATCAGCGTCCACTGCGGGCTGCCCAGGATCCACTGCAGGCCCACCTTCCTGCCGTCGGCCGAGGTCAGCCGCTTGCTGTATTCGGCGACCTCCTCCCAGGTGGTGGGCGGCTTGTCCGGGTCGAGCCCTGCTTCGGCGAACCGGTCCTTGCGGTAGTAGAGGTAGCAGATCGTGTAGTCGATGGGGACGCCGTACAGCTTGCCCTCGTACGACAGCGAGCCGATCGCGTGCTCGTCGTACGCCTGGACCAGCGCCTTCTCGTCGGCCACGCCCATGGCCTTGGGGATGATCGGGGCGAGCCGGCCCTTGCGCGCGTGGCCCGGGATCGTCCAGCCGCCGATCTTGACCAGGTCGGGCGGGACGTCGCCGGCGAACGCGGTCAGCAGCTTGGCGTCGAGCTTGTCGACCGGCACGTACAAGGGGGTGATGTCGACGCCGCCGAACTCCTGCATGTAGCTGCGCAGCAGCGGGTTGAAGACCTTGTCGTACGCCTTGGTCTGGTGCAGCCAGACGGAGAGTCTTCCGCGCGGCACCCCGTCGGCGGGGACCGGGGCGGCCGGTTCCGAGCCGCAGGCGGCGAGCAGGCCGGACGCCGTCGCGAGGGTGGCGGTTCTGAGCAGGGCACGGCGGGTCAACCTGGTCATGCTCGACCTCCCGGTATGGGGGTTTACTGGCCCATGAGAGCGTTGTTGGGGTCGTTGAGCTCCACGGAGAACACGGTGAGATCGCCGCGGGCGTGACGGATGGTGTATTCGAGGGCGATCCCGCTCTCGGTGCACGTGCTGCGGGCGGTGGCCAGCAGGGCCGCGGCCATGGGCACGCGCAGCAGCTCGGCGAGCCGGTAGTCGGCGTTGACCGCGCCGATCGTCTCCCGGCCGCTCGCTGGGGTCAGGCCGTACTTGGTGCGCAGCAGGTCGTAGAGCGAGCCGGTCAGGTCCTCGTCGAGGATGCCGGGGACCAGCTCCACGGGCAGGTGGGCGCTCTCCAGCATGCAGGGCACGCCGTCGAGCAGGCGCAGCCGCTCGACGAAGACGATCTCCTGGTCCTCCCGCACGCCGAGCGCGGCGGCGGCGTCGGGCCCGGCCTGCTGGAGGTGGGCCTTGAGCAGCCGAGTCGCGGGCTTGCGGCCCAGCCGCGCCATCGTCTCGGTGAACCCGACCGGCCGCGATCCCAGCTCGGGGGCCACGGCCTGCGGCGCGGTGTAGGTGCCGCTCCCCTGCCGGGCCACCAGCAGCCCTTCCTGGACCAGGTCGCCGATCGCCCGCCGGGCCGTCGCCCTGCTCACGCCCGCGTAGACCATCAGGTCCTTCTCCGCGGGGATCATCGTGTCGGGCTCGCAGTCGCGGATCACCGCCCGCAGGCGCTCGCGCAGCTGGTAGTAGAGCGGCACCGCGGCTGACGGGTCGAGCGCCAGCCTGCGTTCCCAGTCGGTCATGACGTCTCCGCCTCAGTTGTACGGACGACCGTATCTTTTCTGCTCACCGAGCTAGTGTCAACCATGTGAGGTGCGAGCCGCTCGCCAGGCGTGAAATGAGCCGGACGCACACCTCGGGCCCACTACGCTCCTTTAGAAGGGCGTTTCGTGGGGGCGGAGGGATGAGTGACGGTCAACGGGGCGGTAAACCATCAGGTGACAGAGGCGGCATCCACGGCGGGTGAGGCCGTCGGGCGGGTGCTCGGCACGCAGGCGGCCTCGCCGCTGTCGTTCTGGGTCGGCCTGGAGCCGGGCAAGGTCGTCCAGCTCGACGACGTGGTGGTGACCAGGCGCGAGGTGCCCGGCCACGGGACCGTGCTCGTGGCGGGCGTGGTGACGACCGTGGAGGCCAGGCACGAGGGCGCCGCGTACGACTCCGACGTCTTCCTGATCGCCGACGGCGCGCTGCCGGCCGCCGTGGTCGAGGTGGCGGAGGTGCGGGTGACGCGGGTCGAGCCGGAGGTGTTCGTGCCGCCGCTGCCCGGCTCCAAGGTCTTCCTGGCCGGCTCGGGCGACCGCGACCAGGCCCTCTACTTCGACGTGATGGACCGCCGGATCCCCCTGGGCATGGGCCGCGACGGCCAGCCGCTGTACGTCAACTTCGACTTCCTCGACGGCACCCGCGGCGCCCACGTGTCGATCTCCGGCGTCTCCGGCGTGGCCACCAAGACCTCCTTCGCGACCTTCCTGCTCTACTCGATCTTCAATTCGGGCGTGCTGGAGGGAGAGGCGGCCAACACCAAGGCGCTGATCTTCTCCGTCAAGGGCGAGGACCTGCTCTTCCTCGACCACGACAACCTGCGGCTCGACGAGCGCGCCAGAGGCGTCTACGCCCGGCTGGGGCTGCCCGCCAAGGCGTTCGGCAGCGTCCACGTCTTCGCCCCGCCCCGGCCCAACGACCCCAACGGCGTGCCGCACGTCTCCGCGCGCACCCAGGGGGTGAGCTCCTTCTACTGGACGCTGGTCGAGTTCTGCCAGGAGGAGCTGCTGCGCTTCGTCTTCGCCGACTCCGACGACGAGCGGGCCGGCTACTCCCTGCTGGTCGGCCAGGTCGCCGCCCGGCTGAAGTCGTGGGCCGAGCCGGTGGGAGACGGCGGCGCGATCATGGTGCGGGGCACGTCCTGCCGTACGTTCACCGACCTCGTCGAACTGCTGTCCGACCAGCTCCAGGACGAGGGCACGCGCGGCGAGTGGACCGGCGCGCAGACGCCGCTCGGCACCGTCAACGCCTTCCTGCGCAGGCTCCGCAGCGCCGTGCGGCCGCTGTCCCCGATCGTCCGTGGCGACCTGCCGTTCTACCGCAACCACTCGGTCCGCACCTCCGACGCGCAGGTGTCGATCGTGGACCTGCACAACCTGCCGGAGCGGGCGCAGCGGTTCGTGGTGGGCGTGGTGCTGCGCGGCGAGTTCCACCGCAAGGAGTCCTCGGGCACGGCCCGGCCGCTGCTGTTCGTGGTGCTGGACGAGCTCAACAAGTACGCCCCGCGCGAGGGCGACTCCCCGATCAAGGAGATCCTGCTCGACGTGGCCGAGCGGGGCCGCTCGCTGGGCGTCATCCTCATCGGCGCCCAGCAGACCGCCTCGGAGGTGGAGCGGCGCATCGTCTCCAACAGCGCCGTACGCGTCGCCGGCCGCCTCGACCCGGCCGAGGCCGCCCGCTCCGAGTACGGCTGGCTGCCCCCGGCCGTCAGGGAGCGCGCCACGATCGCCAAGCCCGGCACCATGTTCGTCGCCCAGCCGGAGATCCCGGTCCCGCTGGCCGTCGCGTTCCCCTTCCCGGCCTGGGCGACCCGGCCGGCCGAGGCCGCGACCGAGCCGGCGAAGGTCTCGGCCGATCCGTTCCAGGGCCTGCCCGGCGTCGAAGAAGACATCCCGCCCTTCTGACCACAGGTGGTTTCGTGAAGATCCTGCACACCGCGGACTGGCACGTGGGCAAGGTGCTCAAGGGCCGCCCCCGCTTCGACGAGCACCGGGACGTGCTGCGCGAGCTGGTCGCCGCCGCCCGCACCCACGACGTCGACGCCGTCATCGTGGCCGGCGACCTGTTCGACACCTCGGCGCCCACGCCCGAGGCCCAGTCGCTGGTGCTCAACGCGCTGATGGCGCTGCGCGGCGACGGCAGGGACGTGGTGGTGCTGGCCGGCAACCACGACAACGCGCAGCTGCTGGAGGTCTACCGGCCGGTGCTGGGCAAGCTGGGCCTGCACGTCATCGGCGCGTTCCGGCGCCCGGACGCGGGCGGCACGCTGGCCTTCACGGCGCGCTCGGGCGAGCCGGTGCGGCTGGCGGTGCTGCCGTTCCTGTCGCACCGCTACGTCGTACGCGCCGCCGAGGTCCTCACCGGCACCGCCGCCGACCACAACCGCGACTACGCCGCCCGCATCGGCGAGCTGATCGGCGCGCTCACCGCCGGCTTCCACGCCGACACCGTCAACCTGGTCACCACCCACGGCACCTTGCCCGGCGGGGCGTTCGGCGGCGGCGAGCGGGAGGCACAGTCGATCTTCTCCTACTACTTCGAGCCGACCGCGTTCCCGCCCGCCACCCAGTACGCCGCCCTCGGCCACCTGCACCGCCGCCAGCAGATCCCCGGCCCGTGCCCGATCTGGTACAGCGGCTCGCCGCTGGCCGTCGACTTCGGCGAGGAGGGCAACACCCCGGGCGCGCTGCTGGTCGAGGTCACGCCAGGCAGGCCCGCCGTGGTGCGGGAGCTGGCGTTCGCCTCGGCGCGGCGGCTGCGCACCGTGCGGGGCACGCTGGAGCAGCTGGAGGCCATCGAGCCGGGCGACGACTGGCTCAAGGTGATCGTGGAGGAGAAACCCCGGGTGGGACTCGCCGACGACGTGCGCGGCCTGCTGAACGGCGCCGTGGACGTGGTCCTGGACGAGCGGTTCCGGCCGGTGCCCGCCACGCGCCGCACCGGCTCGGGCGAGCGCAGCCCGCGCGAGCTGTTCCGCGAATACCTGACCGCCACCGGTCGCCACGACGAGCAGGTGGCCACGCTGTTCGACCGGCTCTACGACGAGGTGACCGGCTGATGCGCCCTCTCCTGCTGCACCTGGACCACTTCGGCAGCTTCCGCGAGCCGGTGACCGTCGACTTCTCCGACACCGAATACTTCGCGCTCGTGGGCCCGACCGGCGCCGGCAAGAGCACCGTCATCGACGCCATCTGCTTCGCTCTCTACGGCACGGTGCCCCGCTGGGGCAGGGAGAACTCCATCGCCCACGCCCTGGCCCCGTCCGTCGCGGCCGGCAAGGTGGCGATGGTGTTCGACAGCAACGGGCGGCGCTTCGGCGTGGCCCGCTCGATGGTCCGCGACGCCAAGGGCGCGGTGCGCACCAAGGAGGCCCGGCTCGACGAGCTCGACCCGGCCGCGCCGCTCGAGCAGGCGTTCGACGCGGTGGTCAAGCCGCTCGCCGAGGGCGAGAACGTCACCCCGGAGGCCCAGCGGGTGACCGGGCTGGAGTACCGGTTCTTCACCCAGTGCGTGGTGCTGCCGCAGGGGCGCTTCGCGGAGTTCCTGCACGCGGCGCCGCGCGAGCGGCAGGACCTGCTGGTGCAGCTGCTCGACGCCGACGTCTACGAGCGGATCAGGCAGAGCGCCGCCCGCGAGGAGGAGGCCGCCAAGCAGGCCGCCTCCTTCGCCCGCGACCAGCTCACCAAGCTGTCCGGCGCGACCGCGGAGGCCGAGCGGGAGCTGACGGAGCGGCTGGAGGCGCTGCGGCGGCTGGCCGAGACCATCGGCGCCGACCTCGACCTGCTGCGGGCCCGCGAGGCCGACATCCGCCGGGCCGAGCAGGAGCTGGCCGCCATGGCCGAGCGCCGGTCGCTGCTGTCGTCGCTGCGCATGCCCGCCGCCGTGCCCACGCTGGCCTCGGCCCGCCGCGCCGCCGCCGAGGCGGTGGAGGCGCTGACCGGCGAGGTGGCCACGCTGGAGGCCGACGACCACGAGGCGTACGAGGCGCTGGCCGCGCTGGGCGACCGGGGTGCGCCACGGGCGGCGCTGGCCGCGCTGGACGCCCGCGAGCGCCTGGCCGCCGACGCCGGCC
>NZ_JBIEIS010000071.1:0-45283 GCF_043496855.1 Nonomuraea sp. JJY05
GGTCCTGCTCAGCAGGAACCAGGCCACGACCGCCACGCCCGCCCAGAGCAGGGCGGAGACGGGGATCGGCCCGATCCGGGAGTAGCCGAGGATCTGGAACGACTCGGGCACCTTGCCGGCCGGACCGTCGTACAGGTGGTCGACGATGCCCCTGATGATCAGGGCGACGCCGAGCGTGGCGATGAAGGCGTGGACCTGGAGCCTGGTGATGACCAGCCCATTGATCAGCCCCACCAGCGCGCTGACGCCCAGCACCGCCGCGACCGCCGGCAGGATGTTGCCGTCCTGGCCCGCCATGATCTCCGCCGCGATCAGCGAGGTCAGGCTGATCAGGTACGCCACGGACAGGTCGAGCGAGCCGGCCAGGATCGCCAGCGTCTGCCCGATCGCCACGATGCCGAGGGCCGCCGAACGCTGCTGGATGCCGACGACGCTCTCCGTGGTCAGGAACTGGCCGCCGTCGAGTGCGACGAGGACCCAGCCGGCAGCGATCAGGCCGAGCAGCGCGAGGAACACCACGTGCGTGGGCTCACGTAAACGGGCCGCCAGGCCGCCTCGTGCCTCGCTGCCGAGGGCGGGACGGCGACTGCGTGAGAGGGTGTCCATTCAGGCCACCTCTCCCGCGGCCAGGCGCATGATGGCTTCCTCCGTAGGCCCGGCCGGCAGCGCGCCCGCGATGCGGCCGTCCCGCAGGACGACGATGCGATCGCTCATGCCGATGAGCTCGGGCAGCTCGGAAGAGATCATCATGATGGCCATGCCGTCGTCGGCCAGCTCACGCATCAGGTCGTGGATGGCGGCCTTGGCGCCGACGTCGACACCCCGGGTCGGTTCGTCGAACAGCAGCACGCGCGGCGCCATGGTCATCCATTTCGCCAGCACGACCTTCTGCTGGTTGCCTCCGGACAGGTAGCGGACCTCCTGTTCCTGGCGCGGAGGCGAGAGGCGAACCCGTTCGAGCAGGTCACGGATGCCGTCCCGGCCCTTGACGCCCACCGCGCGGGCGACGAGCAGGGCGTTGTCGCGCACGGACTGGCGCAGCGCGAGCCCTTCGGCCTTGCGGTCCTCGGTCACCAGCCCGATGCCCATGGCCACGCCCTCCCGGACCGAGCGGGGGCGCGACGGGGTCATCTCACCCGTGGTAAACGGCTCCGCACCGAAGATCGCCTTGGCCAGTTCCGACCGGCCGGACCCCTGCAGGCCCGCGATGCCGACGATCTCCCCGGCCCGCAGCTCCAGATCGATGTCGCGGAGCTTGTGGTTACCCGCTCCGCGCAGGCTGAGCCGTACCTCGCCGGTCGCCGACGACCGTGCCGGAAAGTAGGTACCGAGATCACGGCCGACCATCAGGCGGATCAGCTCGTCGGACGACACCTCGCCGATCGGGAGCGTGGTGACGAGCTTGCCGTCCTTGAGCACGGTGACCCGGTCGGCCAGGTCGAACACCTCGCGTAATCGGTGGGAGATGTACACGACGGCGACGCCGCGTTCCCGTAGCCGCCCGATCAGCCGGTAGAGCAGCTCGACCTCGTGCTCGGCGAGCGCCGCGCTGGGCTCGTCCATGACGACGAGCCGGGCGTTCACCGACAGCGCCTTGACAATCTCGACGATCTCCCACGCCATGAGGGTAAGCCTGGGGCCGTTGGCAAGTTTCGGGCTCATGTCCCTCATGCTGCGGGATGCTAAGCGGGCTTATATCGATGGTCAAGCAAAAGTTGTCACCGGAGCGACATAATTGCGCGGAGATCGCGGTAGACGCCGGACGCTCCTGGGCGAGGGGAACGGTGCTCGAGGAGCCCGAGGCGGGGGAGCAGGCGGTGACGGCCACAAGCGGCGGATCATAAGACGACTATTAGCCCACTTATAGTTGACCATCGGCAAAAATAGCTCTTACCATCACGGAGACTTACATACCGGATGCCTTCCGCATGCGGGGGTAGTCCCGACACGATGGAGCCTTCATGGGCAAGCTCGGTGTGTGGCTTATCGGGGCACGAGGATCCGTGGCGACCACCGCCATCGTGGGCGCCTCGGCCATCAGGGCGGGGGCCGTGACCCCGCAAGGATGCGTGAGCGAGTCCCCCGGCTTTCCCGGGCACCTGGTTCCGCTGACCGACCTGGCCTTCGGCGGCCATGACATCACCGAGACCTCTTTACGCAAGCGCGCCGAGCAGCTGGCCAGAGCAGGGGTCATCTCCCCGGACCTCCCGAAGCTGCTCGCGTCCGATCTGGACGCCGCCGACGCCGAGATCCGGCCCGGCCACGTCCCCGGCGACGGCGGCCGGGCCGCGACCCGGCTGATCGACGACATCGCCGGCTTCCGCGCCCGGCACGGGCTGGCCCGGGTGGTCGTCGTCAACGTGTCGTCGACCGAGCCCCCGGTGGATTCGCGCCCGGAGTTCGAGAGGCTGGCCGATCTCGAGGAGCGGCTCGCCGCGGAGGACGACGTCCTGCCGCCGAGTTCGCTGTACGCCTATGCGGCCTTCCACGCCGGGTGCGGCTATGTGGAGTTCACGCCCTCCACCGGGCCGGCCCTGCCCGCCCTGGCGGAACTGGCCGCCCGGCGGGGCGTGCCGTACGCGGGACGCGACGGCAAGACCGGCGAGACCCTGGTCAAGAGCGCCCTGGCGCCCATGTTCGCCGACCGGGCGCTGCGGGTCCGCACCTGGTCCGGGCTCAACCTGCTCGGCGGCGGCGACGGGGCGACTCTCGCCGATCCGGCCGCCAGGTCCAGCAAGCAGCTCTCCAAGGACCAGGTCGTCGCGAAGGTCCTGGGAGGACCCGTCGAGGGTGAGACGCACATCGACTACGTCCCGGACCTCGGAGAGTGGAAGACCGCCTGGGACCACGTGAGCTTCGAAGGCTTTCTCGGCGTGCGGATGACGCTGCAGTTCACCTGGCAGGGCTGCGATTCGGCGCTGGCCGCTCCGCTCGTCCTGGACCTGGCCCGGCTGGTCGCCCGTGCGCACGAGAAGGGGCGGTACGGCGTCCTGCCCGAGCTCGCCTACTTCTTCAAGAGCCCTCTGGGGACGGACGAGCACGCCCTGGCCGCCCAGTACGCCCGGCTGCGCGCCTTCGCCGAGGAGCTGTCATGAGGGCGCTGCTCGAACTGGTACGCGCACCGGCCGCCCTGTCGGTGCCGGGGGACACCATGGCGGGGGCCGCCGCCGCGGGGCGGCGTCCGGCGCCCGGCCTGGCCCTGGCGTCGGTGCTCATGTACTGGTCGGGGATGGCGCTCAACGACTGGGCTGACCGTGAGGCGGACGCCGTCGAACGTCCTGAGCGCCCGATCCCGTCAGGCCGGGTCCGCCCCGGCGCCGCGCTCGGGCTCGCGGCCGCCCTGACCGGCGCGGGCCTGGCCACCGCCGCCCTCGCCGGGGGCCGTCGCGGTCTCACCGTCGCCGGCCTGCTGGCCGGCGCGGTGTGGGCCTACGACCTGGGTCTCAAACGGACTGCGGCGGGACCGGCGTCGATGGCGGCCTGCCGCGTGCTCGACGTGCTTCTCGGCGCGGGCGAGCAGGCCAGGGCCGCCGTGCCGACGGCACTGGCGATAGGCGCGCACACCTACGGGATCAGCGTCCTGGGCCGGGCCGAGGTCGCGGGGGCGGCACGCGGGACCGCCGAGCGCGCGCTCGTGGCGAGCACCGCGGCGGCCGGGCTGGCGGCCGCCTCCTGCGTGCGCAGCCGAGCCGCCGCCCGGGCCGGAGCGGGCGTCCTCATCGCCGGCTATCTCGCCTTCACCCTCCCGGTCCAGGCCGGGTTGCGGGCCCGTCCCGACCCCGAGAACGTACGGCAGGCCGTCCGCCTCAGCATCCTCGGCCTGATACCGCTCCAGGCGGCGTCGGTCGCCGGTGGCGGGCGGTTCGCGACGGCGGGCGCGCTGCTGTGTTCGCTGCCCCTGGGAAGGTGGCTCTCGTCCCGGCTGGCGACCTCGTGAAGTGGGCCTACTGCACCAACGGCTTCGCCGACCACCGGCTTCCCGAGGCGCTCGCGATCCTGGCCGACCTCGGGTACGCCGGTGCGGCGATCACGCTCGACCACGGTCATCTCGACCCCCACTCCCCCGGCCTGGCCGCGGAGGTGTCGCGGATCGCCGGGCTCCTCGAACGCCACGGCCTCGAGGCCGTGGTCGAGACGGGCGGGCGTTACACCCTCGATCCCCTGCGCAAACACCATCCGACCCTCATCAGCGACGACGCCGAGCGCAGAGTGGAGTTCCTGACCACCGCGATGCGGGTCGCCGCCGATCTGGGCGCTCCCGTGGTGCACCTGTGGAGCGGGGTCCGGCCCGACGGCGTGCCGGAGGCGGAGGCGTACACGCGGCTGGCCCGCCAGTGCGCACGGCTGCTGGACGAGGCCGACCAGGTGGGCGTCACGCTGGGATTCGAACCCGAACCCGGGATGCTCGTCGCCGGGCTGGACGGCTTCGAGCGGCTGCGTGCGATGCTCGGCGCCCATCCCCGGTTCGGTCTCACCCTCGACATCGGGCACTGCCACTGCGTGGAGCCGGACGACCTGGTCACCTGCGTCCGCCGGGCGCTGCCGTACACCGTGCACGTGCAGATCGAGGACATGCGCCGGGGAGTCCACGAGCACCTGGAGTTCGGCGAAGGCGAGATCGACTTCGTGCCGGTGCTCGCCGCCCTGCACGGCTACTCGGGTCTGGTGGCCGTGGAGCTGGCCCGGCACAGCCACGCGGCCCCGCAGGTCGCCCGCCGCTCGATCGACTTCTTGAGGAGGGCACATGAAGGAGCCGGCGCAGGAGTGGCTGGCACAGGCCGTCCGGCAGGTCGAGGCTGACCCGTACGCGATCCACCGGCTCTTCCCGCAGGCCGAACGGCGGGGCGGCCCCGGGGCCCGGCCCGCGCTGCTCGGCGCTCTGCACGGCGACCACGCGGTGGTCCGCGGCCTGTACGAGGCCGGCGACAGCGGCGAGCGGCTGGCGATCCTGACCGTCCTGCATGAGCTCGATGCGGAAGGCACGGCGGTCGGGCTGGTGGAGGACGCGCTGCGCACCAATGACGCGCGGCTGGTCGCCGCGGCCCTCGGCCCGTACGGCTCGGCGTGGCTGGACGACCACTCCTTCCGTCAAGGGGTGCTCAAGTGCGTCTTCATGTCGATCCCGCTGGCGGTGGTGGCCGAGCTGGACCGCCGCTTCGACGCCGAACTGGCCCGGATGCTGTCGGACTACGCGGCGGAGCTGCGGGCGGCCGGCCGGCCCGTCCCGAGCGACGTCCTGGAGAGGATCTGAATGCGCATCTTCGACCCCCACATCCACATGACCTCCCGCACCACCGACGACTACCAGCGCATGCATGCCGCGGGGGTCCGGGCCGTCGTCGAACCCGCCTTCTGGCTGGGGCAGCCGCGTACCAACGTGGGCAGCTTCCTGGACTACTTCGACGCGCTGCTGGGCTGGGAGCCGTACCGCGCCGCGCAGTACGGCATCCGCCACCACTGCGCGCTCGCGCTCAACCCGAAGGAGGCGAACGATCCGCGATGCGCGGGGGTGCTGGCCGAGTTGCCGCGATACCTGCTGAAGGACTCCGTCGTCGCGGTCGGCGAGGTCGGCTACGACTCGATGACGGCGGAGGAGGAACGGGCCTTCGAGGCCCAGCTCGCCCTCGCGCAGGCGAACGATCTCCCCGTGCTCGTGCACACTCCGCATCGGGACAAGGCCGCGGGCACCCGCCGGACCCTCCACGTGGTACGGGACACCGGGATACCCCCCGAACGGGTGCTCATCGACCACCTCAACGAGATGACCATCGGCATGGTCGCGGACTCGGGCTGCTGGATGGGGTTCTCGATCTACCCCGACACCAAGATGGACCCGGACCGGATGGTGGCCCTGCTCAAGGAGTACGGCACGGACAGGATGCTGGTGAACTCGGCCGCCGACTGGGGGCGGAGCGACCCGCTCAAGACGCGCGAGGTAGCGGACGCCATGCTCGCGGCCGGCTTCGGCGAGGACGAGGTGGATCGGGTGCTGTGGCGCAATCCGGTCGCCTTCTACGGGCAGAGCGGCCGCCTCGATCTCGAGACCGGCTCGCAAGCCGGTCCCGACCACGCCGGCAACACGATCAAGCGGGGGTGACCATGCGGCTGCGCCATCCGGACGGCTCGACGGTGCACCTGTCCTACTGCACCAACGTCCACGCCGCCGAGGATCTCCCCGGCATCCACGCTCAGCTGTCCGGCGTCGCCGCGCGGGTCAGGCGCCTGCTCGGCGTCGAACGGCTCGGGCTCGGGCTGTGGCTGTCCCATCACGCCGCGGCCGACCTCCTCGCCCGGCCCGGGGAGCTCGCCGGGCTGCGCGAGCGGCTGACCGCGCTCGGGCTGGAGGTCGTGACCCTCAACGGATTCCCCTACCGCGGCTTCCACGACGAGATCGTGAAGTACCGCGTCTACACCCCTGACTGGGCCGACGCGGAGCGGCTGCGCTACACGCTCGGGCTCGCCGAGATCCTCGCCGCACTGCTTCCGGACGACGTCACCGAGGGCACGATCTCGACCCTCCCCCTCGCCTGGCGGACCGGGTGGACGAAAGAGAAAGCGGCGGCTGTCATGGCCAATCTCGACGCGGTCGCCCAGGGCCTGCGCGCGCTGACCGGCCGTACCGGCAAGGTGATCCGGCTGGGCTTCGAGCCGGAGCCCGGTTGCATCGTCGAGACGACGCCTCAGGCGACCGCCCTGCTGAGCGACCTGGATCACGACCACCTCGGCCTCTGCCTGGACGCCTGCCACATGGCCGTGGGTTTCGAGGAGCCCGGGGCGGGCGCCCGCACCGGGCTGCCCATCGTGAAGCTCCAGGCGTCGTGCGCCTTGGTGGCCCCGCCGGGGGCACAACGGGCGCTGGCCGCGTTCGACGAGGCCCGTTTCCTCCACCAGACGCGCTCCGCCAACGGATACGTTGACGACCTGGGCGAGGCTCTGGCCGGCGGCCTGCCCGCGGACGAGAGCTGGCGCGTGCACTTCCACGTCCCGCTGCACGACGCGCCGCCCCCTCCGCTCGCCACCAGCGCCCCCTACCTGCGTGACCTGCTGAACGTGCTCCTCGGCGGGGAACGGCCGCTGACCAGGCACGTCGAGGTGGAGACCTACACGTGGAACGTGCTTCCCGGCGCGCCGGCCGACGTCGCGGAAGGCATCGCCGCCGAGCTCGACTGGATGCGGGGGCAGCTCACCGCCCTCGGGCTGAAGGAGACGTGATGGCACCGCTGATCGTGGTCAATGTCGTCGGGCTCACCCCGCGCCTGCTCGCGCACATGCCGAACGTGGCGAAGGCGGGCGCGGCGGCCGCGCTGCGGCCCGTGCTCCCGGCCGTCACCTGCTCGATGCAGGCCACCCTGCTGACCGGTTCGATGCCCCGCGCCCACGGCATCGTCGGCAACGGATGGTACTTCCGCGACCTCGGCGAGGTGCTGCTGTGGCGCCAGCACAACGCGCTCATCCAGGGCGAGCAGCTGTGGACCGCCGCGCCCGGCCTGCGCACCGCCAACGTCTGCTGGTGGTACGCGATGGGTGCGCCGACCGACCTGCTCGTCACCCCGCGCCCCGTCTACCACGCCGACGGCCGCAAGTCGCCCGACTGCTACACCCGCCCGCCCGCACTCCATGACGACCTCGAGGCCGCGCTGGGGCCGTTCCCCCTGTTCACCTACTGGGGCCCCAACGCGGGGATCGCCTCCTCCGCGTGGATCATCGCCGCGGCCCGCCGCATCCTGGCCCGCGAACGGCCGGATCTGCTGCTGGTCTACGTGCCACACCTCGACTACGACCTCCAGCGGTACGGCCCCGACGGGCCCGAGGCGATCGCAGCGGCCCGCGCCGTCGACGCCGCTCTGGCTCCGCTCCTCGCCGAGGACGCCCAGGTGGTCGTGCTCTCGGAATACGGCATCACCCCCGTGTCCCGTCCGGTGGACATCAACCGGGCGCTGCGCGCCGCGGGTCTCCTGGAGGTCCACACCCAGGCCGGGATGGAGTACCTAGACCCGTGGACGTCCCGGGCCTTCGCCGTCGCCGACCACCAGGTGGCCCACGTGTACGTGCGCGACCCCGCCGACCTCGACCGCGCCCGAGCCGTCATCGCCGAGCTGCCTGGCGTGGACGAGGTGCTCGACCAGGCGGGGAAGGCGAAGTACGGGCTCGACCACGAACGCGCCGGCGAGCTCGTCGCCGTTGCGGAGCCCGACGCCTGGTTCACCTACTACTACTGGCTCTCCGACGACCGCGCCCCGGATTTCGCCAGGCTCGTGGACATCCACCGCAAACCCGGCTACGACCCCGCCGAGCTGTTCATGGACCCGAGTGATCCGTTCGTCAAGCTCCGTGCGGCGGCCGCGCTGGCCAGGAAGAAGCTGGGCTTCCGCTACACGATGCGGGTGGTACCGCTCGACCCGGCGCCGGTGCGGGGCAGTCACGGCCGGCTGCCCGACCGCCCCGACGAGGGCCCGCTGATCATCGGCCCCTTCGACCGTGAATCCTACGAGGCGACCGAGGTCAAGGCGCTCCTGGCCGGCCTGGCCCGGCGAAGCCGCTGAGCGCGCGCCCTCGCCGGGGTGTGGACGGGTAGGCCTCAGACGCGGGTCCAGCGCTGGTTGGTTCCTCCGGTGCAGGTCCAGATGCGCGCCTTGGTGCCGTTGGCGGTGCCGCCGACGTCCAGGCACTTGTTCGCCCCCACCGCCGTGATCGTGCCGTCGGCGTTGAGGCGCCACTTCTGGTTGCCCTGTCCGTTGCAGTCCCAGATGATCACGCTGGTGCCGTCCGCCGTCCCGGCCCCGTTCACGTCCAGGCACTTGCCGCCGTAGACCCGCAGCTCGCCGGAATCGGTGGAGGTCCACTTCTGGTTGGCCTGACCGTTGCAGTCCCAGATCTGCGCCTGCGCGCCGTTGGCCTGCGAGGCTCCGCTGACGTCCAGGCACCGCCCGGACCCCGCACCCTTCAGCGCGCCCGTGCCGCCCGGTGTGCTGGTCGTCTCCTTGATGCGGATGTTGCGGAATGACACCACGTCGCCGGGGCCGTGGTTCTGGATGCCGAGGTAGCCCTGCTGGAGCGAGCGGACCGGATCGGTGTTGGTGAAATCATTGATTCTGGTGCCGTTCAGGAACACCTGCAGCCGCTCACCCTCCACCAGCAGCTCGTAGGTGTTCCACTGGCCCGGCGGGTTCAGCGCCGCGTCGCGGGCGGCGATGTCGGCGCTCTTGAACCCGTAGATCGCCCCGGTGGTCTTGTCCGGGGTGTCGGTCGCGTCGATCTGCACCTCATATCCGGTGTTGAGCGCCGCGTCCGGATCGCCCGTGGCCGGGAAACCGACGATGACGCCGGAGTTGGAGTCGCCGGTCATCTTCCAGTCGAGCTTGACGGAGTAGGAGCGCAGCTCCTTGGCGTTGTACCACAGCATGCCCATGCCCCCCTGGGAGGTCAGCGTGGCGTCGCTGTTGGCGAACGATCCCGGCCCGGCCTGCGACCAGCCCGTCGTCGAGCCGTTGTACAACGTCGTGTACCCGGTCTCCGGGCGGCAGTCGGCGTTGGTGGCCTTGGCCGCGTACCGGATTCCGCCGAGCAGCAGCGTGCGGAAGTTCGGATCGGCGTACGACTCCTTGGTGTGCCCCAGGCCGGTGTAGAACGAGCGGCCGGAGGACTGGGGGTGGCACCAGGTGATCGGGTGGTCGCCCATGCCACCGCCGCTGTAGCTGCCCTCGTCCAGGCTCTGCAGCACCCGGACGTTCGGCCGGGGGTTGGTGCGGTAGTTGTACCACTCGTCGGTGCGTGACCAGGCCGCCCCCAGGTGAGCGGTCGCGGCGTGCGCCCGGTCCTCGTTCCGCACGGTGGCCTGCTGGATCGCCGGGTGGTTGTTGAACCAGGCCCCCATCAGCTGCCCGTAGTACGGCCAGCTGTACTCGGTGTCCGCGGCCGAATGCACCCCGACGTAGCCGCCCCCGCCGTCCACGTACGTCTGGAAGGCGGCCTGCTGGTTGTCGTTCAGCACGTCACCGGTGGTGCTGAGGAACACCACCGCCTTGTACTGGGCCAGGTTGGCCGTGCTGAAGGCGTTCGAGTCCTCGGTGGCGTCGACGGCGAAGTCGTTGGCGGCCCCCAGGTCGCGGATGGCCTGGATCCCGTTGGGGATCGAGTCGTGCCGGAACCCGGCCGTCTTGGAGAACACCAGCACCTTGAAGGCGGCGGCCTGGGCGGGGATGGCGGGGATCACCGTCGCGGCGGCGGTGATCGCCGCCACCGTCACTGAGAGGCGTCGCAGCACGGATGTCCTCCGGTCGCTCCCCGCGATGCGCCCGAGCGCGGCGGGGGTGAGATGTCGCAGCATGGGGTGTCCTTTCAGACGCGGGTCCAGCGCTGGTTGGTTCCTCCGGTGCAGGTCCAGATGCGCATCTTGGTGCCGTTGGCGGTGCCGGAGCCAGTGACGTCCAGGCACTTGTTCGCGCCCACCGCGGTGATGGTGCCGTCGGCGTTGAGGCGCCACTTCTGGTTGTTCTGCCCGTTGCAGTCCCAGATGATCACGGCGGTGCCGTCCGCCGTCCCGGCCCCGCTCACGTCCAGGCACTTGCCGCCGTAGACCCGCAGCTCACCCGCGGCGGTCGACGTCCACTGCTGGTTCGACTGCCCGTTGCAGTCCCAGATCTGCGCCTGCGCGCCGTTGGCCTGCGAGCCGCCGCTGACGTCCAGGCACCGCCCCGACCCCACACCCTTGAACGCGCTCGTGCTCCCCGCGGGCGGGGTGCCGGTGTCGAAAGTGAAGGCG
The DNA here is from genome assembly GCF_043496855.1 of Nonomuraea sp. JJY05. Lineage (NCBI taxonomy): Bacteria > Bacillati > Actinomycetota > Actinomycetes > Streptosporangiales > Streptosporangiaceae > Nonomuraea > Nonomuraea sp. JJY05. The sequence goes on from NZ_JBIEIS010000071.1 coordinate 10,763, forward strand.
TCCACGTCGAACAGGTAACCCTGTCCGGTCGGGCCGCGGAAGACCAGATAGAGCGTCGTCGTGCCGGCGGGGGCGCCGCTGAGGTTGGCCGAGACGTCGGTGAAGGTGTCCCAGCTGCCGGTGCTCGCCACGTTCACCGTTCCCAGCAGTGTGCCCGTCGCCGAGCCCGCGCGCACCTCGATCCGGCCGCCCGCGCCCGCCGAGGACACCCGGGCGGTGATCCTCGTCGCGTTGCCCAGGTTGTACGGCTGGAAGGAGATCCAGTCGCCGTCGTCGGTGAAGCCGACCGTCTTGCCGCCTTCCGCCGTGGCGTGGTCGGCCGCCTGGATGCCCTGCTGGGCGCCGAAGTGCTCGGCCTGCCGGTGCCGCGGCTGGAGCGTACGGTCGCTTGTGGAGGTCAGACCGCCCTTGTCGGTGTAGGAGGCCTCGAAGACGCCGTAGATGTTGGCCGCGGTGTCATGCTCACCGTCGGCCGGCAGCGCGATGGAGCCCGAGCAGCCGGTCTGAGAGGTGATCTTGTGGCGGTGGCTGTCGTGGCCGAGGAAGTAGGCGACGGTGACCCCGGCGCAGTCGATCGTGCCGTCCTCCGGGTCGCTGACGGTGACCTGGAAGGGCACGGTGTCACCGAAGGAGAACAGCTGCCCGTCGGCAGGGGTGGTGAGGACGACCGTCGGCGCGGTGTTGCCGACGTTCACGATCACGTTAGCCGTGCCGGTGAGACCCTGCGGGTCCCGGACCGTGAGCGTCGCCGTGTAGGCGCCGTTCGTGCTGTAGGTCTTGCTCGGATTCGCCGCCGTGGAGGTGGTGCCGTCGCCGAAGTTCCACGAGTACGTCAGCGCGCCGCCCTCCGGGTCGGAGCTGCCCGCCGAGGAGAAGTTCACCGTCAGCGGAGCCGGTCCCGACGTCTTGTCGGCGGACGCCTTGGCGATCGGATTGCGGTTGGCGCTGCCGATGTACTCGATGCGGTACAGCGCCTGGTTGTTGTTCCCGGTGCCGTAGTCGAGGACGTACAGGGCCCCGTCAGGACCGAAGGCCATGTCCATCACCTGCGTCCCCGACCAGGGGAACGCCGAGATCTCCCCGTAGGCGCCGTCCGCCTTGACCTCGATCGCCTTGATCCAGCGCCGGCCGTACTCGCCCGCGAAATACCGCCCGTCGAGCGCCTGGGGGAACTTGACGGCCGAGTTCAGGTTGGGGTCGTAACGGTAGACCGGACCGCCCATCGGCGACTCCGACCCGGAGCCGAACTCCGGCGGGCTTCCGGCGTCCCCCGCGTACCTGATCCACGCCGGCTTCGCCGCAGGCAGCGTGGTCAGGCCGGTGTTGCGGAAGGAGTTGTTGGTCGGGCCGCCCGCGCAGTTGTACTTCGGACCGGTGCTGTTGGTGGCGAAGTTCCATTCGTTGTAGGTCTCGCTGGTGGTGTTCGTGCCCGTGCAGTACGGCCATCCGTAGTTGCCCGGACCGGTGATGCGGTCGAACTCCACCTGCCCGCTCGGCCCCCGGTTGGCGTTGGTGACGCCCGCGTCCGGCCCGTAGTCGCCGAGGTAGACGGTGCCGGTCGCCTTGTCCACGCTCATCCGGAACGGGTTGCGGAAGCCCATCGCGTAGATCTCCGGCCGGGTCTTCGCCGTCCCCGGCGCGAACAGGTTGCCGCTGGGAATCGTGTAGGTGCCGTCGGGCTGCGGCTTGATGCGCAGGAGCTTGCCGCGCAGATCGTTGGTGTTGCCGGCCGAGCGCTGGGCGTCGAACTGCGGGTTGCGGTCGGTCCGCTCGTCCAGCGGGGAGTAGCCGCTCGACTCGAAGGGGTTGCTGTCGTCGCCGGTGGTCAGATAGAGGTTTCCGGCGGCGTCGAAGTCGATGTCGCCGCCCACGTGACAGCACTGGCCGCGGTCGTTCTGGACCCGCAGGACCACCTTCTCGCTGGCCATGTCGAGCGTGTCGTCCGACTTGAGAACGAACCGGGACAGATACAGCTCGCCCTTCCACTGGTCGAACTGCGCCTGCGTGCCGTTGGTCGGCGCATCACCGTTCGGCGTGCTCAGCCGCGGCGAGTAGTAGAGCCAGATGTACCGGTTGGACGCGAAGCCGGGGTCCACCGCCACACCCTGCAGGCCCTCCTCGTCGTGACTGTAGACGTTGAGCTTGCCGGCCACCTTCGTGTTGCCGTTGACATCGGTGATGCGCACCGTGCCGTCGCGTGCCGTGTGCACCACCGACCGGTTCGGCATCACGGCCAGCGACATCGCCTCACCCAGCTCGGCGCCTCCCGACGCGAGAGACACCTGCTGGTAGTCGGACGCCGGGATGGCGAGGGCGTTCGCCGGGGAGGCGTCGAGCGCGAGTACTCCGGGAGTGATCAGCGCCATCGTGGTCAGCAAGGTGAGCCACGGACGTCGGGACATGAGCGTTCCTCTACTATCGAACGATTCGAGCGAAGGGGAGGCCCCGCTTCCCGTCCCCGAGAGCGGGGCGCCAAGGGCGCGTCGCCGGACGGTGTCAGGCGCGGGCCCACTTCTGGTTGGTGGCGCCGGTGCAGCTCCAGATCTGCACCTTGGTGCCGTTGGCGGTGCCGTATCCGGACACGTCCAGGCACTTGTTCGCGCCCACCGCGGTGACGGTGCCGTCGGCGTTGAGACGCCACTTCTGGTTGTTCTGGCCGTTGCAGTCCCAGATGATCACGGCGGTGCCGTCCGCCGTCCCGGCCCCGCTCACATCCAGACACTTACCGCCATAAACCCGCAGCTCACCCGCAGCGGTCGACGTCCACTGCTGGTTGGTCTGGCTGTTGCAGTCCCAGATCTGCGCCTGCGCGCCGTTGGCCTGCGAGGCTCCGCTGATGTCCAGGCATCGACCGGACCCCGCGCCCTTGAACGCACTTGTGCTCCCCGAAGGCTGGCCCTGGGGGCCGGCGGACGCGATCACGGCCTGGGCGCCCGCGGGCCAGGCGCCGTTGGCGACGGTGACATTGTTGTTCACCACATTGCCGCGGTCGCCGTTGGTCACGTTGGTGCTGCCGTTGGTCGACCAGTTGCCGGTGACGGTGAAGTTCCCCATGTTCTCGCCGCCCCAGTAGTTGGCGGTGGCCCAGGTGCCGGTGTTCGACAGCACGTTGCCGGTGACGCTGTAGTACTTGGAGCCCTCGTCGAAGTAGATCCCGAACCAGCCGTTGGTCCGCAGGCAGTGGTTGCCGCTGATCACCGCGTTCGGGTTCCACGACAGCGTGTAGATACAGCCCCCATCGGTCATCTGCTGCATGACGTCATGCACATAGTTGCCGACGAGCTTGTTGCCGGACGCGGTGGTGGGAGTGGTGTAGCGCGGCTGGTAGTTGTACAGGCCGCGGTTGGCGTAGTTGTTGCTGCCGCCCGGCTCGTTGGCGCCCCAGCCGTAACCGATCGACATGCCGGTGTACGGCAGGTTGTAGACCTCGTTGTGTGACACGTCGGTGTTGGTGACGTAGGTGGTCAGGACCGAGACGATGCCCCGGTAGTCCAGGCCGAGGTCGTGGATGCGGTTGTTGCTGACGGTGATGTTCCGGTTGACCATCCGCTGGTCGCTGGGGTGGTGCGCGTCGGCGCGCACGCCGCCCACCACGATGCCGCCGGCCGAGCTCTGGGCGATCTCGGACCGGGTGACCGTGATGTCGGCGGCGCCCAGGCCGACACCGCTGGCGTGCGCGTTGGCGTCGTTGCCGATGCCCACGGCCGTCTGGCCGAGGTTGACGAACCGGGAGTCGGTGAAGGTGATGTTGCCGGCCGCGGACACCTGCACGGCTGCCGGCATCTGGGACCAGTTCGGCCGCGCGGCCTCGAACTGCTGGCACCCCTCCTGGCAGGAGGTCAGCCTGTCGGCGGGCCAGTTCCAGTTGCCCGAGATGTAGGCGCCCGTCTGCTGGTCCGCGTAGCCCTGGTTGCCGCTGGCCCCGAGCCAGGTCGTGCCGGAGAAGGTGATCCCGCTGAACGTGATGTGGTGCGCGGGCGCGTCGTAGGTGCCCCCGACGTTCACCAGGGACTGGAGAATCGGGAGCTCGACACTGACGTTGCTCATGTTCTGCCCGGCAGCCGGGATGTAGTACAGGACGCCGGTGCCGGGGTTGATGTACCACTCCCCCGGCGCGTCCAGGAACTCGTAGGCGTTCTCCAGGTACAGCGGACCCGCCCGGTGCGGCTGCGTGAAGGTGTCGTACCCGAAGGTGTTGTTGTTCCAGCCGGGCTGCTGCATCGTGATGAAGTTCCCGCTGATGCTCTGCACCGTCACGTAGCGGTCCGTGAACGAGCCCACGCTCTCCATCTGGACCCGGTTCTGGTTGGCGAGGTTGTTCAGATAGCTCAGGGCGCTGTTACTGAACCTCAGACCGGTGGTGGTGGCGGTGAAGTCGGACCGGTTCGCGGTCGTACGCGCCCGGGTGGCGAGGGCGCCGTTGACGTACAGCTGCCGGGTGTCGATCCCCGGGCCGACGGTGGGGAGCCAGATGTTCTTCCCCGAATCGGCCACGGTCCATCCGGTGACCGCCTTGGCTCCGCTGATGGCGGGACGGGCACCCGCCGCGGCCTGCCATTTGACGGTGTAGCCGTTGTTCCCCGAATCGGCGGCGGTCAGCCGGAGCGGCGCGGAGAGCCGGTACACCCCGTCGGCCAGTTCCACGACGATGTCACCGGACATCGTGCCGTTCAGCGAACGTACCGCCGCCTGCGCCGCGGACAGCGAGCACGGCTGGGTGGACGTGCACGTGGTGCCGGTGCCGGTGGGTGACGCGTACAGGGTCGTGGTGGCCGCGACGGCCGGGGTGGCGAGGGCGACGAGGGCGAACGTCGCGGCCAGCGCCGCGACGATGCCGATCAGGAACGGTCTCAGCGCCGTGACGGGCGAAGATGACTGCACAGTGGTTCCTTTGGGGGGTACGGGTGTGGCCAGGTCACGCCCTGCTGCTCAGGCAGGTGACGCCCTTCTGAGGGTCTTCGCTTCTAATTACGTTGTGAGTATTGATACCCGTCAAGACCTTAAGCCCGCTTATTTCACCATTTGCACACCGCGGATCCGGCCATGGTTAGCCGTTTTGCGCCATTTACCAGCGGAAATTCCTGAACTTCGTATGCTCGCGCCAATCGCCCTCGCATGAACCGTTCAGATGTGTCGTACTCATGGCCCCAGCCTCTGAAACCTGGGAGGGCGCCCTCATCAGTCATACTTTGCAGGGACGGCGAGGAGGAAGCACGGTGACCGACACCCCGCGCGAGAGCGGATACCGGCCGGGCTACGAGGTGGCGGCCGAGCAGGTACTGGAATTGATCGTCCGGCTCGGCCTGCGTCCGGGTGACCGCATGCCGACCGAGAACGAGCTGGCCCGGCAGCTGGGCACCAGCCGCACGGTGGTACGCGAGGCGGTGAAGATACTCTCCGCCCTCGGCCGGGTACGCGCCCAGAAGGGTCGCGGCCTGTACGTGGCCGACGACGAGGGGATGTTCGGTACCGGGCGCTGGGCCTCCTTCTTCCTCCCGACCGACCTCGACCACGTCTACATGCTGTTCGAGTTCCGCCGGGCGCAGGAGATGGAGACCAGCAGGCTGGCCGCCCGCCGCGCCACCCCCGCGGAGCTGAGGGCCATCGAGGAGGCGGCCGGCCTGTGCCGCCACGGCTTCGATACCGGGCGGGAAGAGCTGTTCAACGAGGGCGACGACACCTTTCACGCCGCCATCGCCACGGCCTCGCACAACATGTTCCTCCAGGTGGCGGTGCGGGAGGCCCGCAGGCTGCAGGCGCAGTCCAACCTCATCGGGCTGAGCGGCTCGGTGGGCGGGCACGCCGCCAAGGCCGTCGAGGAGCACGACGCCATCTACCGGGCCATCCGCGCCGGCGACCCGGAAGCGGCCGCGCAGGCCGCGGCCACGCACATCGACAACACCCTCGACGACTACCGGAGAGAGATCCAGCAGCGCCTCTTCTCCTCCCACTGATCCGGCCCTCCGAACCGGCCCTCCGAACCGGCCCTCCGAACCGGTTCGCCCAGCCGAGCCGGCGGCGGATGAACGTTTCATCGAGCCCGGCCACGAGCGTCGCCGATGAGTGCCCCCGGGCAGGGCCTCCGGCAGGCAGCCGGGCAGGACGGAGCCTTGACAGGCGGTCCGCCCGTCGTATGTGCTTCGCTGTACACCGCTGCCTCCCCCTCCTCACTGAGCTCAGCACGTTGGCGAATCGATTCGCATCCGCTCTCCGAGCGCGGCTGTCTCCGTCTCGCCCTACCTCCAAGGAGTACGACATGCAGCCTTCATCCGTTCCCTTACCGGGCTCCCGGGCGGCCGTCGTCGCAGCTGTGGTGGCGGCGCTGGCGATGCTCTTGGCCACCGCCCTGACCTGGTCGGCACCGGCCTCGGCGGCGACCACGCCACTGGTGGGCGTGGGGTCGGGGCGGTGCCTGGACGTCAGCGGTGCCTCGCAGACGAACGGCGCGCAGACGCAGATCTGGGACTGCAACGGCCAGGCCAACCAGCAGTGGACCTCCACCAGCGCCGGTGAGCTGCGAGTGCACGGCACCAAGTGCCTGGACGTTTACGGCGCCGGCACCGCCGACGGCACCAGCGTGATCATCTGGGACTGCAACGGCCAGAACAACCAGAAATGGCGCCTCAACGCCGACGGCACCATCACCGCGGTCGGCGCGAACAAGTGCCTGGACGTGTCCGCGTACGGCACCGCCAACGGCACCAAGGTCCAGATCTGGGCGTGCCACGGCGGCACCAACCAGAAATGGACCACCGGAGCCGAGCCCACCCCGACGCCGACCCCGCCGCCACCCGGCGCGCGCCCGTGTGACATCTACGCCTCCGGCGGCACGCCGTGCGTGGCCGCGCACAGCACGACCCGGGCGCTCTACGGCTCGTACAACGGCAACCTGTACCAGGTCAGGCGCTCCTCCGACAGCACGACCAGGAACATCGGCGTGCTGACCGCGGGCGGTGTCGCCGACGCCGCGGCCCAGGACTCGTTCTGCGCCGGCACCACGTGCGTCATGACCGTCGTGTACGACCAGTCCGGGCGGGGCAACGACCTGTGGTACCAGGGATCCAGCGTGGTCCCCGGCTCCCCTCAGAGCAGGCCCGCGATCGCGACCACCGAGTCGCTCACCGTCCGCGGCGGCAAGGCGTACTCGCTCTACATCAATCCCGGCAACAGCTACTGGCGGGACGGCCACCTGACCGGCGTGCCCACCGGCAGCGCACCCGAGGGCATGTACATGGTCACCAGCGGCACCCACGTCAACGGCGGCTGCTGCTTCGACTACGGCAACAGCGAGACGACCAGGAAGGCCGACGCCGCCGGCGCCATGGACGCCATCAACTTCAGCACCCAGTGCTGGTTCGGCGGCTGCCAGGGAAGCGGCCCCTGGGTCCAGGCCGACCTCGAATGGGGGCTCTACCCCGGCGGCAGCCAGTCCTGGAACCCCAACCAGCGGGCCTTCCCCCACAAGTTCGTCACCGCCACGCTGAAGAACAACGGCACCAGCCGGTTCGCCATCAAGGGCAGCAACGCGCAGTCCGGCAGCCTGTACACCCTGTACGACGGGCCGCTCCCCAACGGCTACAGCCCGATGAAGAAGCAAGGGGCCATCATCCTGGGCAGCGGCGGCGACTGCTGCAAGCCCGACGGCGGCGCCAACCTCAGCGCCGGAACCTTCTACGAAGGAGCCATGGTCGCCGGTTATCCCACCGACGCCACCGAGAACGCCGTCCAGGCCGACATCATCGCCGCCGGCTATCGCTGACCCGGTCTCACGAACCTCCGGCGAACCCGGACGCCGGCGAGGGGCGCACGACGCTAGGTCTGATGGAAGCCGCCGGTGACCGCCAGCAGCCGTCGCCCGGCGTGTTCCGGCCGGATGTTGGGGCCCTGCGCGGCCCCGGCGTCCGGCCGGCGGGTGAACGCGTTGATCGCGTACTCGTCGATCGTGATGCCGAGGCCCGGCGAGTCGCCGAGGATGAACGCGCCGTCCTCGACGTACAGGTCGAGCGACAGTCCGAGCGGCGGGCGCAGGTCCTGCAACTCGCTGGCCAGGTGGTTGGGCACCGACGTCGCGGCGTGCAGCAGCGCGACCGGCGTGGCGCCGATCGGGCTGACCGGCAGGTCATGGGCGTGCGCCAGCGCGGAGACCCGGAGGAAGTGGGACACCCCCCAGACCACGGCCGTCTGGACGATGTCGACGCCCCCCGCGGCCAGCAGCGGACGGAACTGCTCGAGCCCGGTGAGGTTCTCCCCCGTGGCGACGGAGGCGCGGATCCCGCGACCGACCATGGCCAGGCCTTCGGCGTCCCACCGCCGGACCGGCTCTTCGATCCACGTGAGATCGAGGCTGCGTTCGAGCTCGCCGACGTGACGGACCGCCTGCTTGCGGGTCCAGGCCTCGTTCACGTCGAGCATCAGGCCCGGCCGCGATCCGTGCCCGGCCTCGGTCAGGACGTCCCGTACCAGGGTCAGGCGGTGCCTGTCGCGTTCGATGTCGAGGCCGCCCTTGATCTTGGCCGCGCGCAGACCGTGCTGGGCGTAGACCTGGTAGATCGAGACGAGTTCGTCGTCGGTCACGCCGATGTCGAGGCCTGAGGCATAGGCGGGCACCCGCCGGTCGCGCCCGCCCAGCAGCCGCCAGAGCGGCTCACCGGCCAACTGTGCCTTGATGTCCCACAGGGCGGTGTCGAGTGCGCCGATCGTGCCGAACACGGCGCCGGCGTGGCCCGCCTTGAAGGTCTGCCGCAGCATGCGGTCGTAGAGCGCCGTCACGCCGCGCGGATCCTCGCCCTCGATCGCCGCGAAAATGGTCTCGATCTCCACGTGCGGCCCGAGGCCGATGCCGGTGATCCCCTCGTCGGTGTCCACCATGACGAGCGGCACCGGGACGACTCCGTCGGCGAAGACGCCGTTGGCGTCACCGACGGGACGGCCCCATTGCTGGACCGTGGTCGTGGTCCGATATCCCGTGATCCGCATGTCAGCCCTTCGTGGAACCGGCCGTGACGCCGTCGGCGATCTGGCGCTGGAGGAACAGATAGATCATCAGTACGGGCACGGCGGCGATCAGGACTCCCGAGGCGAAGGTGGGGATGTCGTCGGAGTACTGTCCGCGCAGCGCGTTTACGCCGATCATGAGGGTGCGATGCTCGGGCGACGGCATCATGAGCAGGGGGATGAGCACGTCGTTCCAGCAGAACAGGGCGTCGAGAATACCGACCGACAGCAGCGCGGGAACGCCCAGCGGGAGCATGATCCGCCGGTACACCCCGTACACCGTGTTCCCGTCGATCCTGGCCGCGTCGACGATCTCCGCCGGAATGGTCCTGTAATGGCTCGTCATCAGGAAGACGGTGAACGGGAGGAACTGCGCGACGTAGGCCAGGATCAGTCCCGGGTAGGTGTCGATGAGCCCGCTGTCGGCCATGACCCTGGTGAGCGGGACCATGATCACCTGGAACGGGATGAAGAGCCCGGCGAGACAGCCCAGGAAGATCACCGAAGATCCGCGAAACCGCAGCTGGCTCAGCGCGAAGCCCGCCATCGACCCCAGCAGCAGCAGCAGGGCCACGGCCAATGCCACGACGATGAACGAGTTGACGAAGTATCGCGCCATTCCGGCGCCGGCCCACGCCTCGGCGAGGTTGTCCCAGCGCAGGGAGCCCGCCGGGGCAAACCGGTCGAGGACGTAGTCGCGGCGGGTCTTCATCGCGACGTTGGCGGTGAACACGAGAGGATAGATCGTCGCCAGCGCGAGGACGGCCATGGGGACAGCGGCCACCCACCTGGCCAGACGCCTGCCGGGCATCAGTCCTGCCTCCCCGCGCGGCGCAGCAGGGTGATCTGCAGGAGCCCCACCACGAGCATGACGACGAAGAGGACCGTCGAGGCGGCCGAGGCGAGCGCCGGCTGGTTCATCTGTCCCTGCTGGTGCCAGATGTAGAACTCCGGCAGGTAGGTCGCCCCCTCCGGGCCTCCGCCGGTCATGACGAAGAGCAGGCCGAACATGGACGTCAGCATCCCGATCATCGTGGTCACGAAGACGAACTGAATGGTGCGGGTCAGGCTCGGGATGATCACGTGCCAGATGATCTGGCGAAGCGACGCGCCGTCCACCCGGGCGGCGTCCAGCAGCGAGGCGTCCAGGGTGCTGAATCCGGCGAGGAACACCACCAGGGCCATCCCGAACGTCGCCCAGATGTGCACGCCGACGACCGTGAACATGGCGATGCCCGGATCGCCGAGCCAGTCGACCGGGCCGACGCCGACCGTCCCGAGGACGGCGTTCAACGGGCCGTCGTACCCGAGCATCAGGTTGAAGATCGCACCGACGATGACCGGCGAGAGCACGGCCGGGAAGAAATAGACGCTGCGGTAGACCCGGTGACCCGGCACGCGCAGATAGATGAAGGTCGCGAGCAGACCCGGAATCGCCACCGCCACGGGAAGCAGCAGCACCAGCAGCCCGACGTTGCGCAGCGAGGTGTGGAACAGCGGGTCGCCGGCCAGCTCCAGGTAGTTGCTCAGGCCGACGGGGCTTCCGTTGAGCTCGCCGTCACCCGTGAAGGAGAAGTTGACGCCCAGGACCAGCGGCCACAGCCGCAGGACCATGATGATCAGTACGGCCGGGGCCACCAGGACGTAGGGGGCGAGGCGCTCCGCTCGTGCCCTACGGGCGTCCCGGCGGCGTCCCCGGTGCGTGACGGCCGCTGCGCCGGCCCGCCCGGAGCCGGCCGGGCGGACCAACGGTGACGGACTTCCGACAGGCACGCGGTCAGCCCGCCCGGTCGGAGGCGGCCAGCTGCTCCACAGCCTTGTCCACGGTGGTCGAACCGCTCAGGAGCTGCTGGGACAGTCTTCCCATCAGGTCTAGGGTCTTGGAGGACAGCGCCACGTGCAGGGCGGGCCTGCCGGTCTTGATCTCGGACGCGATCGTGGCGACGGCCGGGCCGGCCTGCGAGAAGTCGATCGTCGTGTCGGACGCGATCGCGCCGGCCTTCGAGTAGAACGCCGTCAAGGCCTCGGTCGAGGTCAGGGATCGCACCAGATCGGCGGCCAGCGCGGGGGCCTTCGTCCACTTGGCGACCGCGTAGCCGATGCCGCCGTCGTACGGGAGGCTGGGGGTGGCTCCACCGGTGACGACGGGGGCCCGCATGACGCCGATCTTGTCGGGCGGCAGGAACTCGCCGAAATCCTTCCAGTGCCCGATGTCCGACATCAGCCCGATGATGTGCGCGGCCTTCCCGGTCTCGAAGACCCTGAAGATGTCGGTGAACATCGCGGTGGAGTTGGCGCCGTCGTTGTTCAGCCCCTTGTCGCCGGCCTCCTTCCACAGCTCGAAGATCCGCCTCACGTGAGGAGAGGTCCAGTCGCGCTTCCCGGCGATCCAGCCGTCGTACTCCTGAGGCGTCAGGACGCCGGACCCGAGGCCCGACAGGAAGAACTGGATTCCGGCGCCTTCCTTGTTGCCGAGCGCGAAGCAGGTGGCCCCGGTCGCCTTCTTGACGGCGGCGCAGCCGCTGACGAACTCGTTCCACGTCTTGGGCGGGTTGGCCGGGTCGAGGCCGGCCTTCTCGTAGAGCGTCTTGTTGTAGTAGATCGGGTGCCCCTGCAGGGTCACCGGCGCGGCGTAGATCTTGCCGTCCTTGCTGAAGGCGTCCCAGCCCGCCAGCCGGCTCTTGTCCTCGGCCACGTACTGGTCCAGCGGAAGGAGCGCGTCGACCCGGTCGCGGATCTGCCCTCCCCCGTTGAAGAGCATGACGTCGGGCCCCTTGCTGGACTGGATCGCCGTGCCGAGCAGGGTGTAGTACTGGTCGAACGGCTGGGCGACGAACTCGACGGTGACCCCCGGATGCCGCTTGGCGAAGTCGGCCCTGGCCTTGTCGATGTAGGCGGCGGCGGCCGGTTCACCGGACTTCCAGTCCCAGACCACGAGCTTCTGCTGCTTCTGCGTGGAGTCTCCGGAGGGTGACGGGGTCCGGGCCGCGCTCCCGCAACCGGCCAGGACCAGTGCGGCGACCATCAAGGCCGACCACAACATTCGCTGCTTCATTGCTGCCCGCTTTCCGGGAGGACCGCTGGACCAGGCGCAAACATAATTCGTATGACGTATAACGTCAATAGGGCTCACGTATACTGAGGCGGTGGCGCCGCCACGTGCCAGGCCACCGGAGGGGTATATGACGGCATCGCAGGAAACGCCTGGCAGCGTCCCGGCGCCACCGGCCTGGGTACGACGTCCTGCCAGTCTCGCCAGAGCGGTGACAGCCGAGCTGGTGGAGCGCATCGTTCGCGGCGTGCACCCGCCGGGGACATCGCTGCCCCCCGAACCCGCGCTCTGCGAAGCCTTCTCCGTGAGCCGCACGGTCGTGCGCGAAGCGGTGAAGATCCTGCAGGAAAAGGGGCTGGTACAGGTCCGCCAGGGCGCCGGCACCATGGTGACCCCGCCGTCGATGTGGGACATGCTCGACGAGCTCGTTCTGGCCGCGACCATCGCCGCGGAAGAGGGCCTGGCGATTCTCGACGACCTCGTCGTCACCCGGCGCGTGCTGGAGTCCGACATGGCCAACGTCGCCGCCCGCCTGGCCGGGCCGGACACCGTGGAGCAGCTGCGGGCGCTGGTGGATCGGATGGACGAGCTCGTGGACGACCCGGTCACGTACGCCGACAGCGACCGTGCCTTCCACGACACGATCATGCAGGCGTCGGGCAACCGCATCGCCCGTGGCGTCGTACGGGCGCTGGAAAGCCAGGTCGTCAGCACCGCCCGATACCTGGGCCGGACCGAGCGGGCGCTGTGCGTGGCGTCGAACCTCGGCCACCGCCGCATCTACGAACGCATCGCCGCCCACGATCCCGGGGGCGCCGCCGAGGCGATGTTCAATCACATCACCGAGGCCTGGATCGTCCGCCGCAGCGGAACGGCCGACCCCGTACGGCTGCGGCGTTAGCGCCCGTTCGCGTCCTCGGAACCGATTCGATCGAGGGCTGTGAAAGTTTCATCGCGACCCGTCAGCGGTGGCCACGGCCGCTTCTCCTGGTCAGACGCCGGAGCGATGGGGTCGTCTCAGGCGCAGGCTCTCGACGTCGAGAAGGCCGAGCCTTGACAGGTCTTGTCACGGTCATATTTGCTCCGCTGCACCATCGCCTCCAGCCACCAGGAAGAAAGGGGATCCCATTACGGCGGCGTTGAGTGAGCGCTAACACTTCAAGAACTCGACCGGCCGGCCACCCATGCCTGCAACCCCGGAAAAGGCGGTGGAAGGTGGCTTCCCTTTTGCGTGTTTCACCCCCCGAGAACGGCAAAGGAATTCGCGTGATGTCGAGGCTCAGATACCTCTTCACCGCTATCGCGTCCGCTGTACTGCTCGTCGTCCTGGCCACGGTGCACACGGCCCTGGGCGAAAGCGCGCCCCCGCGCCTCGCGCAACAGAGCGCCCTCGCGGGCACCGCGGGATGCGGCAGGACCCCGACGCTGAGAAGCGGTCCGCAGTCGATAACGACCAGCGGGAAAAACCGTAACTTTATCCTGAGAATTCCGGACAACTACAACAACAACACTCCCTATCGGTTGATTTTCGGATTCCACTGGAATGGCGGCACCGCCAACGATGTCGACGGCGGCGGAACCAGCGGATACCCCTGGTCCTACTACGGGCTCAGGGCGTTGTCGAACAACACCGCCATCTTCGTCGCGCCTCAGGGCTTCAACAACGGCTGGGCCAACTCGGGCGGTGAGGACGTCACCTTCGTCGACGACATGATCCGGCGGATCGAGGCGGACCTCTGTGTGGACACCTCCCAGCGCTTCGCCATGGGCTTCAGCTACGGCGGCGGCATGAGCTACGCGCTCGCGTGCGCCCGGGCGACGGTCTTCCGCGCCGTGGCGGTCTACTCCGGCGGGCAGCTCAGCGGGTGCAGCGGCGGCAACGAGCCCATCGCGTACATCGGGCTGCACGGCCTCAGGGATCCGGTGCTCAACATCTCCGCGGGCCGGTCGCTGCGTGACAGGTTCGTCAGGAACAACGGCTGCACCCCCCAGAACCCGCCGGAGCCGGCCCAGGGCAGCCTGACCCACATCGTCACCAACTACTCGGGATGCCGGGCGGGGTATCCGGTCGCATGGGCGGCGTTCGACGCCGGCCACACCCCCGGTCCCGTGGACGGGAAGCCCGGCGACCTCGAGCCCGGCGAGAAGTCCTGGACCAGGCCGGTGGTGTGGAACTTCTTCGCGCAGTTCGGAGGTAGCGACCCGAATCCGACACCGACCCCCACGGTCGATCCGCCGGTGACCGGCGCGCTCAAGGGTGCGGGGTCGGGCCGGTGCCTGGACGTCAGCGGCGCCTCGCAGGCCAACGGCGCGCAGACGCAGATCTGGGACTGCAACGGCCAGGCCAACCAGCAATGGGCCGCCACCGGCTCCGGTGAGCTGCGGGTCTACGGCGGCAAGTGCCTGGACGTGAGTGGCGCCGGGACCGCCGACGGCACCGCCGTGATCATCTGGGACTGCAACGGCCAGAACAACCAGAAGTGGCGTCTCAACGCCGACGGCACCGTCACCGCGGTCGGCGCGAACAAGTGCCTGGACGTGTCCGGATACGGCACCGCCAACGGCACCAAGGTGCAGATCTGGAGCTGCACCGGCGCCACCAACCAGAAGTGGGCCCGCGCCTGACAGCCCGTGACAGCTGACCACGCGCCATCGCCGGGACGAGTCATCGCCCCGGCGATGGCCACGAGCACGCAGGCACGTCCACGGTGCACGGCTCGTGCTCGTACCCGACGGAGGCCGACCCCCCGAGGCTTGGAGAACCGAGATGGCTGATTTATCGCGAAGACAAGTGCTGAGATTCGGCGCGGCTGGAGCCGCGCTGTTGCCCTTGCAATGGACGGCCGCGGCCCGGGCCGCGTCGGTGGCGCCCGCGGAGGTGCGCGCCGCGAACGATCTGGCCCTGTGGTACGACGAAAGCGCCGGCACGGAGTGGCTGCGTGCGCTTCCGATCGGAAACGGCCGCCTGGGCGCCATGGTGTTCGGCAACGTCGACACCGAGCGGCTGCAGCTCAACGAGGACACCATCTGGGCCGGCGGGCCGTACGACCAGAGCAACCCGAAGGGCGCGGCGGCGCTGGGGCAGATCCGGCAGCTGGTCTTCCAGAACCAGTGGAGCCAGGCCCAGACGCTTGTCGACCAGAACATGCTGGGCAACCCTTCGGCTCAGCTGGCCTACCAGCCCGTGGGCGATCTGCGACTGACCTTCGGCAGCACCGCCGGGGTTTCGGAGTACAACCGTTTCCTGGACCTGACCACGGCCACCACGACGGTGACGTACCTGCAGAACGGCGTACGGTACCGGCGCGAGGTGCTCGCGAGCGCGCCGGATCAGGTGATCGCCCTCCGACTGACCGCCGACAAGCCCGGCTCGATCACGTTCTCCGCGACGTTCGGCAGCCCGCAGCGGACGACGCGGTCCAGCCCGGACGGCATGACGGTGGCGCTCGACGGCGTCTCCGGCGACCAGAGGGGCCTGGCCGGCAAGGTCAGGTTCCTGGCACTGGCCCGGGCCGTCGCCGAAGGCGGCAGTGTCAGCAGCTCCGGCGGCACGCTGCAGGTGAGGTCCGCCAACAGCGTGACGGTGCTGATCTCCATCGGCTCCAGCTACGTGAACTACAAGGACGTCAGCGGCGACTACCAGGGCATCGCCCGGCGCCATCTCGACGCCGCCGCCGGCAGGACCTACGACGACCTGCGTGGCCGGCACACCGCCGATTACCAGCGGCTGTTCGGGCGCACGACGCTCGACGTCGGCCGCACCCCGGCCGCCGACCAGCCGACCGACGTACGGATCGCGCAGCACGCGAACAGCAACGACCCGCAGTTCTCGGCGCTGCTGTTCCAGTACGGCCGTTACCTGCTGATCTCCTCCTCGCGCCCGGGAACCCAGCCCGCCAACCTGCAGGGCATCTGGAACGACTCGCTGACCCCGTCCTGGGACTCGAAGTACACCCTCAACGCCAACCTGCCCATGAACTACTGGCCGACCGACACGACCAACCTGTCGGAGTGCTACGAGCCGGTGTTCAGGATGATCAACGACCTCACGGTCAGCGGCGCCCGCACGGCCCGGGTGCAGTACAACGCCGGCGGCTGGGTGACCCACCACAACACCGACGGGTGGCGGGGCAGTTCGGTCGTCGACGGCGCGACCTGGGGCATGTGGCAGACCGGCGGCGCATGGCTGGCCACCATGATCTGGGACCACTACCTCTTCACCGGCGACCTCGACTTCCTCCGGCAGTACTACCCGGCCATGAAGGGGGCCGCGCAGTTCTTCCTGGAGACCCTCGTGGAAGAACCGAGCCTCAAATATCTGGTCACGAACCCGTCGAACTCCCCCGAACTGACCCACCACGCGGGCGTCAGCGTCTGCGCCGGACCCACGATGGACAACCAGATCCTGCGGGACCTGTTCAACGGCTGCGCCAAGGCGAGCGAGCTCCTGGGCACGGACGCGAGCTTCCGGGCGCAGGTCCTGGCCACCCGGGACCGGCTCCCGCCGATGCGGACCGGCTCACGCGGCAACATCCAGGAGTGGCTCTACGACTGGGTCGAGACCGAGCAGCGCCACCGGCACATCTCCCACCTCTACGGCCTGCATCCCAGCAACCAGATCACCAAGCGCGGCACCCCCGCGCTGTACACCGCCGCGCGGCGGACCCTCGAACTGCGCGGTGACGACGGTACGGGCTGGTCGCTGGCATGGAAGATCAACTACTGGGCGCGGATGGAGGAGGGCACGCGGGCGCACGACCTGATCCGCGCCCTCGTGACGACGGCCCGGCTGGCGCCCAACATGTTCGACCTGCACCCGCCGTTCCAGATCGACGGCAACTTCGGCGCCACGTCCGGCATCGCCGAGATGCTGCTGCACAGCCACAACGGCGAGCTGCACGTGCTGCCGGCGCTCCCGGCGGCCTGGCCCAGCGGGAAGGTGCAGGGCCTTCGAGGGCGCGGTGGCTACACGGTGGACGCGACGTGGAGCTCCGGCGGGGCCACCGAGATCCTCATCAAGTTCGACCGTGACGGGACGGTGAACGTGCGCAGCCGCATCTTCGCCGGAACCTATCAGGTGGTCGACACCACGACCGGCGACACCGTCAGCGTCACCAAACCCGAGTCCGACGTCGTCAGGCTGACCGGCCAAGCCGGCCGTACGTACCGCATGACCGGGTCCGGTGGCCCCCCGCCGGCGACCTACGTGCGGATCACGAACGCGACCACCGGCCTGGCGCTGGACAGCGGCGGCAATGTCGCCTCCGGGGCGAACCTCAAGCAGTGGAACTGGGACGGCAGCACCAACCTGCAGTGGCAGCTCGTGGACCTGGGCGGCGGCTGGTACCGCATCGTCAACCGTACCAACGGCATGGTCGTCGACAGCTGGGGCAACAACGCCAACGGAGCCAACGCCAGGCAGGCGGCGTGGGACGGCGGCAACAACCAGCAGTGGCGCCTCAACAGCACGGGCAACGGCCGCCAGCAGATCATCAACCGCGCCACCGGCACGGCCCTCGACGGCATGGGCAACAGCACGGCCGGCTCCACCGTGGCCATGTGGACGCCGAACAACAGCACCAACAACCAATGGACCATCACGGGCGTGTGAACCCGACGACGCTCGCGGACCTTCGCATGCGCTTCGCCGCAACCGGCCCCCGGTTGCGGCGAAGCCACGGGCCTATCGACGCGGCTTCAGGAACGCCCGCTCCAGGTCCACTTCTGGTTGCTGCCGCCTGAGCAGTCGTACAGCTGGATCTGGGTGCCGTTGGCAGTGCCTGTGCCGACGGCGTCCAAGCAGCGTCCCGACTGCACGCCGACGATGGTCCCGTCGGAGTTGACGCGCCACTTCTGGTTGTCGCCGCCCCAGCAGCCGTAGATCTGCACCTTCGCGCCGTTCCCGCTGCCGCCGGCGTCCAGGCACTTGTTGCCGTACACCTTGATCTCACCTGCGGAGGTCGAGCTCCACTGCTGGTTGGACTGGCCGTTGCAGTCCCACAACTGCACCTGAGTGCCATCCGTGGTGCTGGCGCCGGGCACGTCCAGGCAGCGACCGGAGGCCACCCCCTTGATCTGGCCATTGTCGCCGGGCGGCGTCGGGGTCACCGTGGGCGTGGGGCCGGGGTTGGCGGCGTTCAGGGCGTTGAGGACCGCGTCGTAGGCGGGTTTCTTGTTGCCGCCGTTGAACAGCAGCGGGCTGGCGTTGGCGCCGAGCCAGGAGTCCTGGTCGCGCACCCCCCACACCGTGATGCCGGCGCAACGGGGCACTGCCAGGCAGTCGTTGGTCACGGCGGCGTAGGTCTGCGGAGAGCCGCCCTGGATGTCCAGCTCGGTGATCTGCACGTCCACCCCGAGGGCGGCGAAGCTGGAGATGGTGGTGCGGTAGTTGCTGTTGTACGGACTGTTGCCGTTGAAGTGCGACTGCAGGCCGACGCAGTCGATCGGCACGCCGCGCTGCTTGAAGTCGCGGACCATGTTGTAGACGCCCTGGGTCTTGGCCCAGGTCCAGTTGTCGATGTTGTAGTCGTTGTAGCAGAGCTTGGCGGCCGGGTCGGCGGCGCGCGCGGTGCGGAAGGCGACCTCGATCCAGTCGTTGCCGGTGCGCTGCAGGTTGGAGTCGCGCCGGCCGCCGGAGTTGCCGTCGGCGAAGGCCTCGTTGACCACGTCCCAGGCGTAGATCTTGCCCTTGTAGTGGGCCATGACGCCGTTGATGTGGTCGATCATCGCCTGACGCAGCGAGCTGCCGGACAGGGACTGCATCCAGCCGGGCTGCTGGGAGTGCCAGGCCAGGGTGTGGCCGCGCACCCGCTTGCCGTTCTGCACGGCCCAGTTGTAGACGCGGTCGCCGTTGGTGAAGTTGAACTGGCCCCGGTTCGGCTCGGTGGCGTCGATCTTCATCTCGTTCTCGGCCGTCACCATGTTGAACTCGCGGCCAGCGATCGTGGTGTACTGCGAGTCGCCGAGCCTGCCCGCGCTGATGGCGGTGCCGAAGTAGCGCCCGCTCTGCGCGGCGGCCGCGCCGAGCGTACTCGCCGCCGCATCGGCGCGGAGCGGCGCCATCAGCGCCATGATCACGGCGAGCACTCCGAGAGCACCGACGATCAGGGACCAGCGTAAGCCGCTCAAGGGCCGCCTGGTTTCAGACGAGGGTATGGCGTTTGCGCCCATGCCTGAGCCTCCATGTCTGAGATACGGAAACGGGAACACGCGGGGACACACCATCAAGGCGTCGCTTGGTGCCTCAGTGTGGGAAATGCTTCCGAAACATGTCAAGGCAGATCTGAAAAGTTTCAGACACATTCGCCTGCCCGCTTCGGCACTACAGGGCCTCAGCCACCCATGATGCGCACCGAAACTTTCGCCTGTTCTTCCTGCGAGGGATGGCAGGCCATGAAAGTTTCATATTTTTTGCCGTGATCAGGACGAAGGGACGGGGCCCGTCGAGTCGCGGACGCTGAGGGTCGTCGCGAGCTGGAGGTGCCGGGAGGCGGGCTGGACGCCGTCCGCCATGCCGAGGACGGTCTCGACCGCCATCCGGCCCATGCCGACGAGAGGCTGCCGGACGGAGGTGAGCCGTGGCGTGGTCCACTGGGTCTGTGGCGTGTCGTCGAACCCGGTGACCGACAGCTCGCCCGGGACCGAGATGCCAAGCCCCTTGGCCGCGGCGAGGACCCCGACGGCGATCTCGTCGTTGCCCGCGACGATCGCGGTCGGCCGCTCGTCGAGCGCGAGCAGGTCATGGCCGTGCCGCAGCCCCGCCTCGACGGAGAATGCCTCGTGGCGGATCAGTGCCCGGTCCGGCGTGACGCCGGCCGAGTCGAGCGCGGCCTGGTACCCGTGGAAGCGTTCCAGCGAGGGGGCGGAGCCCAGCGGGCCGCCGATCCAGGCGATCCTGCGGTGGCCGAGCTTGATGACGTGCTCGGTCGCCGAACGACCGCCCGCCCAGTTGGTGGAGCCGATGCTGACGAGACGCGATTCGGTCGTGTCGATGGGGTCGATCGTCACGATGGGCACCTCGAGCTCCTCCGCGGCGAGGAGCACCGAGCCGGGCACGGCGACGGCGAGCGCGATGACACCGACGACGCCGGACGCCTTCTGCTCCTCCATCCAGGCCCGGGCCGCCGTACGGCTCGCGCTGATCGGCTCGGCGGGCGGCAGGCGAAGGAGGAGCTCGGCCTGCGCGGAGGTCGCTGCCAGGAGTATCCCTTGGAGCACCGTCCCGGCATAACGGGACTCCACGATGTCGACCACCGCGACGAGGGTCCGGTCGCGGGTTCGCTCACGTCGTGCCGCCGTCGGCATGTAGCCGAGCTCGGCCATGACCTCGAGGACATGCTCACGCGTGCCCGCCCCGACATCGCTCCGCCCGTTGAGGACCTTCGAGGCGGTCGCCGGCGAGACGCCGGCCAGCCGGGCGACGTCCGCCAAGGTGGCTCGCTCAGAACGACCTCGCCGTGACATCCGGGCCCCTTTCGCGCTTCGAAACTATTTCGAATCTACCACGGCCCCTTCCCTCCATTGCCGCTCGACATCCTCGCTGCTCCTCCCGTTGACACGAAACAGACACACCACCTAGTGTCCTGGCAGCACCGAACAAGTTGCGAAATAGTTTCGTACCATCTCCAGGACGAGAGGAGAGGCTCGATGCGGCTCTCCCAGAAGACAAGGCTCCTTTCCGCGGTACTCGTGCCGATGCTCGCGCTGACGGCTTGCTCGGGCGGCTCCGGCGGCGGAAGCGCGACCGGCGGCGGCGGTGACCAACAGGTGAAGCTCACGGTCTGGAGCTGGGACGGCACCGTCGCAGGGGCTGTCCCGGGCTTCCAGGCCGCGAACCCGAACATCAAGGTCGAGGTCGTCAACGCGGGCTCGTCCCAGGACGAGTACAAGGCGCTCGACAACGCCATCCAGGCCGGTTCCGGTGTACCTGACGTCGTGATGTTCGAGTACTTCGCCGTGCCCTACTTCGCCATTCCCGGCAAGCTCGCCGATCTCGGCAAGTACGGCGTCGAGAACTTCAAGAAGGACTACGTCCCGGGCGCGTGGAGCGACGTGACGGTCAACGGCAAGGTCTACGCGCTGCCGTCCGACTACGGTCCCTCGGCGCTGTTCTACAACTCGGCCACCCTCAAGAAGGCCGGCATCGACAAGCCCCCGGCGACGTGGGACGAGTACTACGAGGCCGCCAAGAAGGTCCGCGCGCTCGGCGGCGACCACTACATCGCCCAGGACACGGGGGACATCTTCTTCCTGCTCTCGCTCATCTGGCAGGCCGGTGGTCGCCCGTTCAAGGTGAACGGCAACAAGGTGCACATCGACTTCACCGACGAGGGCACGACCAGGGCCGTGGCCTTCTGGCAGAAGATGCTCGACGAGGGCCTGATCAACACCAAGATCACAGGATGGTCTGACGACTGGAACCGGACGCTCAACGACGGAAGCCTCGCCACCCAGACCATGGGCGGCTGGCTGACCTCCACGCTGCCGGAGCGCGCGCCGAAGGCCGCCGGTGACTTCAGAGTCGCCTTGATGCCCCAGTGGAAGCAGGGAGAAAAGGTCGGAGCGGCGAACGGCGGAAGCTCCTTCGGCATCCCGGCCGCGGCCGAGCACCAGGACGCGGCTTTCAAGTTCCTCGAGTACTTCACGCACGGCGCCGGTCTGTCGTCCCGCGTCGACGCGGGTGCCTTCGTGCCGAACACGTCGGTCCTGGACAGCGAGGCGTTCCAGAGCAAGGCCAACCAGTACTTCGGCGACCAGAAGGTCGGCGCGGTGCTGGCCGAGGCCTCGGAGATCGTCGGGAGCGGCTGGCAGTACCCGCCGTTCTTCGAGTGGGCACGCTCGGTCTACGGCGACCTCGCATCGCCGTTCTACACGACGGGCAAGGGCTCGCTCGCCGAGATCCTCGAGCAGTGGAAGCAGCGCTGCATCCAGTACGGCAACGAGCAGGGCTTCGAAGTGGACTAGCGAGCCCTGGGCCACCTCAACGAATCGGAAGGAACACGGACATGGGCCTGGCACGTCGGGTCGACGTCACCACTTCGGCCATGGCGTCGACGGATGCCGCGCGGCATCCGGCGCCGGCTCGCAAGCGCCGCAAGTCACAGATCGGGCTGGCGTTCATAGCGCCTTTCGGGGCGCTGTTCGCCCTGGTGTTCATCGTGCCCATCCTGTACGCCGTCTACCTCAGCCTCTTCCAGGACAAGCTCATCGGGGGCAACACGTTCGTCGGATTCGCCAACTACGGCAAGCTGTTCCACGATCCCCAGTTCTGGGACGGGGTGGGGCGCGTCTTCCGGTTCACGCTCGTCCAGGTGCCGATCATGCTGATCTTCGCCATGGCGCTGGCGCTGGCGCTGGACTCCATGCGGGTGCACGGCACCAGGTTCATGCGGATGACGATCTTCCTTCCCTACGCGGTGCCGGCGATCGTGGCGACCCTCATGTGGGGATTCCTGCTGGGCGTCAAGTACGGCCTGTTCGGCAGCCTCAACGACGCTCTGGGCACGGACCTCGATCCCTTCGCCCCTGACACCACGCTCATCTCCATCGGGCTGATGGTGACATGGGCGTTCACCGGCTTCAACATGCTCATCTTCTACGCCGCGCTCAAGGCCGTCCCCCGCGAACTGTACGAGGCTGCCGCGATCGACGGGGCGAACGAGCTCCAGATCGTCCGCGCGATCAAGCTGCCGGCACTTCGCGGATCCCTGGTCGTCACGATCATCTTCTCGATCATCGGCACGTTCCAGATGTTCAACGAACCGCAGATCCTGCCCTCGATGGTGGCCAACAGCGGCGTCACCACGTTCTACACGCCGAATCTGTACGCGTACAACCTGGCGTTCACCGGGTCCCAGCAGGGCTATGCGGCAGCACTCGCGCTCGTCATGGCAGCGATCACGATCGCCGTCGCCTACGCCGTCCAGATCAGAGGGTTGAGGAATGCACCCGAGCAGTAGCCGCCGGCTGTACACGGTGGAGAATCCCAGGAAGAGCACGACTCTCACCGTGATGACAGCTCTGTTCATGTTGTACTGCCTGCTGCCGCTCGTGTGGCTGGTCATCAACGCGACGAAGTCGCAGGCCGACTTCGTGTCATCGTTCGGGCTCGCCCCCGGTCGCGAGTTCGCCCTGTGGGACAACATCGTGGAGGTCTTCAGCTACCAGGACGGGATCTTCTCCCGGTGGCTGCTCAACACCGTTCTCTACGTCGTCGTGGGTGCGAGCGTGTCGACCTTCCTGGCCGCCCTCGGCGGGTACGCCCTGGCGAAACTCGATTTCAGGGGCAAGCGGGTGTTCCTCTTCGTCGTCCTGGGATCGATCTCGGTCCCCGGCATCGCCCTGGCGATCCCGCAGTTCCTGCTCTTCGCGCACGTCGGCTTGACCAACACCCCGTGGGCGATTCTCATCCCGTCCTTCATCAACCCCTTCGGGTTGTACCTGATGTGGGTGTTCACGGCCGAAGCCGTGCCGAACGGCCTGCTGGAGGCCGCGAAGATCGACGGTGCCGGGGAGTTCAGGACCTTTCTCCAGATCGCGCTCCCGCTGCTCGCACCGGCGAGCGTGACGGTCCTGCTCTTCTCGTTCGTGTCGATCTGGAACAACTACTTCCTGCCGTTGATCATGCTCAAGGATCCCGCCTGGTATCCGCTGACCGTCGGCATCAACCAGTGGAACAAGCTGGGCTCGACGGCGGGGAACGGCGCCCTCATCCAGAATCTCGTGATCACGTCCGCGCTGCTGACCATCGTCCCGTTGATCATCGCATTCCTCAGTCTGCAGCGGTACTGGCAGTCGGGCCTGTCACTGGGCGCCGTCAAGGGCTAGCAGCACTCCATCCGCCAACGTTTTCCTGAAGAGAAGTGAGACCATGACCCGATTGCTGATCGACGGCAGGCTGTGCGACGAGAGTGCGCTCCCGCACGCCTGGAGCAGGTGCATCGGCGCCGGACGGGCGAACGAGGCGCTGCGCGCGGACTGGCGGCAGCAATTCGCCGACGTCGTGTCCGCGTGCGGATTCCAGTACATCCGCTTTCACGGCGTCTTTCACGACGACATGTTCGTGTACCGGGAGAGCTACGGCAGCGGTTTCGGGCCGAACACGCCCCTTGCCGCGCCCGCGTACACGTTCAGCTATGTGGACAAGGTGTTCGACTTCATTGTCGACAGCGGGGTCCGCCCATTCGTCGAGCTGGGCTTCATGCCGCGCGAGCTGGCGACGGTAACAGAGACGGTGTTCTGGTGGGGCGCTCACTGCAGTCCGCCCAAGGACATGGCGCGCTGGGTCGAGCTGGTCACGAGGTCGGTCGAGCACTGGATCGATCGGTACGGCCTCGCCGAGGTGCGGGAGTGGCGGTTCGAGGTGTGGAACGAGCCGAACCTGGTTCCCCACTTCTGGACCGGCACGAAGACCGAGTACTTCGAGCTTTACGAGCAGACCGTGAGGGCGATCAAGAAGATCGATCCCGCGTTGAAGGTGGGCGGGCCCGCGACGAGCGTCTTCGTGCCCGACGACCGCTACAAGGGCGAGGGCGAGGACCGCTCCGCGATGCTCGAGACGGCCGCCGCGGCCGACGTGGACTCGCTCGACTGGCGCCCGGTGTGGATCGAGGACTTCATCGCCTGGTGCGCGGAGCGCGACCTCCCCGTCGACTTCATCTCCACCCACCTGTACCCCACCGACTTCGCGTACGGCGCCAACGGCGAGGCTGTGCAGATCACCCGGTACGCCGATGCCACGTTCGACGACCTCACCCTCCTTCGCGAGCTCGTGAACAACAGCGCCTATCCCGATGCGGAGATCCACATCACGGAGTGGTCGACGTCGCCGTCGGCCCGCGACTTCATCCACGACACGCTGTTCGCGGCGACCTCCATCACGCGGTCGTATCTGAAGTGCGCCACCCTCGCCGACTCGATCGCCTACTGGACCTTCACGGACGTGTTCGAGGAGGGCGGCGCCGGGATGGGACCCTTCCACGGCGGCTTCGGCATGGTGAACGAGGGCGGCATTCACAAGCCCACGTTCCACGCTTTCACGATGCTGGAGCGGCTCGGCGACCGGCTGCTCCTCGCGACGTCCGACGGGGTCGTGACCCGCGACAGCCGGACGTCCGCCGTGTCGGCGGTGTTCTTCAACTACCCCGAGGACATGGCCACGAGGGGTGTCGGCTCGCAGAACTCCTACCCGGCGGCACGCGCGCTGGCCGAGATGGGGCCGAGCCGCAGGATCCGCCACTCGATCGGCGGGCTGGAGCCCGGCACCACCTTCCTCGTCGAGGTCATGGACTGGGAGCACGGGAACGCCGCCGAGGCCTGGTACCGGCTCGGTTCTCCCCTCAACCCGTCCCGAGCCGAGAGCGAGCACCTGAGCCTGGTCGCCGACTCGCTCCTCAGGTTCACGCTGACGGTGCCCGACAGCGGCGTGCTGGACCTCGATGCCGAGCTCGCGCCATGGGCCGTGATGTCGTTGAGGCAGTCGGCATGACCGCATCGCAGCCCGCCGAAGCACGCCCCACTACCGATCGGCAGCTCGCCGGCCGGCAAAGCTGACGCGGCGGCGCAGGTCAGGGACGCAGGCCAACTGGAACCGCCGTCACCTTCGGCTTCCAGGCCACCTACAGCGGCACGAACGCCGTACCCACGCAATTCGCCCTCAACGGCACGGCCTGCACCCTCGCCACGTAGTGTCGTACGTCTGACACATGGGTGCACCGCCGCAGCGGTGCACCCATGCGGCGCGCAACGTCAGGTGCGGGTCCAGCGCTGGTTGGCGCCGCCGTTGCACGACCAGATGGTCAGCTTGGTGCCGTTGGCGGTGGCGTTGTCCGGCACGTCCAGGCACTTGTTCGCCCCCACGGCGGTGATGGTGCCGTCGGAGTTCAGGCGCCACCGCTGGTTGTCCTGGCCGTTGCAGTCCCAGATGATGACGTTGGTGCCGTCGGCGGTGCCCCGGCCGTACACATCCAGGCACTTGCCGCCGTAGACCCGCAGCTCACCGCTCGCGGTCACCGTCCACTGCTGGCCGGGCCGGCCGTCGCAGTCCCAGATCTGCGCCTGCGCGCCGTTCGCCTGCGAGGCGCCGGAGACGTCAAGGCACCTGCCCGATCCCACGCCCCTGATCGCACCCGTGGGCGGAGGAGTGACGATGCCCCCGCCGGTCACGACGTACATGGCCGCACCGTGTCCGGGGACCGACGCGCTGATCGTCCCGGACGAGGAGGACGTCGTGTGCGCCCACAGGTCGCGCACCGAGTAGGAGGAGGCGGGCCCCAGCCCCAGGGCGGAGGCGGTGGTGGAGACCGTCGAGGTGGAGGTGCCCCGGTTGAGCAGTACGACCGCGACCGAGCCGTTCGACATCGGCTTGCGCCAGACCTCCAGGTTGCCGTTGTCACTGATCTTGTGGCCCTGCCTGCCACCCCAGTCCTGGTTGACCGCGATGACCTCGGTGTTGGTGAGGATCGTGCGCGTGTCGGCGCTCATCGTGCGCAGGTCGTTTCCGGCGATGAGCGGCGCGTTCAGCAGCGACCACAGGCTGAAGTGCGCGCGTCCCTCCGTCCCCGTCACGCCGCCGACGCCCACCTCCAGCATGTCCGGGTCGTTCCACCCGCCGGGGCCCGAGTACGCGTCGAGCCCGACCTGCCGGTCCAGGATGCCCGTGATCGAGTTCCAGTTCGCCGCGATGTCGCCGGTGTTGCGCCAGGAGTTGCCCACCGGCATCCCCCACGTCCACACGTTCTCCTGCCCCCAGTTGCACAGGCTGTACACGATCGGACGCCCGGTGGCGGCCAGCGCGTCCCGCATGGCCGTGTACCGCTGCTGCCCGTTCAGGCCCCGGTGGTCACCGCAGTTGTCGTACTTCAGGTAGTCGATCCCCCAGGACGCCCACAGCGCCGCGTCCCGCCGCTCGTTGCCCAGGCTGGCCGGGTAGCCCGCGCACGTCGTGGTTCCGGCCGAGGAGTAGATGCCGAGCTTGAGCCCCTTGGAGTGGACGTAGTCGGCCAGGGCCTTGATCCCGTTGGGGAACTTCTGCGGATCCGGCACCAGGTCACCGTTGGAGTTGCGGCTTTTGGTGGACCAGCAGTCGTCGATGTTGACGTAGGTGTAGCCCGCCGCCGCCATGCCGCTGGAGACCATGGCGTCGGCCGTCTGACGGATCAGCGAGTCGTTGACGTTGCAGCCGAAGCTGTTCCAGTCGTTCCAGCCCATCTGGGGCGTGCGGGCCAGGCCGTTGTCCAGCGCGGCGACCGGCGACGTCCCGCCGCCGATCGCGACGACGGAGCCGGCTGCGAGTACCGCCGCCACCGCCAAGCCGAGAATTCTGCGCATCTGATTCCGCTTCCTACCAGGGTGTCGGGGAGATCTCCGGGGGACGGGTGCCCCTGGAGGGATGTCATGCGTTGAGGCGGGTCCAGCGCTGGTTGGCGGCGCCGCCGCAGGACCAGATCTGGAGTTTGACGCCGTTGGCGGTGGAGTAGTTCGGCACGTCAAGGCACTTGTTCGCCCCGACGGCGGTGATGGTGCCGTCGGCGTTGAGGCGCCACTTCTGGTTGTTCTGGCCGTTGCAGTCCCAGATGATCACGGTGGTGCCGTCCGCCGTCCCGGCCCCGTTCACATCCAGGCACTTGCCGCCGTAGACCCGCAGCTCACCGCTCGCCGTCGCCGTCCACTGCTGGTTGGCCTGGCCGTTGCAGTCCCAGATCTGCGCCTGCGCGCCGTTCGCCTGCGAGGCGCCGGAGACATCAAGGCACCTGCCCGACCCCACACCCCTGATCGCGCCCGCACCAGGGGTTGGGCTGGGGGTGCCGCCCCCCGGCTGGCCGATGCTGCCCGGTACCGACTGAAGCGCCTCGTACCAGGCGGCGGCCATCTTGTCGTAGCCGCCGGCGGTGGGGTGGATGCCGTCGATCAGGTCGGAGGTGGTCAACTTGCTGTGCATGTCGACCAGGTGGACACGTTTGCCGCTGTTCACCTTGCTCTGGACGATGCCGGGGATCGCCGCGTTGAAGGTGCGGGCGGCCGACTCCTGGCCGGAGTTGGACAGCGGGATGATGGTGGCGACGAAGACGTCCGCGTTGGGCACGGCCGTGGTGATGTGGTCGATCAGCGTGGACACCCGTTGCGGGGCACCGGCCACGTTGTAGTTCTGCAGGACGTCGTTGGTGCCGATGTGCAGCAACACCGTGCGCGGTGTGTACGTACGCAGCCAGCCGGTGATGTTCGCGTCGATCTGGTCGATCCGCCACCCGGGATGGCCCTCATGATCGTGGTCGCCCAGGCTGCCCGGCCCGTTGAATTGCGACCCGACGAAGTCGACCGTGTAGCGGCCGGCGGCCAGGCGCTGCCACAACCCGATCCGGTACCCGCCCGGCACCTGCGTGCCCTCGGTGATCGAGTCGCCCAGCGGCATGACCCGCACCCCGCCGTTGGACTCCGCGCCGGCTACTCCCTCCCCCATCGCCGTACCCGCTATCACCAAGGCCACGGCCATCAGCGCGGCGGCGCACCATCGTCCCCACGTACGCCTGCTCAAGCCCTCGCGGCGGTCAGGGCGTAAGTCGAATCGAGTAGCAATGTTCGCGTTAACACACTTTCGCTCCGGTCCGCCTGTTGTGGGCACGAGGACCTCCTTCGGTGAGGATCAGCGACCTGGGATCGTGCTGAGTGGCTGCCGTAACGGACCCGCGGTGGGCCCGGTCGGGCGCTGCCCGATTCGGCATGCCGGCGGCGGCTCCCGAGCTCGTTGTTAGCGTTAACATCGCCACGGTCAACTCGGTACTCCTTCCGCGCAAGCCGGCTCAGGTGGTGGTGTGGCGGAGCAAACATGACGCGAGAAGATCCGTCAAGGGCCCGCCCTCTTGCGTCGCGGTTCCGCCGCGGGCCGAAGTGGGCCGATCGGAGCTGACCGGGCGCAGTCGCACTGTCGCGGCGGGCGAGGCGATGAAACGTTCATCCGGCGGCGCGGCAGGACCAGGACGTACCGGCGCACCGGCCTCCCAGGTACCGACCACCCAATCGAACCGAACGGCAGGAGTCCTCGACTGTGACGCGTCCGGCGCGCAACCGGGCACCCGGATTCCCGCGGCAGGGAGCCCTTTTCATCCTGAGCGACGGCCCTCTTCCACGAGCGGCCGACGTCCGCGGGCCGAGCGTGCCCCGGTCCGCCGCGGCATGGTCAGTCCGCGCGCATGGCGCGCGGCGTGCTCTCCCTGAGTCGCACGGCGGTCGGAATCGTTATCACGGATTCCTGCTGACCGTCAGCGAGCGCGAGTCGCATGGCTTCAGCGCCGACCTCCACGAGTGGCACCGCGACGCTGGTGAGCGTCGGCGCGGCCGGAGCCGGCGGAGATGACGGCCCAGATCAGCCCGCCGCCCGCGACCGCGGCGCCCAGCAGCGTCAGCAGGCCCTCAACGGACAGTTCCTTGATGTCCATCCGGCGGCGTGCGGCGTTGGACGTGCGCAACTCGGTCATCATGCGGCCTCGCAGGAAACGGCCGCTGTTGAATAGCCGGATCTCCTTTGCCGCCGCAATCGTGGTGAGCAGATCGCCGTAGAACATCTGGCGTCGCTCCGCCGGGCCGATGTCCCATATCATCGCGGCGCGACGATGCGACAGCCGCAACTGGTCGTGGAAGTTGGGGTCCTCGAACCGTCGCAACCCGGCGAACCGCAGCGTCGCGGAGAACAGCTGTGTGGTGGTCTGAGCGGTGAACAACCTGCCCATTTCGCTGTTGAGGTACTGCATGAGCTGAGGCAGCACCGTTACCAGGATGCCCGCGGCGGCCAACCCCACCGCGAGGGTGCTCAGCTCGGCCGCCGATCCCTGTCCTGCCAGGGAGTCGACCACCAGTTTGGTCAGCCACGCCACCGCGATCGGCGCGATGGCCTCGACGATCATTACCAGGACATAGACCGCCATCAATCCCGGGGCCGCGCGCAGGGCGACCCCGCGGCGGCCTTCGCCGTTCCGATCATGCGCCGACCGTGGCGGGCAACACGGGATCGTTGTCGGTGACCCTGCCGTCCGCACCGATTTCGAAGACGGTCGGATATCCGGTGACCCGGAAGGCGCTCTGAATGGCGGCATGAGGTGCCTCGACCACGACACGTGCCACCTCAGCGAGGCGTTCGACGTCAGCGACGGCCTCCTTGTCACTGTCGGTGACGACGACGGCGAGCACGGCAGCCGGGGTTCGGCGGGCATGGTCGATGAAGCGCGGCATCAGTTCCCTGCAGGGCTGGCAGGACGGGGAGAAGAACCGATCAGGGCGGGCCCTTCGATCAGCTCATCGGAGATCGGCTCGCCGCCGGTGGTGGTGGCGGCGAACTCCGGGATCTTCTCCCCGATGGCGAGCCCTTCCTCCATGGGTGGCAAGGATGCCGCTGACGCCGCCTGCTTCCGCAGCCGGCGGATCACTCCGACCGTCAACAGGAGATTCAGCAGGCACAGCACGCCGACCAGGACGACGGCAACGATCAGATACGGCATCACGCACCCCCCGCGACTTCCATGAACAAATCGGCGATATCGTCGAAGACGATCAAGAGGATGGCGCCGACCAACCCAACCGGCACTGCCAGGGCGAGGCCGACCATGGTTACCGGGCCGCCGGGAAACATCAGCGCCACCGAACCCAGCGCGGCAACGAGCAGCAGAAGCCCGTTGCGGACCAGATGCACCGGGCCGAGCGGGGTCACGGACGCGCCGAAGCACTGGCATGGCTCGCGCTGCCCCCAGCGAAGAGAAACAGCGATCCACGTGGAGAACGCGACCAACAGCATCCCGCCGGCGGCCAGCCCCGCATGTGGAAGCACGATCAAGGTGGCGGCAGTGACAACTTCCACGGCCACCGTTGCCATGGCAGCCGGGAAACGGGCCGGGCCGGGCAGCAATCGCAGGGTGGCGGCGAAAGACTGTAGTGCGGCACGACTGCGCAGTTTCGAGTACGCGGAGACAACGAAGACCGTGGTGAGCAGGACTTGACTCGCCACCAGCACGTGAACCATGACCCAGATGCTCTTCCGGCCCCTTAGCCCGGCGCTGGCACGCCGGTAGCGCGGTTGGCGGCATGGGCTGGTTGTGCGCTTGTGCGGTCGGCTTACCGTCTTCTACCCCAACCCGGTCCAGACCACGGGCGACCAATCCCTCGCCGACGACCACGACCACGACAGCGCGGCCTTCACCCCGGCGTACCACACCGTCACCCTCACCGACCTGGACAGCTCCGGCACCCTCACCGGACGCTACATCACGGCCAAGAGCGAGACCGGCAAGCCCGCCCAAGCGGTGAACGGAGCCTTCCCGGCCTGGCATCGCGACAGCGACCAGTTCGAACAAATCATGGGCTACTACTGGGTCACCACCGCCCAGCACTACATCCAATCACTCGGCTTCGGCACCCGGCTACGCCCGGTGAACCAACACCAGATCGAACTGCGAATCAACCAGTACGGCAGCGACAACTCCTTCTACAGGGACGACAAGACCACCATCACCCTCGGCAAGGAAGGCGTGGACGACGCCGAGGACGGCGAGGTCATCATCCACGAGTACCGCCACTCCGCACAGGACGGCCAAGTGACCGGCTTCGGCACGACCCTGGAATCGGGCGCGATCGGTGAAGCCCTCGGCGACTACCTCGCCATAGCCGTCAGCAGCTGGAAGACCGGCCCACCCACGCGGACACCCGAAACATGCGTGGCCGACTGGGACTCGGTCTCCTACACATCAAAGACCCCACACTGCCTACGCCGACTGGACGGCACCAAGCACTACCCCCAGGACCTGGTCGGCGAGGTGCACGCGGACGGCGAAATCTGGTCCTCAGCCCTATACGACATCCGCACCAGGCTCGGTGACACACTGGGCAGCACGGTCATCATCGACGCGCAGTTCGACTTCACCAAGGACACCACCTTCAAGGCGGCGGCCGAAACCACGATGAACGCCGCACAGCGGCACGGCGGCGACACCGCCACGACAACCGTACGTGCCGCGTTCACCTCCAGAGGGCTCGTCTAACTCTGCCGGAACACGGGCATCGAGATCGGGATGGAGCAGGCGGTGGCACCTCTCTCGACGCTCACGTAATTCCCCCAGCGGTGGTCTCTTGAGCGGTGGTCGAGGCGTTGCGGACTCGCTGTCGACGAGGTCAGCCTGCAGTTGTTCGATGGCAAGGGGACCCGGACCGCAGGCGCTTCGGCGCCGAGGACCGGGAGCACCCCGGCGTGCGCCACGAGGCGCTGTTTGACCGTGCGGAGATGAAAAAGCTCCGCCGACGGCCTGTCGTAGCAGGTCGTGTGAAGTGGGAGGCAGCCTGATCCCGGAGGCGTGGGTGAGGGTGGGAGCAGCCTCGACAACGTCAGGACGTGCTGGTACTGCCAGACGGCGCGGGCCTGGTTCACGAGCGGGAAAGGTGTGCGTGAGGAACCAGTGGCGTAACGCCCTTCAAGGCTTCCACCAGCTCGAATCTGGCGCATACGGGCTGGGTTGCGGTGCGTACCCGCCGGGCGGAGGTGCTTGGCGGGGAACTCCTGGGCCGGTTGTCGCGCTTGGCCGGGAGGCTCTGGTGAAGGTCTACGGCGTAGCCGGAGCGATACCGCAGGGGCATAGCTGGGCACCTCCTCTCGCGAGAGGTCAGCAGTGAACGTGGGAACCATCTCGTGTCACTCCCCGAGCTCGGTCTCCTCCAGGACGGGTTCGGGGATAGGTGCGTCGCCTGCCGAAGGCACGGGGTGGGGCGGAGCCTGCGTAGTACTCCGAGCGCGGGAAAGCCGCGCACATGGGGAAGGCAGGCAGCAGTTTCGGGCAGGTAGGGACGTCAGGTCAGGAGGCCGTTCGTGAATATGGGCGCGCTGCTGCTGGAGCCGGAGACGGCCAAGTGGCGGGTACCGATTATTCAGACCAAACTGCACCGCTGGGCCGGCGAGGATCGTGCTCGCCGGTTCGATGACCCGTTCAACCTGGTCGCTGACCCGGCGTTCCTCGTGGTTGCGTGGCGTCAGGTCCGGGGCAACACAGGGTCCCGGACGGCGGGCGTCGACGGGCTGACGCCCGCGATATCCCTGCTGTGTGGGGCGAATAGGCGTTCCTGAAAAATCCGGGAGCAGCTACGCGCTCGGATGTTCCAACCGCTGCCGGTACGAGAGCGGTTGATCCCCAAGCCCGGCACTTCCAAGAAGCGCCGTCTGGGGATTCCCACGTGCCTCGCGGACTGCGCGTTCACGCAGAAGGAGCGAGGTTTCGGAATCGTTTGTAACGATCACTCACCCATTCCACCCGCTGCGCGGGAAGTGTCTGCATTCGTCGCACCATCCGTAACGGATTGTAATCGTTGCGCGTGGTGTTGGTCCTTCGTCTTGTCTGTCATGGTGCGAGTAGTCATTGCCGGGACCGGATGGTCTTTTCGGGGAAGAAGGGCCAATCCCGGTTCAAGTGGTGATGAATCATGACGATCGAGGCTGGCGGGTTCAGCGCCGTTGACAGCGCCGGCGAGAAGAAGCATTTGGACCCACCGGGACCGGGTGGCTTGACCGCATGCGCCGAGGTGATCGCGGTGCTGGCGAACATGCTGGAATCCGCCCTGGCCGGCGGCCCGCAGACGGTGCCGCCGCGCCGGAATGGCGAGGCGACGCCCGGCGGCGACGACCAGCCGAGTGGACAGGGCGACGGAGCGAGCACCGATGAATCGAGGTGATCCACTGCGATCTGGGGCTGTCGGGACGCAGCGCCGCCCGCCGGGACGGGTTCAAACAGCTGGTCGCCCGCATCTGCCTGGGCGAGGTCGGAGCGGTGTTCGGGCTGGAGGTCTCTCGGCTGGCCCGCTCCAACGCGGACGTGGCCCGCCTGCTGGAGCCGGCACGCTTCACCGACACCCTGGTGATCGACACAGACGGAATCTATGACCTGTCCGACATCAACGACCGGTTGCTGCTGGGGTTGAAAGGCCAGATGGGCGAGGCCGAGCCGCCCTGGCCGACCAGCCGGATGAACGAGGCCAAAGGCGCCGCGGCCGCCCGCGGCGAGCTGCGGCTGCCGCTGCCGGCCGGGTTCGTCTACGACGAAGACCAGAACGTGGTCATCGATCCGGACGAGGAGATCGCCACCGCGATCGCGGACGTGTTCGCCGCGTTCACCGCGACCGGGTCGGCCTACGGAGTGGCCGGTGCGTTCGCCGGACGCCGCTTCCCGCGCCGCGCCTACGGCGGGGTCTGGGCCGGCCAGGTCCGCTGGGGACGGCTTACCCACGCCCGGGCCGCCGCGATCTTGCGCAACCCTGACCTTTCAACCTCTTTCCGCACCCAAAAGGCCACAACCACCACGCTCGCGTTAACGGGTTGGGTAGCCGGTGTGGGCGTGCGCCGCCGTACTCATACCTCCACCTCGGGCAGCACACCGGCCTCCCCGGTCGATCGAACACCCCGAAGCATAGGGGCGGCGGGCATGCGTGAAGGCCCCGGCAGATACCGGGGCCTT